>JBBRFG010000016.1:0-29659 GCA_038224685.1 Sphingomonadales bacterium
GTCGACATTGACAATGCCTGGCTTTCGGCTTCGGTCAACCGCATCAGCGCGCGCTGCCCGGTATGGACTTCGACTTCGGGATTCTGGCGCGCGGCCAGCATCGCCTGTTTCAGCCGGGCCATTGCAATGATCGATTCGTCAGCGATGGCTTCCGCCTCACGAACCAGCTTCTTGAGTTGATGGGCATCGGCCAAAATACGTTCGTTCATTTTCATTCTCCGTAGCCGCCGGTGCTCAGCCAGTAGCTTGAGATGTATCCACAGAGACATCGGCCTTGCCGTTCATTGCATCGCTTAGAGCCACAGCTGCGGTCACAGTCAGCACCACTGCTGCAAGGACGCCAGAGGCAATCCCCACAATAGCTCCCAGACGAAACAGAACGGCATGATCGCCATCGAGCACTCCGGGGACAACCCTCGGTTCGCCCGGCCTGAGCCACGGTGCCTGTTCAATCAGCGGCATCGCATCGCTCAGAACCAGTCGGCCCGGATCGTCCCGAAATGTCAAATCAAGCGAATCTGCGCCTGAGTTAATCTGATTTTTTGTGTATGCAGATTCGCTCAAGGGGTTGAACAAATCTTCATCCGGGGCGACCCCTAGGGCATTCCCCTGATCGTCTGGCGCGGGTTCTAGAGGGCGCGCCGCACGATAGGTTTTAACCAGTTCACCAAGGCTCCCAGCATCATACACGTTCTTAAGCGCACGAATGTGCTGGTTAATCCGGGTTTCGGATACGCCCAGTTCCTGCGCGATCACCTTGATCGGGACGCGGCGATCAATTCGTTCAATTACAGCGCGCTGCCTGTCGGTCAGCCGCCGTGCGGCTCCGGACGACATGGGCCTCTCCTTTTGCAATGAACCCCAAGTTACACAAAGGATGACGTAAGTTGAACGGAAATTCTTCGGTTTTGGATCGGAATACGTAGTGGCCCTTTGAACGTCGGCCTAGGCCTTCCGGTTCAGACCGATGAACTGTTTACGCCAACCGATTGTAAATACCGTTTGATATTGCGCGCCGCCTGCCGAAGGCGCTGTTCGTTTTCGACCATCGCGATTCTGACATACCCTTCGCCGTTCTCACCATAACCCACACCGGGCGCGACCGCGACTTGCGCCTGGGTCAGCAGCTGTTTCGAAAATTCAAGGCTGCCCATGCTGCGCAGTGCAGGCGGCAGCGGAGCCCAAGCGAACATTGATGCAGGCGGCGCAGGAATATCCCAGCCCGCCCGGCCGAACGCTTCGACCATCACGTCGCGGCGCTTGTGATACAACGCGCGGTTGGCATCGATGATGTCTTGCGGCCCGTTCAATGCCGCGCACGCCGCTGCCTGCACCGGGGTGAACGCGCCGTAATCAAGATAGGATTTCACCCGCGTGAGGGCCGCGATCAGTTTCTGATTGCCGACCGCAAACCCCATCCGCCAGCCCGCCATAGAATATGTCTTGCTCATGCTGGTGAATTCCACGGCGACGTCCTTTGCACCGGGCACCTGCATGATCGACGGGGTTGGCTGACCATCAAAATACAGCTCGGAATAGGCCAGGTCGCTGACCACCCAGACCTGATTTTCTTTCGCCCAGGCAACTAGCCGTTCGTAAAACGCCAGATCGACCACTTCGGCGGTGGGGTTCGATGGGTAGCTGACCACCAGCACGCTGGGGCGCGGCACGGTGAAGTTCATCGCCCGTTCGAGCGAGGCCCAGTATTCTGCGTCCGGGGTCGCTGGCACCGACCGGATGGTTGCGCCTGCGATAATGAAGCCAAAGGTGTGGATCGGGTACGACGGGTTGGGTGCCAGCACCACATCGCCCGGTGCGATAATCGCCGTAGCAAGGCTGGACAGCCCTTCCTTTGATCCCATCGTCACCACCACTTCGGTTTCAGGGTCAAGCTCAACCGCAAACCGGCGGGCATAATATCCCGCCTGCGCGCGGCGCAGCCCGGGAATGCCTTTGGACTGCGAGTAGCCATGCGCATCAGGCTTGGCCGCGACCTCGCACAGTTTGTCGATCACGTGGCCAGGCGGGGGCTGATCGGGATTGCCCATGCCAAGATCGATGATGTCCTGCCCCGAAAGCCGGGCGGCGTGACGCATCGCATTGACCTCCGCAATCACATAGGGGGGCATCCGCTTCATGCGATAAAACTGGTCATTCATCGTCTTCATCACCTTGCGTCGGACGGGGCATCGGGCGGGGCCGGGTGCGGGAATGATTAGCCAGCGCGCCGCTTTCTGCCTAGGCGAATATTCAAGCCGGTGGGAAGGCGTTTTCGCCAATTGCGGCCTGGCCGGAATGGCGGCACTAGGATGCACCGCGACGAACAAGGGATGTTCAGGCAATGGCAGACGACAAAAACCCGATGGCCGCAGCCGGAGAGAGCCTCAGGGGGTTCTTCGACATGCAGAACGGCGCGATGCAGGAGATGATGGCCGGCAAAGGGATCGAATCGCTGTTGCCACAGGGCATTGACGCAGGCGAATTGGGCGAGTGGGCCACCGCCAGCGCGCAATTGCAGCAGATGTGGCTCGGTTACGCCGCGCACCAGACCAAGGCCGCTGCCGCCAAAGCCGTCAAAGGCACAAATCCTCTCGATCCAGCACAGTGGCTGGTCATTTCACAAAGTATGCTTGGTCAAATCTCCAAAGGGCTGCCCCAGGGTTTGGTCGCAGCGCAGGCCAAGCTGGCGCAGGATCAGATGCAATTGTGGTCGGGCGTGATGGAACGGTTTGTGTCCGGCATAGGGGCTGGCGCGGTAGGCGGGGCTGGCGCAGCAGGCGGCATGAGCATGGGCGAAGCGCCCGATGCCGCAGCGTTGCCCAAAAGTGACCGCCGCTTTGCCGATCCGGCGTGGCGTGAACATCCCGCGTCTGTACTGTTGCACCAGACCTATCTGATGCTCGCCGATTATTTTCGCGCGACTGTAAAGGGCATGGACGGGCTTGACCGGGCCAAGCGCCAGCAGTTCGAATTCGCAGTCAGCGCGATGGCCGAAGCGATGAGCCCGGACAATTTCCTGTTGCTCAACCCGGTAGTGATGAAACGCACAGTGGAAAGCCGCGGGCAAAATCTGGTGCGCGGGATGCAGCACCTGATCAATGATATGAAGCGCGGGCAATTGACCCACACCGATCCCGACGCGTTCCGGCTGGGCGAAAATCTCGCGGCGACGCCGGGCAAGGTGGTGTCTGAGACACCGCTATTTCAGCTTATCCAGTACAGCCCTTCGACCGAAACCGTGCTGGAAGTGCCGCTGATCATCTTTCCGCCATGGATCAACCGGTTCTACATCCTCGATCTGACGCCGAAGAAAAGTTTCATCAAATGGGCGGTGGATCAGGGACTCAGCGTATTCGTGGTCAGCTGGAAATCGGCTGACGAGACGATGGGCGAAGTGGTGTGGGATGATTACATTCGCGCCCAGATTGAGGCGATTGATCATGTCCGAGCGCGGCTAGACGTGCCCCAAGTGCACACCATCGGTTACTGCGTTGCGGGCACCACGCTGGCAGCGACGCTGGCGATTCTCACCCGCCGGGGAGAAGCAGACAAGGTCAAAAGCGCCACCTTCTTCACGGCGCAGGTCGATTTTGAAAAAAGCGGCGATCTGAAGAATTTCATCGACGAAAAGCAGCTCGAAATGATCGGGCAGCTTTCGCCCCATGGGTATGTTGACGGGCGCTATCTTGCGGCAGCATTCAACGCGCTGCGCGGGCGCGATCTGATCTGGAATTATGTCGTCAACAATTACCTGCTTGGGGAAGATTACCCGGCATTCGATCTGCTGCACTGGAACGGCGACGTCACCAATCTCCCCGCCAAATGGCACAATGACTATCTACGCGATCTGTACCGCGACAACCGGCTGGTGGTTGCCGACGCGCTATCGGCCGATGGCACCCCGATTGACCTTGGCATGGTCGCCACGCCCAGTTTTGTGCAGGCCGGGCGCGAAGATCACATTGCCCCGGCTGAAAGCGTGTGGCGGATCACCCGGCACTTTACTGGGCCAATGGAATTCCTGCTTGCCGGGTCGGGCCATATTGCGGGCGTGGTCAATCCACCCGCTGCGGGCAAGTATCAGTACTGGGTCGGCGATAGCACCGCGCCGTCATTGAAAGCGTTTGTCGAAAGCGCGCAGGAACATCCGGGCAGCTGGTGGCCGCATTGGATTGCATGGGTGCACCAGCAATCTGATGCGCGCGTAGCGGCGACGGGACCACGCGCGCCCGGCGGGAAAGGCGATACCGTGATTGAGGATGCGCCGGGACGCTATGTGATGACGAGGTGATCATCGAAGGTTCATGCGATTTTCGAGCAACCTCGGCATAATTACAATATTTTCATATACTTGCAGATAAATTGTGCACTGCACAAAAACACTTGACTTCGCAGCCGCACTGCCTATTTTGTGCAGTGCAACATGAAGCGAGGTCAGCATGTCCGATATTAAAGTAACTGCCGCTCAAACCACTGCCCCGGTCGCCAAGATCGACGCTGCTGCTGAGAAAGCTTACGCCGAAGCATCTGCCAAGGTTGCTACCGCGCCGAAGACTGAAGCTGCGCCTGTCGTAAAGACCGCGCCGGTCACGAAGGCGACTCCAGTCAAGCCAGTGACCGCCAAAACAATCGCAGCGCCGAAGAAGAAGGCCCCGCTCGCCAAAAAGGCAGCCGTGGCCAAGAAGCCTGCTGCAAAGACCGTCAAGAAGGCGGCAACTGTTAAGCCCGCTGCGAAAAAGCCGGTGCTGGCCAAGAAAGCCGCTGCGCCCAAGACCAACCCGATCATCAAATTTAAGGATACCATCATGGCCACTGCCAAGAACACCGACATCGCCGCGACCGCCAAGGATATGCTGGCCGACGTTCAGACCCGCGCCCAGACCGCTTACGCCAAGACCACAGTGCTGGCCGCCGAAGCAGGCGATTTCAGCAAGGGAACCGTTGATGCGGTTGTGGAAAGCGGCAAGATCTTCTTCGCCGGCGCACAAGAACTGCTCAAGGACAACGTCGAAACCGGCAAGACCGTAATCGCAACCGTAACCGAAGATGCCAAGAAGGTTG
The DNA here is from genome assembly GCA_038224685.1 of Sphingomonadales bacterium. Classification (GTDB taxonomy): domain Bacteria; phylum Pseudomonadota; class Alphaproteobacteria; order Sphingomonadales; family Sphingomonadaceae; genus Erythrobacter. Next base: position 5,062 of record JBBRFG010000016.1, read on the forward strand.
CTGCGATCAAGTCGCCGACCGAACTGATGCAGCTTCAGGGCGAAATCGTTCGTCGCAACTTTGATGCGATGGTGTCTTACGGTTCCAAGCGCACCGAAGCGTGGGTGAAGCTGTACAACGAAGCGTTCGCGCCGATTTCGAACCGCGTCAGTGTTGCAGCCGAGAAGATTAAGAAGGCTGCCTGATTACAAGTTTCTGAACCGGGCCTCTCCTCTCTCTCCCAATCCCGGTTTACGAAAGCGCGCTGAAAAGCGTTGGGCCGGACAGACCTTGTGGGTTTGTCCGGCCCTTTTCTTTGCCCGCAATGGATAAACCCGCGCAGCAACCGCTTGCGGTTCGGGCGGCAAATCCCATAATGGAGGTCTATGCCGATCCAATCCGACCCCGCCCTTCCCGCTATTGCTGCACCGCCCCTGCGGCTGGCAGAACCTTCGCGCGCTGCGGGCGAAGATGGCGGCAAGGATGATGATGATGATGGCGGCAGCCAGATCGGCGTCGCCACCAAAACCCGGTCAAAACCCAAAAAACCTAGCCAGTACAAAGTGCTGATGCTGAACGATGATTACACCCCGATGGAATTCGTGGTGCTGGTGCTCAAACGGTTTTTCAGCATGGATCTGGAACAGGCGACCCGGGTGATGTTGCACGTTCACCAACGCGGCGTGGGGGTGTGCGGCGTTTTCCCCTATGAGATTGCCGAGACCAAGGTCACACAGGTGATGGATTTTGCCTTGCAGAACCAACATCCGCTGCAATGCACGCTGGAAAAAGCATGAGCAGCGGCGCTGCGTGACCCGGCAGCCACATCACCCTGAACCCGATTCCGCCGGTCCTGGTCAGGAAAGCGTGTGGGATTATCCCCGTCCTGCGGTCGCCGAACTGGCCGCCCGCCACATCCGCATTGCCCATCGCGGCGTCGTGCTGGCCGATAGCGATGCTGCGTGGCGCACGCTCGAAACCTCTCACCCGCCGACCTATTACATCCCGCGCGCTGACATAGCGATGACGCATCTTGTCCCCAATCCGGCCCGCAGCCTGTGCGAATGGAAGGGGCAGGCGCATTACTGGGATGTCGTTATCGGCGATGACCGGATCGAAGGTGCAGGCTGGAGTTACCCTTCCCCCACCCCGGCATTTGCCGGGATCGCTGGCCATATTGCCTTCTACGCCGCGCCGTTTGACCATGTTGAGGTTGACGGACAGCAGGTCACGCCCCAGCCCGGCGGCTTTTACGGCGGCTGGATCACGCCGCGCGAGGCCGGGCCGTTCAAAGGCATTCCCGGCAGCCGCTTCTGGTAAATCGCGCGCTCATCATGCGGATGCCAGAATGGATACATGACGCGCGAAGCCGAAGGCGCTAGAGCCATCGCAGAACCATCGAAAGCCGCACTTGCCCAATCTGATCCCCAGTATTGACCGGTATATTCTGCGGCTCACGGTGGTGCCGATGCTCGGCGTATTCGCGCTCGCCGCATCGCTGCTGACGCTCGACAAGATGCTGCGATTGTTCGATTTCGTCGCGGTCCAAGGCGGGCCGGTGGGCGTGGTGTTTAAGATGCTGGGCGCGCTGGTCCCTGAATATGCTAGCCTCGCGATCCCGCTCGGCCTGCTGCTCGGCGTGCTGCTGGCTTTTCGCAAACTCGCCACGTCAAGCGAACTGGATACGATGCGCGCGGTCGGGCTGTCGTATAACCGGCTGCTGCGGATGCCCTATATCATCACCCTCGCAATGGTCGCGGTGAATATCGCGCTGGTGTTTTATGTGCAGCCGATCAGCCGCTATTATTACGAACAGCTGGATTACGAACTGCGCTCAGGCGCGCTCGGCGCATCAATCAAGGTTGGCGAGTTTACCACGCTGGCCGACCGCATGGCGTTGAGAATTGAAGAAAGCGAAGATGATGGCCGCCGCCTGATCGGCATTTTCGCCCGCGTGGCCAACGGCAAGGGGCAGGTGCTGTCGATCAGCGCGCGTGAAGGCGCGTTCCTTGCCACCCGCGATAATCCCGATACCATAATCCTGCGCCTGACCGAAGGGACGATCATCCAGGACACTGGGATGAAAGCCGGAGGCAGCAACACCCCGCGCGTGCTGTCGTTCAGCCGCCATGATCTGCCGATCGATCTGCCTGCAATCGAGAAATTCCGCGCGCGCGGCGATGCGACCCGAGAATTTATCCTGCCCGAATTGCTGCGGGTCGGCTGGAACCGCAATACCGCGCCTGATCTGCGCGATGCCAGCGTGGCCAGCTTCAATTTCCGGCTGGTTGAGGTCGTGATGATGTTGCTGATGCCGCTGCTGGCGGTGGCGCTGGCGATCCCGCCCAAACGTTCGAGCAGCGCGCTGGGCGTGTTCATTTCCATCGTGATGGTGGTCGCCTATCACAAGATCAACCAATACGGCGAAGACGTGGCAGCATTGGGCCGGGTTGATCCCGTGCTGGCGTTGTGGGTGCCATTTGCACTGTTCGCCGCGCTGATCCTCTGGATGTATTACCGCGTCGCCTATGTGCCGGGCGGACAGGCCATTGGCGCATTGGAGACCGGGTTTGCCAGACTGTCCAAACGGATCAGCGGGCTGTTTGCACGGCGCACCCATCCGGCCTCTCGCGTGGCGGGTGATGCTGCCCCTGCCCCGGCGGAATAACGCGACATGCAGCTCGATTTCTTACCTTCGCGCACCCTGACGCTCTACCTCGCCAAGATGTTCGTGGTGCGCATCTTTGCGGTGCTGACTATGTTGGTGCTGGTGCTGCTGGCACTTGATCTGCTGTCGGCAACCGGCGAAATTCTGGCAGCAAAGGGCAATGGTCAGGCAGAAATTGTGCGTTATGCCTGCCTGCGGATGCCGCAATTGGTGTCGCGGTTTCTGCCCTATTCAGTGCTGCTGGCAACGCTGATCACGCTTGTCGCGCTCAATCAAAACAGCGAAGTGGTGGCGATGAAGGCGGCCGGCCTCAGCGCGCATCAGGTGCTGTCTCCGCTGCTGCTGACCGCCGCTGTGGTGTCGCTGCTCAGCTTTGGCTTTAACGAACGGATCGTCACCCGCGCCAATGCGACGTTAAAAGTATGGGAGGCGGCCGATTATGGCCCGATCCCTGCGTCAACCGCGGGCGGTGTGCGATCAAGCGTCTATATCACCGATGGCACCAACATTCTTTCCGCTGCGACCCTTGTGGGCAGCGGCGATGCCATCGTGCTGTCGGGCGTGACGTGGTACGAACGGGCACCGGGCGGAGCGATTCGGCAACAGGTGCGCAGCGCCCGCGCCGCCTATGCCGCCCCCGGCTGGCGGCTAGAAGCGCCGGTGCGGTTCGATGTCGCAGGCGCGATAACCGAGCGGTTGCCGGTACTGGTGGTGGGCAAGGCGCTCAGCCCTGACCGGATCATGCTGCAATCAGTCGATGCCGACGCGCAGAGTTTTTGGGAGCTGTCCCGAACCATCGACGCGTTTGATGCCGCCGGGCGCAACACCGACGGGATGCGCGCCAAATGGTGGCACCGCCTGTCAGGGCCGCTTTCGGCGTTGCTGATGCCGCTGCTGGGTTCTATCGCCGCGTTTGGGCTTGCCCGGTCGGGCCAGCTGTTCGTTCGCGCGATCATCGGCATGGCGCTGGGTTTTGCCTATTTCGTGGTCGATAATGCCGCGCTGGCGATGGGCAGTTTTGGCGGCTATCCGCCCTTCCTTGCGGCATGGGCACCGTTCGGGCTGTTCCTGCTAGTGGGCGAGACAGTGCTGATCCGGACGGAAGAATGACCGCCTATCGTATCAGGCTGGCGCGCGCCGAGGACGCTGAGGCATTTCATCTGATCGAGGACGACGCCGCCAGTCTATTGCGCGAAGAACCATCGCTCGCTGAAACGGTCATCCCGCCGACTGCGTCAGTGTCTGATCACGCTCGGATCATCGCCAAGGGACGAAGCCTTGCTGCCTTGATTGGGGAGGACATCATCGGCTTTGCCGCCATAAGGGCGGTTGGCCGGGATCTGCACCTAGCCGAGTTGAGCGTCGCCCGCGCACACCAGCGCAGTGGCGCAGGTTCACTGCTCCTGCGCGCAGCGATGATCGACGGGCGCAATTCAGGCTACAGTGCGATCACCCTCAACACCTATCGCGACATCCCGTGGAACGCGCCTTTCTATGCGCGCTTCGGCTTCGTCGAAGTCGAGAATTTGGAAGGGCGACCACATCTGCTGGAGAGCCACGAGGGCGCCGCCGCTCAAGGCCTGCCGATGGAGCGGCGCTGCGCGATGATCTGCTTTCTGGATTGAAGCAGCAGGCGTTTACGCCCGCTTGCCCATCGTGCTTTTGGCAATCCGTGCCACCAGCACCGCCATGCCGGGGTGGTTTGCACCGGCATAGGTTGATCCTGCGCCCAGCGCGCTCGCCAGACGGCGGTGGGCTTCGGGCAGATCGTGATAGGGCATCGATGGCATCAGGTGATGCAGCGCATGATACCGCAGGCCTACTGGCGCCCAGATTTCCCCGATCAACCCCGGCGGCGGCACATTGACGCTGTCGAGGAACTGCGCAGTCACCGTCATCGGATCGCCTTCGTTCTCCCACAGATGCGCCACCAACGTGCGCAGTTGATTGAGTACTGCGGTCAACGATAACACGGCCAGCGCAACGCCGAGCGGCTGCCACCCAATCGCAAACGTGCTGGCAATCAGCACAATCGCCCAGACACTCGCGCCCGCTTCCTGCCAGCGCACCCGGCCGACAAACTCACCTTCGGGCGGCTTGCGGCGAAAATCGGGATTGATCGACAGCGCAGAAAAGCGCTCCCACGTGAACTGCCGCACCGCCGGGATTGCCCAACCCAGCGGCACCAGCACAGCAAAACGCACCAACAGGGCAACCGGCGCGAGAAAGGCCACAATCACGAACAGCGGCAGGCTCCACGGCTTCATCAGCGCAAGCGGCAGATATTCCGGATCTTCACTCGTGCCATATTGCGTGCGTTTGTGGTGGATGGTGTGCACGCCCTCGTACATGAAACTTGGCGTCAGCAGCGGGATGCCAACCAGCAGGTTCCAGCCGGTGCGAAAGCCCGGCAGCGCGTCGCGGTGAATATGGGTGAGTTCGTGAATGAACATCAGCGCACGGTACAACGCCAGCGCCGCCGCCAACCCGGCTGCAATCTGCACGGCGAGGTTCGCGCTCAGGATAACCACCGCAATCCCGGCATAGCCCACGCCAGCTGAAAGCAGCATGTCGGCCCAGTAAATCGCAGGCTTGGCATCCCCCAACCCCTTGGTCAGGTCACGCGCGGCGCGCAGCATCGCCTTGTCATCCTCGGCCATAAACTGAACGCGGGTCGCCCGCACGGGGGCGAGCGCACCGGGGCTGGCGGGGTCAATTGTCTGCTGTATGGTCATATTCGGCAATTTCCTAGCGGTTGCCTTACGCCAAATCGGGGGCCAAGCCAAACGCGGCTTATCGTTGAGAGTGATCGATAGGCTTGCGTCTGCGGCGCGGGCGCGACAAAGACGCCTTTGTTGCAAACTATTACGGGATTGGCGGCATGACGGATGCAGCGGGGCACAATCCCAAAATAGTGATCGAGCCCGTCAGTGACAAGCGCGGCCGGGCTGCTTTCGTCGATTGCGGACGCGCGTTTTCCGACCGGCTCGCCAATTTCGTGCCGCAAATCCGCTCCGAACAGATTGAGCTGGTCGATCCGGACAAGAACCCGTTTTTTGGCCATGCGCGGGTGCAATTGTTCGTCGCGCGGCGCGGCGGGCGGGCGGTGGGGCGGATCTCGGCGCAGATTGATGAGCTTGCGCTCGCCATGCCGGCCGAGCAGGGGTTTGGCCCAGGCACCGGGTTCTTTGGCTATTTTGATGCCGAGGACGAGGGTATCGCACGCGCGCTGCTGGCTGCGGCTGAGGCATGGCTGCTGCAACAAGGAATGCACCGGGTCATCGGCCCGATTTCGTTATCGATTTGGGAGGAACCGGGCTTGCTGATCAGCGGGCAGGATCATCCACCGATGATGCTGATGGGCCACCACCCGGCGCATTATGCTGGCTGGATCGAAGCCGCAGGCTTTACGCGCGTCAAAACGCTGTACACCTATGACCTCAACATCAGTCGCCCGTTTTCGCCCTTTATCCAGCGGCTCGTGCAATCGGGAGAGCGCAACACGCGGATCAAAGTCCGCCGGGTCGACAAAAGCCGCTGGGATGACGAGGTCACGACCATTCTGGCGATCCTTAATGATGCATGGTCGGACAATTGGGGCTTTGTCCCTTTCACCCCCGCCGAAGTCGCCTATGCAGGCAAGAAACTGCGCCCAATCATCCACGAAGAACTTAACATGATTGCCGAGGTCGATGGCCGTCCGGTTGCGTTCATGCTGACATTCCCCGACGCAAATGACGCTTTGGCAAAAATTCGCGGCAAGCTGTTCCCATTCGGCTGGATCACCATGCTGCGCTGGCTCCGGCACCCGCGCGGTGCAGGGATGCGGGTGCCACTGATGGGGGTATTGAAAGAACTGCACAACAGCCGGCTTGCCGGCCAAGTTGGCTTTATGATGATGGAGGCGATCCGCCATCAAGCCAGCACCAAGTTCCAATCCAATCGCGGAGAGCTTGGCTGGGTGTTGGAAGACAATCAGGGCATGGTCGCCATCGCCAATACAATCGAGAGCAAGGTCAACCGCGAGTATGCGATTTACGAGCGCGCGCTCGGGTAACGAAAAAGGCCTCCGCTCATCGGTAGCGAAGGCCTTTCAGGATCGTGTCACCGCCGCTTGGACGGGAGGGGGATGTCAGCAGTGACACCCATAAAATGCGCAGATAAAAAACCGGTTCCCCTTGGGTGAGGAATTTTTTCGATTTTCCCTCGCTTGCCTGTTTTTATTGGGAAAAAATACCATCAATAGATCAGCGCGACAGCCCAGTGCGGAACCGCTATGGGCAGACACGCTTAGCTTTACGAACAATTATCGGAGTAGTTCATGTCTCTCGGAGCGTCTTTAGGAACCCAGATCGCAGCCAATCTGCCGTTTCTGCGCCGCTATGCACGCGCGCTTACCGGATCGCAGGCCAGCGGTGATGCGTTTGTGCGGTCGATGCTCGAAGCGGTGCTGGCAGATGCCGGGCTCAAAGCATCACTGGAAGGCGGGCGTGTGCCGCTTTACCGTGTGTTCAGCACTGTTTGGGCGAGCGCGGCGGCCGAACTGACGACGGGAATGGCCACCAGCGAGCACGAAGCCGGAGCGCAGGCGCGGTTGGGCGTTATCACTCCGCCCGCACGCCAGGCGTTGCTGCTGACCACGCTGGAGGATTTTACGGTTGCCGAGGCGGCCGTTATCCTCAACCGCGACCCCGCTGAAATCGAACACCTTGTCGCCGAGGCAATTGGCGAGATTGACCGCGAACAAACCACTACCGTGCTGATCATCGAAGATGAACCGCTGATCGCGATGCAGCTAGAAGACCTTGTCGCCGGGTTGGGGCATATTGTTTGCGGCACCGCTGCCACACGCACCCAGGCGCGCGAAGCGGTGGCAGAGGCGCGGCCGGGGCTGGTGCTGGCCGATATTCAACTGGCCGACGGATCATCCGGGCTGGACGCGGTGGATGATATTCTGGCTGCCGGATCAATGCCGGTTATTTTCATCACCGCCTATCCCGAACGTCTGCTGACCGGCGACCGGCCCGAACCGACCTATCTGGTCACCAAACCATTTCAGGAAGCCGCCGTGCGCGCCGCAATCAGTCAGGCGCTGTTTTTCGGATCGACCCGGCCGTTGGGCTGAAAAACAATGCACCGCCGATCCGCTTACTTGGCGCGGATGCGGAAATTGGCGGGGCGGCGGATCGGCACCCGCAGCACGCAGCGCACCCCGGTCACCGCAAAGTCGAGCGCAACCGGCTGGCGCAATTCGTGCGCGACGATCTTTTCGATCAATTCCGTGCCAAACCCGCGGCGGCGCTGCGCCTGCACAGGCGGCCCGCCAGCCTCCTGCCATTCCACTTCGGCCCATGCCCCGCCGGCACTGGCACTGGCACTGGCACTGGCACCGGCACCGGCACCGGCCCCTTGATCATCACCGCGCCGCCAGCGGATCGTAACCTGCCCGCCTGCGACGCTGAGCGCGCCATATTTGGCAGCATTGGTCGCCAGCTCGTGCATCGCCAGCCCAAACGAGAGCGCATGGTTGGGTGCCAATTCCAGATCCGGCCCGTCAAGCAGGATCGCATCGTCGTGCGCGCTGCGGAAATGCTGCACCTCCGCCTCGATCACTGCGCGGATTGGGGTGGTGCCCCAATCCGTCACGGTCAGCAGATCATGCGTCGCCGATAGCGCGCGGATGCGCCCGTCGAGACTGTCAGCGAATTCATCAAGGCTATTGGTCCGCCGCCGGGTCAACGACAGGATCGACAAAACGTTGGCAAGCGTGTTCTTAACCCGGTGATTAAGCTCGCGCGTTAATGAATTGCGGATCGAATGCTGTTCTTCAAAGAACGCCAGCCGCGCCTGATCCTCGTAGGCTTGCTGGGTCAGCAACCGTGCGAGCAGCATCAGCAGGCTGGCCAGCGCCAATCCAAAGGTCAGCGTGACCATCGAGAGCGGATTGAGCACTTGGCCATCGGCGGATTCAACCACCAACAACAGCTTGCGGTCGGCAATCGTCACTTCCTGCTCGACAGCAACGCTCGCAGTGTCGCCAATCGAATGGGCAACCAGCAGGTGCCCGGTGCTTGCCTCGCCATCATACAGCCTGACGCCAAAGATGCTCGGCGCTTCGCGGTCGATTGCCGCATCGAGAAACTGGCGCGCACGAAACGGGGTGTAGACGAACCCGGCCAGCTGCCGTTCGGATGCCGATTGCCCGCGGAACACCGGCATATATATCGCAAAGGCCGGTGCTGTCCCGTTGTTGTCCTGCGTCAACACAATCCGGCCCGATGCCGCAGGCCGCAGCGTCAGTTCGGCTTCGGCCATTGCAGCGGCGCGCGCGGGATCGGAATACATATCAAATCCCAGCACGCGGCGATTGCGCACAGTGTCAGGCGCAAACATTGTCACCGGAGCAATCCGCCCGGCACCCGCGCCCGGGTTGGGCGAAATATCGGGAAAATCAGGCTGGCGAGCGCGGACCTGCGCCATGAAAGTGGGCAGGTCGCGCGCTTCGATCACCGGGATCCAGCCAATTCCTTCCGCGCCGGACAATTCGGTTTTGAGCTTTAACGCGCGCACGAAATTGTCAAAGGTTTCGGGGCTTACTTCATCTAGGCTGGAAAACAGCGCAGCCCCGGCCCGCAAATATGACGAAAACCCGCTGCTGCTGCGATCAAGCGCGGCGGCAACCCCTTGGGCATATTCGCGCATCTGCGCGCGTTCACGGTCGCGGGCGTTGCTTTCAATCGCGAACACGCTGAGCGCCGTGATTGCGGCAATCGCAAGAAAGATCGCCAGCGGGATCGCCCGCGGATAGGAAACCAGCCAGCGCCGCGCGCGCCCCGAAGTCCGCGGCGGAACGCCTGCCGGTTCGGCATATGGTCTGAAAGTGATGCTATCGATGGTGTGCGATCCTGCTTGCGGAATGCCGGGCGGCCCGAAACCGAACGCGGCCTGACCAAATGCGGAACCAAACGGGTAGCGCATCGTTCCCACTTCGTCCAAACTCAGACGCGGCGGATACAAACCGCAAAGCTGCGGGCCGATTGTTCGTTGGCGGCGTTGATCCCAAGGTGGGATCAGGACACGGGAAGCAGGATTAACCGAGAGCACTATGGCCTCGATTCACAATCACAGCGGCGGCACCGGCCACGCGAGCAACGGTGCCCAGCGCCGTGCACCGGAATGGGCCGATGGCCTGAAGCAACTTTACGACTCAGTCGTCGAAGAAGACCTGCCCGACAGTTTCAAGGATCTGCTTGACCAGCTTGACAGCAGTGATGCTGCCCGCAGCAGCAATGATAACGGCACCGCCATGCAATCCCCGGACGGGCGCAGATGAGTGATGAAGGGCAGCGGGCAAACAGTCCCGGCAGCAGCCTTTCCGCCAGCGACAAGGCCGATTTTAAACGCAGTTTAACCGATGTGGTGCCGCATTTGCGCGCGTTTGCGCGCGGGCTGTGCGGAAGGCCGGACATGGCCGATGACTTGGTGCAGGAAACCATGCTGAAAGCTTGGGCGGCGCAGGATCGGTTTGAGCCCGGCACGTCGATGCGCGCATGGACGTTTGTGATCCTTCGCAATGCCTATCTGACCGATATGCGCCGCAACCGATTTCGCGGTGAGTATGATGAAGGCGTGGCCGAACGTATCCTTACCGCGCCTGCCGGTCAGGAAGAACCGATCCACCTCAGCGATCTGCACCGCGCGCTGCTGACGCTGCCGGCTGAACGGCGCGAGGCTTTGTTGCTGGTTGGCGCGGGCGGGTTTTCTTACGAAGAAGCTGCGCAAATCTGCGGCTGCGCGGTCGGCACGATCAAAAGCCGGGTGGGCCGCGCGCGCGCCGCGCTGACGGAAATGTTGGCGCAGGGCAACATCCCGCGCCGATCAACCGCCGACGACATTGCCCACCGCGCGATTCTTGAAGAGCTGGATATGGTGGCCGCAGGCAATGGCGTGAGTTCGCGCCCCTAACCAAAACACAGCAACGTCGTCCCGCGCCTGACATTTGATTGATCGCTGACCGTAAAAAAGCCCGGGACATCGCTGCCCCGGGCTTTCTCTCATTGGCAAACGGTCAGCAAACTATGCGTCGTAGGTCCACACCGTGCCGCGCGCGAGGTTTTCGCTGGCGAAGGCCCAGTTGAGCTTGTTTTCCACCACGGCATCCAGATAGGCCGGGCGCTTGTTCTGGTGATCGAGGTAGTAGGCGTGTTCCCACACGTCGAGCACCAGCAGCGGGTTCATGTCGCTATCGGCGAGCGTATCGGCATCATGGGTTTCCTCGATGCTGAGCTTGCCATCCTTTTCGGCCAGCCACACCCAGCCGCTGGCGAAATGGCCGACGCCGTGATCCTTGAGCTTTTGCTTGAGCGCATCGACTGAACCGAACGCATCGTCGATCTTGGCAACCAGCTCGTCTGAAGGCGCGGTGGTCGCAGGGGCCATTGAATGCCAATAGAACGCGTGGTTCCACGTCTGCGCCGAATTGTTGAACAGACCCTTGTTGCTCCCGCGCGAAGCGGCAACGATGGCTTCTAACGAAGCGTCGGCATGGGCCGTGCCTTCGATTGCGGCGTTGGTCTTGTCGACATAGGCCTGATGGTGCTTGCCGTGGTGGAACGACAGCGTTTCATCGGAAATCGCCGGGTCAAGCGCGTCGGCGGGATAAGGCAAAGGGGAAAGTGCGAAAGCCATGATTGCTCCGGGGTTGGGGTGATAAAACCAGTTGTGTTGTAGCAACGCAGATGAAGGCGAACGGTTTCAGGTTCAAGTCGCGCCCACTCCATCGGCCCGCTCACCCGTTTCCGCCGCACGGTCAACCGCGCCGGTCACCGCGACATTCATGGTAACATTGCCCAGCGTGCGCATCAGATCGGGCAGCATCTCAACCGCCACCAACAGCGCCAAGGGTTCAACCGGCACGCCCATCGCCAACGCAATCGGGCCGATTGACACCACAAAGCTGATCGATCCGGGCAGGCTGACTGCCGACAGGCTGATAACGCTGGCAATCAGGATACCGGCAATCGCTATTGCAATCGGCACGTCGATCCCAGCCAGCGCAGCGATGTAATAGACCACCGCCAGGTTCATCGAAGCGCTGGTGGCGCGAAAAATCACCACCGACAGCGGCAGCACGAATTCGGCAGTCGATGGACGCAGGCCCAACCGCCCGGCGCTGTCGAGCATCGCGGGCAGGCTGGCGAGCGAGCTTTGCGTGGACAGCGCGACCGCCTGTGCCGGCAGCACTGCGCCAGCAAACCGCAGCAACCCGGTGCGTCCCAATCCGGCGGCGATGGCGTAGGCCAGCGCCAGCACAAACGTGCCCATCAACGTCACTGTCAGCACATAATGCCCCAGCGCTGTGAACGCGCCGCCGCCGCTCTGCACGCCCACGCCAAACGCCAGCGCGAACACGCCGACCGGCGCAACCGCCAGCACCCAGCCGATAATCAGCAGCATGACATTGCCCAGCGCATGGAAGAACCCCATCAACCGGTGACCCTGATCGCCCGGCAGGCGGGTGATCGCCGCCGCGAACATCACAAAAAAGATCGTAAGCGGCAGCATCGCGGTTTCTGCTGCGGCGGCGATCACATTGGGCGAGATGAGCGAGGCCATGAAATCGAGCACCTGAGGCACCTCGCCAACGCTGTCGGGACTATCCGCCAAAAACGCGCGCCCGCCCTCGGGCACCGGGAATGCTGTCAGCAATGCGGGCATTGCCAGCGAGGTAAATGCCCCGCCTGCCAGTTGCACTGCGACCATAATCACCAGCATCCGGCGCGCCGCCGTACCGACGCGGGCGGCCATGATCATCTGCACCAGACCGAGCACCAGCAACGCCGCGACCAATGGAACGATGGTCATCTGCAACGCCCGCAGCCACAACCCGCCGACCAGCCCGGCAATGTCGCTCAACCACGGCGGCGCGCTCAGCAGCGCTGCGGCAATCCCGGCGGCCAGCCCGGCGATCAGCCCGGCAAACGTCAGCGCCACTGGTAGCCTGATCGATACCATATCGAATTTGCCAAGTTCGGCGGACCCTGCACCGCGATCCGCGTTTTCGTTGTCTGGCAATTTGGTTTCCTTTGCAGGGCCGCGCGCCCTTCCCTTTCCGCGATAACCGCGCCAGAAGCGCGAGACAATGCCGGTTTGGGGCAGCGTGCGGGGCAGCGTGTCGGGGCGGCCTGTGGGTCAGCCCGTGGGATCGGGCCAAAATGCAGGGATAATCGAATCTATGGCACGCAAGCTGTTCGGGACTGACGGGATCAGGGGCCGCACCAATGCCGGTATCATGACCGCCGCCACCGCGATGAAGGTCGGGCAGGCCGCCGGTCGCCACTTTGTGCGGGGCGGCCACCGCCACCGGGTGGTGATTGGCAAGGATACGCGCCTGTCGGGTTATATGATGGAAAGTGCGCTGGTCGCCGGGTTCACCAGCGTCGGGATCGATGTGATCATGACCGGACCTCTGCCCACCCCTGCGATCGCGCTGCTGACCCGCGAAATGCGCGCCGATCTGGGCGTGATGATATCCGCCAGCCACAACCTGTTTGCCGATAACGGGATCAAGCTGTTCGGCCCCGACGGGTTCAAATTGTCCGACGCTGCCGAGGGCGAGATCGAGCGGTTGATGGATACAGACATCCCGCTTGCGCCAGCCGAACGCATCGGCCGCGCACGCCGGATTGAGGATGCGCGCGGGCGCTATATCCACGCGGTCAAGCAATCAGTCGCTGCCGATATTCGCTTTGATGGGCTGAAGGTGGTGGTCGATTGCGCCAATGGCGCGGCCTATCAGGTCGCCCCGTCTGCCATTTGGGAATTGGGCGCCGACGTGGTGGCGCTGGGCGTTACCCCCAATGGCATCAACATCAATGACGGGGTGGGATCAACCGCGATTGCCGCATTGCAAGCCAAAGTGGTCGAAGAGGGCGCGGATATCGGCATCGCGCTTGATGGTGATGCCGACCGGTTGATTGTGGTCGACGAAAAAGGCCGCGCGGTCGATGGCGATCAGATCATGGCGCTAATTGCGGGGCGGATGCATGATAAGCAATTGCTGCGCGGCGGCGGGATTGTGGCGACCGTGATGAGCAATCTCGGGCTTGAACGCTATCTTGGTGGGCGCGGGCTGACGCTGGAACGGGCCAAGGTCGGTGATCGCTACGTGCTCGAAGCGATGAAGGCGGGCGGGTTCAACGTCGGCGGCGAACAATCGGGCCACATGATCCTGCTCGATCACGCCACCACCGGCGATGGCACGGTTGCTGCACTGCGCGTGCTGGCGAGCCTGGTGCGGTCGGGCAAGCCTGCCAGCGAGGTGCTGCATATGTTTGAACCCGTACCGCAGCTGCTCAAAAACGTGCGATATGAAGGCGGCACGCCGCTCGACAATGCCAATGTGAAAGCCGTGATTGCTGAAGCGGAGCAGCTGCTGGTCGGCAACGGCCGTCTGGTGATCCGTCCATCCGGCACAGAACCGGTGATCCGGGTGATGGCCGAAGGCGACGACCGTGCGCAGGTGGAGCATGTGGTGGACGCCATCTGCGAAGCGGTGCGCGCGGCGGTTTGATCCCTATCTCCGTTCGCCTCGAGCGGAGCCGAGACACACCAGCGAAACCGCCATGCTTCTCAACTACGCTGGCGGCGAACGAAAAGGTAAACCAAATGCTCGAAATGCGCCCCGATTGCGAAACCTGCGGCACTGGCCTGCCCGCCGAAGCATCCGGCGCGTTCATCTGCTCGTTTGAATGCACCTTTTGCGCCGAATGCGCTGAGGATCTGGATGACCGCTGCCCCAACTGCGGCGGCGAACTGGTCGACCGGCCCACCCGGGCCAAGGCGCTGCACGCAAAGTTTCCGCCAAGTACGATCCGCAAATTCGCCGCCCGGCAATAGCAACGCCAAAGCAGACTACGCCCCATCGCTGCGGCTTACTCCGGGACATGAGGTGCTCCGAATGGGGGCTTGCAGCAACTGGATCAGGAGCGGCCGTCCTTCTGGCCATGCTATGTCAGAAAGCTTCGACACTCTGGTATTCCCGTGCCCTGAGCGGTCTGGGTCAGGCGCTGCTTGCTACCAGACAATTTGCATATTCCCCCATGATGGATAGCATTTTGTCCGGCGCATCCTCGAAAATATCGTGATCGGCGTTCAGCACAGAGATGAACGGCGGCAGATCATTGTTTGCCGCAAGGTCGTCGAGGGTGCGTGGATCCTTGTTGCCTAAGATGATGCTGGAGCCCATCCATGACAGGCACCAAAGCTAAGAAATTCATCCCCCCCAGCCTGTTTTTGCCCAGCGTGCCAAGCGCGATGTGGTTGCCAAGGCTTGACATGATCAAGGCTGGTTCCGCGCCATTCTTGTCGCGGTAAAAGTCGATAGCCGTCCTGACATCGCCGATTGCCACTTCGATTTCGTCCCTGGCGTTAAGCGTCCGGATTCTGGTAGCCCCGTATCCGACCGATGCCACAGTAAAGCCGCGTTCGAGGAGCATGTGGTAAGGTGATGTGCCCGCTTCTCCCGTGACATTCACGCCCATGCGGCGCAATTTGTCGATTTCATCCTTGGTCATCGCCGAACCGATGTGGAAAGTCTCTCCGCCGGGACCACCGTCTATATCGACTATGTCGTTGCTGTTTTCAGGTGTGCCTGCAAGCCGGCTTTCGACCACCGGCACGCGATCACCATCCTTCTTCAAGGCAATCAAAGTGGATGTGATGCCCTGCGCCGTGGTGGTTTGGCAAACCACGCGGTCTTCTGCTTTGTGGGCGTCAGACAAGTATCGCTCACGGCAGCTGAACCAGTCGTCAGGCAGCCCTGTCTCAGGGTGATCAGACCGGGTCATCGCTACGAATTCGCGAAATTCCTGCGCGCGGGCAGCCTCTTGCGATCTCACCAGCGCAAAGTATCCTGGAACTGCCGCTATCAATAGCAATCCAACCGAAGCAATGACAAATGTTGATCTGCCCATCAAACATGACCCCTAGCCAGCGCTTTCCGACCATTCTGGATCACCCTGATTGGTCGGAAAGCGCTCTAGCGGCGGACGGCCAGCAAGATTGGCAATATCGGGGAACATCAGGGAACATTTGCGCCGCCCGTTTGAAGCCTTGCTCCAACGCAAACAGGTCAATTTCGTTTGGCAGGCGATCATTTGTCCGCCATGCGATTGGCCTTCGCAAACACGGGTCCGCACCTGCGGGGATCAAACCGTTCTCTGCGACACATTGGTTGGAAAATGCCCTCTGCAATGAAGCGCCTGCCAACAAGCATCGCAGCACGAGTGGCAGCTTTCACCGTTGAACTCCGCGCGACTTTGCTGTTCGTCGCGCCGTTACCTGAATTGGCGCTGGCGCTTGGGTTCCTGTTGATCGCAACGCTTTTGGCGTGGAGCTTTGACCTCGATTTTGCGCTCCCTTCGATTGATGCGCTGCAATTTACCGGGATGAGCTACGGTGTGCCGCTGTCGCTGATTGCTGTGCTTGGCCTGTTTCTGATTGTGACCAAGCAGGCGATGCGTCTGGCATATTATTCCGCAGCATCGCTGGCTTACGGCATAATCCTGGTGACGCATTTTAATCTCAAATTATGGATGAGCCTGATCAACCCCGCCTTGTGGGACGGCTTCTATTGGCAGACAGATCAAATGGTGCGGCCGCTGACTGATACAGCATTTGCCGTGCACAATTTCGTCGCAGTCACCTTACCGGCGGCGGAACGACTCTATCTGTTTGCCTTTCTGGCCATGTTCGCGAGCAGCATCATCGTGCATTCGGTGAAGTGCTTCATTATATTTCGCAAAGTCATTTTCACCGCGATGCTGGTGCATGTCCTCGGCGGGCTAAGCTACCTCGTCATGCCCGCTATTGGCCCGTTTATTTACGAACACGGCGTCAACGCGCTCGAAACCGCGCGGCAGCAGCACATGTATGCCGGTTATAAGGCGTTGGTAGCTGGCGGTCGGCCTTGGCTCGCAACCGAGGCAGGGCAGTTTTTATTCGCTGCGGTGGCTGCCATGCCGTCGCTGCATGTCGCCTCGTCGGCGGTGTTTGTTTATTATGCTTGGAAGCATGTCCGCTGGCTCGGGGTGCTGTATATACCGCTGTTCGTATTCATCATTTTTGAAGCTGCGGCGACCCGCTGGCACTATTGGATCGATGTGGTTGCTGGGCTGGTGCTGACGGCGCTGGCGATCACTATAACGGCAGCGCTGTTCCGTCCGATAGAGGCATATTACAACGCGCGGCGGAACAGATCGGAAGGCGCGCTACCCGTCAGCGCGGGATTGATCCGGGGGCGAGCTGGTTTGATCTTGGGCGGATGACGCCTGCCTATTCGTGACGCAGGGCTTCAATCGGATCAAGCCGCGATGCCCGGGCAGCGGGATAATAGCCAAAAATAATCCCCATCGCCGCCGAGAACACAAAGCTCAGGATGTTGATCGTCGGATTGAACAAAAACGGCACTTCGATCAACGACGCCAAGCCCCACGAAAACCCGAACGCCAACGCGATCCCGGCCACCCCGCCAAGGCTGCACAAAACCACGGCCTCGGTCAGGAATTGCATCCGCACTTCGCGCGCCAATGCCCCAATGGCGAGGCGGATACCGATTTCTCGGGTGCGTTCAGTCACCGAAACCAGCATGATGTTCATGATCCCGATCCCGCCGACCAGCAGGCTGATACTGGCGATGATCGCCACCATCGCCGTCAGCGCGCCGGTTGCCGCCCCCAGTGCATCATTGACCTGCGCTGTATCAATCACGTCGAAATCATTGTCAGACCCCAGTTCCAGCAACCGCCGTTCGCGCAGCAGATCGACCAGCGCCGTCTGGATCGCCGCGCTGGAATAGGTGTCATCATATTTGACAACGAAAAATTGCAGATTGTCGTTGCCGGTAAATCGGCGTTGCACCGTTTTGAGCGGCATGATCACGGTATTGTCCTGATCGTTCCCTTGCCCACCGCCTTGGCCGCGCTCATCGAGCACGCCAATGACCGTGCATGATACTCCGCCCAACCGCATTTCCTGTCCAAGCGGACTGGTTCCGGGAACGAAGATCGCGTCTTGGATCTTGGGCCCGATCAGGCAGACATTGCGCCCTGAGCTTTCTTCTTCGCGGGTGAAGCTGCGCCCTTCCCTGACATCGATGGATTGCGCGGTCAGGAAATCATTGTTCGCCCCCTGCACGGAAGTCGACCAGTCAGCGCCGTTGTTGAACGCGGTCGCGGGCGCAGACACGCTGCCCGCTGCGCGTTCGACCCCGGCGATCTGGTTGGCGACCGCTTCGACATCGTCTTCATCAAATGGACGCGGGGCGCTGCGGTCGCCGCTAACCGGGAAGACGATAAAGACGTTCGATCCCAGCGAACTGATCTGATCTTTGATCGACGCGGTCACGCCGTTGCCCAGTGTGACCATGGTGATCACCGCGGCTACCCCGATGATGATCCCCAGCGTGGTGAGGATCGAGCGCAGGATATGCCGCTGGATCTCGCGAAACGCGAGCAGCAAGGTCGATCCGAACATTCCCATCATGTAAGCGGCGCCCCAGCATCGCGATTGCGCTCAATCCGTTCGACCAAGCCATCGCGGAAATGCACGATGGTGCGCGCAAACCGGGCCATTTCCAACTCGTGGGTAACCATCAGGATCGTGATCCCCTGCGCGTTCAGATCGGTCAGAAGCTGCATAATTTCAAGCGAGCGTTCGGTGTCGAGATTGCCGGTCGGCTCGTCCGCCAGCAACACATCGGGACCGGTCACCAACGCGCGGGCAATCGCGACGCGCTGCTGCTGGCCGCCTGACAGTTCGGCCGGCGTGTGATCGGCCCACGGCTGAAGGCCGACCATATCCAACGCTCGCAGCGCAGCCACCCGGCGTGCGGCTTTGCTTTCCCCGCGATAGAGCAGCGGCAATTCGACATTTTCCAGCGCCGTGGTGCGCGCCAGCAGATTGAACCCCTGAAACACAAAGCCCAGATAGCGCCGCCGCAGCAGCGACCGCTGATCCCGGTCAAGCGCCTGCACTTCAACCCCCTTGAACCGGAACACCCCGCTGGTGGGCACATCAAGGCAGCCCAGAATGTTCATGGTGGTGGACTTGCCCGACCCAGACGGCCCCATCACCGCCACGAAATCGCCGCTGGCAATGTCGAAATCGATGCCTTTCAGCGCCTGAAAAGCGGTCGGGCCTTGGCCAAAGGTCTTGGTGATATGTTCCAGTACGATCAGCGGCTCCGCCATCACTTTTTGCCTGAACCCACCCCGGTGACCACACGCATACCGGCTTTCAATTTGGCGGAGGTGACCACCGTCATCCGGCCATCGCTTTGCCCGGTGACCACTTCGATGGCATCCAGCGTGCCCGCATCATTAAGCACATAGATATCCTGACGGCTGCCGATCCCGATAGTGGCGCGCTGTTCGGCGCGTTCAAGCCCGATGTCGGGGTTGATCACGCTCGCGCCCTCGTCCGCCTCGGCATCTTCGGGGCGGAACCGCAGCGCGCTGTTGGGCACCAGCAGCCGTTTGCCGGTGCTTTGGGTCGCGATGGTGGCGGTCGCGGTCATCCCCGGGCGCAACACGCCATCAGCATTGATGACCGACAGCCGCGCTTCGTAGCTCACGACCGCGGCCCCGCCGGTGGACGTGCCGGCCGGCGCAGCGGCTTCGGTGGCGGTGTTGGTGGATGCCGAATCAATCCGTTCAACCCGCGCCGGAAAGCGCCTGCCGGGATAGGCATCGACGGTGAAGGTGGCGCTCTGACCAGCTTTGACCTGGCCAACATCGGCTTCATCGATTTTGACGCGCAGCTGCATCGCGCTCAGATCTTCGGCGATAATCAGCAGCGTTGGCGCGTTGAACGCTGCCTGCACGGTTTGCCCCTGTTCCACCAGCCGCGCCAGCACGATCCCCGAAACGGGCGAGGTGATCACCGCGCGTTCGCGATTGGTCAGCGCCGTGCCCAGTTGCGCTTCGGCAGCGCGAACGCTCGCCATGGCTGATGCAAGCGCAGCCTCATCGCGTTGCACGGCGGCTTCGGCCTGTTCCAGTTCGATCATGCTGGGCACCTTGCCGCCCGATATCCGGAACACATCGCGCAGGCGTTTCAACTGCGCCAGATCCACCGTCCGGGTCGCGCGGGCCTGCGCGATCTGCGCGCGGGCCACATTCACATTGGCGCGGCCCTGCGTGATCTGATCATCAATCACATCGGTGTTAATCCGCGCGATCACCTGCCCGCGTTCCACCCGGTCATTCACATCGACAAAGATTTCATCGATCCGCCCGGAAATTTCCGAACCGACCTGCACCTGATTGGTCGGGCGCAGATTGCCGGTGGCCGACACGGTGAGATCGAGCGACTGCTGCTCCGCTTTCTGGGTGATGTAATCAGGCTGATCATCGCCGCTGCTGCACTGCGCAATCACCAGCAGCAGCGCCAGCACGATCAGCGCCGGAAGCCAGAATTTCATCGTGCGGCGCCAACGCGGCACGGGTTTGACCCCAAGGAATTCATCAACCTCGGGCTTGGGCGTTCCGTTATCAGACTGATCGGGATGCGCAGTGTCAGTCATTCAGCAATCCTTGTCCCGGCATCATCATCTTGCGCCTGCCAGCCGCCACCAAGCGCCTGCGTCAGCCGCACAAACGCATTGGCGCGTTCCGCCTGACTGGCGGCAAGCGCATTGCGCGCTGTCAGCAATTGGTTTTCCGCCACCAGCAATACCTGAAAATCGATCAAGCCCACCTGATATTGGCTGCGCGACAGCAAAGCGGCATTTTGCGCAGCATCGACCGCCTCGATAAAGATATCGACCCGGCTGCGGGCTGATTGCAAGTCAACCGAAGCGGTTTCCACATCTTCCAGCGCCAGCAGGATCGATTGCTCCCACCCGGCCAGCGCAATATCGGCCTGCGCCTGCGCGCCTGCAACCTGCGCGCGGGTGCGCCCGCCATCAAAAATCAACTGGCTGATGCTGGCCAGCAAGCCGCCGGTGATCAGGTCGAACAGCCCGCTCGCCCCCACCGAAGCAGTGGAAATGTTGCCGGTCAACTGAACCAGCGGGAACAATTGGCTGCGAACCAATCCGACCTGCGCGCCCGCGCCCAGCAGATTGGCTTCGGCTTGGCGAATATCGGGCCGGTTGCGCAGCACCTGCGCCGGAACGGGATAGCCGATTGGCCCCGGCGGCGTAGGGATGGCAGCAGGCGTTTGAAACGCGCCCAGAACCGGCCCCGGCGCTTCGCCGATCAGCGTCGAAATCGTATTGGCGCTCGCCGCCAAATCGCGTTCCAGCGCCGGGATCGACGCAGCGGTCTGCGCGCGCTGCGACCGGGCCTGTTCAACATCCAGGCTCGACACCAGCCCGGCCTGCAACCGCCAGCGCGCAATCTGAAGGTTTTCATCCTGAATCGCCAGCGTTTCACGCGCGATATTCAACTGGAACGCAATCGCACGGGCGGACACAGCGGTTTGCGCCACCTGCCCGGCGATCAGACGTTGAAGATCGGCCAGCGCAAACCCCGCGCTGCGCAATTGTTCGCGGTTCACCGCGACATCAAAGCCGATGCGCCCAAACAGATCGGCTTCCCAGCGCGCATCTGCGCCAAGCGCGAACCGCAGATCATTGGTCGACAGATCGCCAAGATCGCGCTGCGCCGATCCCGATCCGTTGATCTGCGGTAGGTAACTGGCCTGCGCCGCGCGCACCCCGGCGCGGGCCTGGGCCACGCGGGCGGCGGCTGCGGCGAGATCGCGATTGTTCGCAATGGCCTGTTCGACATAGCCCGTGATCAGCGGATCATTGAGCAGCGTCCAGTATTCGGCCAGCGCGGTATCATCCGGGGCGGGTTCGACCAAGGCCCATTGGGGCGGGACAAATGCAGGCGCCGCGCGCGGCAGTGACGCTGCCGGGCCAACGCAACCGGAAACAAGCATTGATGCGCCCAATGCTATCCCAATTGCGCATCGCATGCGTCCACCCCTGTCAATCATGCGCAATGCGTAAAACCGCTTGGCTGCGGACACAAGGCCGGACTTTGCATCTGCACACACAAAATTCCCCAATATCAGCGCGCTTGTGCAAGACTGCGGCTGTTGGATTGTCGATGAGCCGGTCCAACAGATTTGCACTGCACCCACAAAACTGTCCCGGCCAGCGCGCAGACTTGCTATGATGGCCCGGATGGCCACCACACCCCCTGCCTTAATCCCCCCCCGCATCCTCAGCATCGCCGGGTCAGACAGCTCGGGCGGGGCGGGAATTCAGGCGGATATCAAGACGATCACCATGCTGGGCGGCTATGCGATGACCGCGATCACCGCGATCACGGCGCAGAACAGCATCGGGGTGCAAGCCATCGTGCCACTATCGGGCGAGATCGTGCTGCAACAGATTGCCTCGTGCGTCAGCGACATCGGGGTCGATGCGGTGAAAATCGGGATGCTGCATGACGCGGACGTGATCGCGCATGTCGCCCGCGCGCTCACCGATATAACCGCGCCCGTGGTGCTCGACCCCGTAATGATCGCCACCAGCGGCGCTGCGCTGATTGATCCCGCTGCGGTGGCGGCGCTGCGCGAACGCCTGTTCCCGCTGGCGGCGCTGATCACCCCCAACCTGCCCGAACTCGCCCACTTGGCAGGCCGCCCGCTGACCACGTTTGCCGCGATGGTCGAAGCGGCCGAGGAACTGGCCGAGACAGCCGGCACGGCGGTGCTGGCCAAGGGCGGACATTTCGGCGGATTGGGCGGCGGGTTGGGCGAAGGGGAGCGCATCATCGACGTGCTGCTTATCCCCGCCACCGCGACCAGCAGCGCCCGCGCAGTGCAGTTCGATCACGCCCGGATCGACACGCGCCACACCCACGGCACCGGGTGCACGCTATCATCGGCGATTGCGACACTGCTCGGCCACGGCCAGCCGCTGGAAAACGCGGTCAGGCTGGGACGGCAATTCGTGCTGCGCGCTATCGAAGCCGCCCCCGGCTTTGGCGCAGGCAACGGGCCGCTGGGGCATCAGGCGGTACGCAGCCTTTAGGGTGCGCGCCCGCGCAGGCGGGAGCCTCAGGCCGCAAGTGGTCCCCGCCGACCCGGGGAATCACTGGCTCTAATCCGTCAGTTCATAGAATTCGCTGATGCAGGCCCAAGCGTCCTCGGCGGTTTCGCACCATTGGAACAGGTCGAGGTCGCTTTTCGAGATCGTGCCTTCTTCGGCCAGCGCCTCGAAATCGATTACCCGTGTCCAGAAATCCTTGCCGAACAGGATGATCGGGATTGGCTTCATCTTGCCGGTCTGGATCAGCGTGATCAGCTCGAAGAATTCATCGAACGTCCCGAACCCGCCGGGGAACACCGCCACCGCGCGGGCGCGCAGCAGGAAGTGCATTTTGCGCAGCGCAAAGTAATGGAACTGAAAGCTCAGATAGGGCGTCACATAGGGGTTGGGCGCCTGTTCGTGCGGCAGTACAATGTTCAGCCCGATTGATTCGCTGCCCGCGTCCGATGCCCCGCGATTGCCCGCCTCCATGATCGACGGCCCGCCGCCGGTGGTGATGACAAACTGGCGCAGGCCGTTTTCGATCAGGCCTTTTTCGCTGACGAGCCGCGCAAGCTTGTAAGCCTCGTCGTAATACTTGGCCTTTTCGGCCAATCGCGCGGCGACTTTCTGATCATATTCGCTGCCATTGGCAGCAGCCTCGGCCAGCCGCGCTTCGGCCTGCGCGGGCGAAGGGATGCGGGCGGAACCATACATCACCAGCGTTGATCCCACGCGCGCTTCGTCCAGCAACATTTCGGGCTTGAGCAATTCCAGCTGAAACCGAACCGGGCGCAATTCGTCGCGCAGCAGGAAATCGGTGTCGCGGAACGCCAGCTTATAGGCCGGATGCGCGGTTTGCGGCGTGCGTTCGGGGCCGCCTTCAGCAAAGCGGGTTTCTTCGCCCGCGCGGTAGAATTTGCGGTCAGTCAGGTCTTGCTCGGTCATGCCTAGCCCCCTGCCAGACCCCCGCTAGGCCCGCAATAGCTTTGCTTTGCGACGATGTTTCACGTGAAACATTGGGGTTGGGTGTGGCTGCAGTATTTGGTAGCAAACGCACAAAGACCCGGATGGTGTTTCTTCCCTCAGCGCCCCACCATTAGGGCATGGGACAAACAAACCTCCGCCACTCGCTGAACAAGCGCTATTCTGCCCTCACCGGCCAACTCGAAGATGTGCGTGCATCGATCGAACGCATCAACCGGGAACTCGCAAAGCTCCCGGAGCTTGAAGCACGCATTCCTCATCTTGAACGGCTGATCGAAAGCGCTCGGATGTTGCTCGAAGACGCCTATCCCGACTGGCAGGAAGAACAAGCACCTCCTCTGAAACCTTGGACGCATCATATCCCGGTGCCGTTCGGTCAGTGTGGCCGCCGTGGTATGGCAATTCTTAGGAAGTCGGGAGACCCAATGTCTGTTCGGCAAGTTGCCAAGGCCGTGTTGCGGGATGTGGGCTGCGAGGAACCTGACAAGGAAACTCTGCGCCGGGTCCAAAACGCTGTCGAAGCATCGTTCAGGAAGTTCCGAGGGCGGACCGTAGAGTCCTCTGGGAAGTATCCCGCTCAGTGGCGGGCCATCAATAAGCCCGAAGTCACCTTCGACCCGTAACGCTGTATAGTTCGAGTTTACAGTGGCCTGCTTAATGTAAACTTATAATTACCGAAGACAAGAAACACCGAATCAGTGTATTAGTGATTCGCCAACCTGATATTCAGGTTGGAGCCACAGTCGTATCCAACACGACTGTGGCTCCATTTCATCCGCCCTCGTGGTAGGAAGGAGGTGAACCGTGCAGATCAACTGCGCGTTATTACGCTATGCCTGATTCGGCTTAGGGAGTCCATACAATAACTTAGTCCTCGTCGAGACGGAGATTTTTGACCTCCATCGCGACGAGGCACT
>JBBRFG010000017.1:0-29161 GCA_038224685.1 Sphingomonadales bacterium
CGCGCCCTGCGGCCCGTTCACCGGGGTTCCATCGCAAGCTGCGGGCCAGCTAAACGACAATCGCCCCGTTGCAGGACGCTGGCCAAACAAAACATCGGCAACACCCGCCCCCTCGCTCCCCGGCAGCCACGCGGCGATGAAGGCATCGGCGGCGTTCAATTCGCGGTTCATCCACAAGGGACGGCCTGACAGAAACACCGCAACTGTCGGAATGGCCTTGGCGCGGTAAGCCTTGAGCAGGGTCAGACCCTCCTCGTCCCGGAACGCCGTGTCCTTCCGGTCACCAACGAATTCGGCATAGGGTTCCTCGCCGAACACCACGATTGCGACATCGGGCTTGGGCGATATGGTGCCTTCTGCGGCTAGCACGGCCTCACCGCCGCTCGCCTTGGCAGCCGCCGCAATCCCGGCGTAAATCGACGTCGCATTGGGAAAGTCCGCCGCAGTGAGATCGCCGCCGCCCTGCCATGTGATCGACCAGCCGCCCGCCTGCTGCGGGATATTGTCCGCTGCACTGCCCGCCACTTCGATCCGCGCGCCCGGCTTCAGGGGCAACACGCGATGATTCTTGAGCAGCACCTGCGATTTCGCCACTGCTTCGCGCGCAATGGCGCGGTGTTCGGGCGAACCGAGCTTATCCCACCGTCCGCCATTGGCCCGCTGCGACGGCGTCACTTCACCTGAAAAAATTCCGAGCTGCTGCTTTAACCGCAGCACCCGCAGCACGGCCTCGTCCAGCCGAGCCATCGGGATCGTGCCGTCCTTGACTTGGCGCATCAGCGAGGCATGCAGCGCCTTCCAGTCTTCCGGAACCATGTAGACATCAAGCCCAGCGAGCAGCGCCTGCGGGCAATCGGCATTGGTGCAGCCGGTAACCTGCCCGTGCCCATTCCAGTCGCCGACCACCAAGCCGTCAAACCGCAGATTTTCGCGCAATTCGCCGGTCAACAGCGGGCCATTGCCATGCATTTTGGTGCCGTTGATCGAATTGAAGCTCGCCATCACGCTGGCAACGCCCGCGCCGATTACCGCCGGATAGGGCCTAGAGTGGATCGACAATAGCTCCGCCAGATCACCGTTGACGTCGCCTTGATCGACGCCCTGCGCGGTACCGCCGTCGCCGAAGAAATGCTTGGCGGTCGCCGCGACCTTGCCGACGCCAAGGAAACCCGGATCGCCGGGCCGGCCCTGCAAGCCCTCGACCATCGCGGCGCCCATGCGCGCGACCAGCGCCGGGTCTTCGGAATAGCTTTCATAGGTGCGGCCCCAACGATCATCACGCGCGACCGCGACGGTGGGGGCAAACGTCCAATCGATGCCGGTGACCTCAATCTCGACCGCAGTGGCCGCGCCAATCCGGCGGATCAGGTCAGCATCGCCGGTCGCGCCCAGGGCGATATTGTGCGGAAACACTGTTGCGCCGATCACATTGGCATGGCCGTGCACCGCGTCAGTCGCCCACAATGCCGGGATTGCCGGCTCCCCGCCGGGAAGCGAGGCGGTGGAGGCGGCCCAAAAGGCGTCCGCCAGCTTCAGCCATTCTGCTGCAGGCGCCTTATCATCGCCGCCGGGGCCAGAGTTGCCGCCGTTGAGGATCGTGCCAAACCGGTAACGGCGCACATCTTCGAGTGTGATCGAACCAATATCGGGCATCACCACCTGCGCGACTTTGCGGTCAAGGCTCATGCGCGAAAGCAAGGCTTCTGGCGTGCCTGAGGCATTGTCCTGCACGGCTGAAGCGCTCGTTTCCACCGGCGGCGCGCCAGCGCAGCCTGCCAACAGCCCTGCTCCAACCGCCGCCCCAAATGCCGTTGGGCCCACGCCGCAGGCCAGCTGCCCGAGCAATTGTCGCATCATCAGGCCAGTCCCTCCCAAGACTATGGAGTAATTGAGAACGTTATCAAACTATGGCGAGCCATCTGCGCTTTGGCAAGCATCAAGCGTTTGCTTCAATCACGGCGGGCGAATGTGGCAAGCAGCCCCGCGCTCAATAGCGATAGCGCCGCGAACACCGCGAACAGCGCGGTATAGCCAAAACCGGGCACAAGCAGCACGGTCAGCCACGGCATCACCATGCCGGGTACCGTGTTGGTGAGGTTGAACACGCCAAGATCGCGCCCACGATGCTGCGCCGCTGGCAAGACCCGCAAGGTCTGGCTGGAATGAAGCGACAGGAAAATCGCCGCGGCAATCGCGAACAGCACATAACCGGCAATCGCCCATGCCAAATTGCCTGCCGCCGCCATCACTGCCATTCCGGCGGAACACAGCGCAGCCATTGCCACCAGCGGATAGATCGGCCGACCATGCCGGTCAGACCAGCGCCCCAGCAGCAGTGATAGCGGCACTGCGCAGATCAAAACCCCGCTGAAGATATTGGCCGCACCGTTCTCAGGGAAATCGGGCGCGAGTGAGCGCAGCCAATACAGCAGGAACACGAACATTCCGCCCTCTGCCACCTGCACCAACAGCCGGGCAGTCCACATCCGCGCTACCACCGGGTCGCGCAGCGGCAAGCTGCCCTCTGCCAGCACAACTGGCACCATAAGCTCTGCGCGCACCCGTCCGCCGCCCAATACAACCGCAGGCAAAACCAACAGCGTGACCAGTGCCGCCACCAGCATCAGACGTGCATCGGGCGCGACCAATCCCGCGTAGGTCACCAATGATCCAGCCAGCGCGCCCAACGCCGGGGCCAGCGCCAGAGCGCCGCCCAGCAAACCTTTCTGGCGATCAGGGAAACAATCCCCCGCCCACGCGGTGAGCGGCGCGAGCATCAGGTTGAGCGCGACCTGCCAAGCCATAACCAGCAGCACCAATTCGGTGATCGAGCGCGCCTGACCCACCGCAATCAGCAACAGGTTGGATGCGACCAATCCGGCAATAATCCACAGGCGGCGTCGATGCGTGCGGTCGCTCAGCATCCCGGTAGCGATATTGGCGAGGCTCGCCATCAACGCGCCCAAAAACATCACCCGTGCCAGCGCGGCGATATCCTCGCCGCCCTGCAACTCGGCGATCCGTTGGGGCAATAGGACTGTCAACAAGGGGACGTATCCTACAGCACCCCCGGCCACCGCCAGCGCAAACAGCGCAAGAAACCAGCGCGGCTGGTTGGCGGGCTGCGCGTTCAAGCTGTGTCCTGAGCAGGCGCAGGTGCGGTGGAAGACCGTTCGATCAGCCCTGCAGGAACCTCGATCACCTGGTCGGCGTCACTCTCTTGCCCGCGCGCGATCAATTGCTCCACGGCGCGCGACACAGTCTCTGCAATCGGCTGATCCACAGCGGTTAATGGCGGCTGCGAAAACCTTACAATCGGGGTGTTGTCGAACGAGATCAGCGACAAATCACGCGGCACCACCAACCCCCGGTCACGCGCGACCTCGAGCGCGGCGAGCGCCATCTGGTCGCTGCTTGCGATGATCGCGGTGAGGCCAGAATTGCGGTCTAGCAGCGCGCGCGCCGCACGGGTGCCGGATTCGTACCCGAAGTCACCGCCTTCCAGAAGGCCATCACTGGGTAGGCCGCGCGCCGCCATCGCGCGCCGCCAGCCGTCGATCCGCCAACCGCTAAGGCTGTATTGCGCCGGGCCTGCAATCATACCGATGGCACGGTGGCCCAGTTCGATCAGGCGGCTGGCGGCAAGAAACGCCGCGCCTTCATCGCCCATTGTCATCGGGATGCCCGGCCCCGGCGCATTGGAACCGATCCGCGCAAATGGGATACCGCGCTGCGCCAGCAGCGTCGTGATCAGCCGGTTTTCCGAATGCGGCGGGGTAAGGATCACGCCGTCTGGCTGCAAGGCAGAAATCGCCGCCCCCAACTCGCGTTCGACATGATCGGAATGGGTGTCGACCAGTTCCACCATCATCCGGTAACCGTATTTTGAACAGGTCAGAATGCCGCCCAGCAGCATCTGGTCAACCCAGTCCGTGCCGCGCCGTTCGCGCCAATCGGCCAGCGTGCGTTCGCGGTCGTTGATGGCAAGGATGATGTACGAGCGCGACCCGCTCATGCGTTGCGCGGCAAGCGAAGGCACATAGCCGAGCCGGTCAATCGCTGCCTGCACCGTGTCACGCAGCTGCGGGCGCACGTTCGGCCCGCCGTTCACCACCCGGCTCACCGTCTGGAGCGATACGCCAGCGTCTTCGGCGACGTCCCTGATCGTAACTGTCTTGCGCATTCGCGCCATTGTTCGTCCAACCCCATCCTGATTTTTAAAATTTTACCACGATGTCCGAACCGCACAGCGCCCCCTGCGCTCGGCATTGCATATCGCATACAAGCACGGCCTCTATCGGGATCACCGGTGCAGCGGTAGACCCTGAATCGCGGCATCGTGGCTCGTTCAAGTGATCAAATTGGTGCGTGCCTTAGAGCTTATTGTGGCCCTCCCGAAAAGGAACACGAAAAATTACGGGTTGTGAACGATCACAATTGCGGTTTATGTGCACACAGCAAAAATTCGCGGCAAGCGAATGGGGAGGGAGACACGAAATGAACCTACATCGTGAAGTTTTTCTGGCGGGTGTTGCAAGCTTGGCTCTTGCTCAACCAGCCTTGGCACAAGCGCAGGCCTCTCAAGATCAAACTGATCAGGCGCAAGAACCACAAGTTGAAGAACCGGGCGGCGCAATTATCGTCACCGCCGATCGCCGCGAGCAGTCCTTGCAGGACTTTGCGGGCACTGCGTTCGCAATTAGTGGCCAGGATTTGCGGGCAATTGGCGTTCAGAACGTCACCGACCTTCAAAACCAGATTCCGGGCCTTTCAGTCGCAAACAACCAGGGCAATATTGAGGTCTATATCCGCGGAATTGGTTCAAGCAACAACACCGAGTTGGGTGACCCAGCAGCGGCCTTCCACCTTGATGGCGTCAACATCCCGCGCCCATCAGGTATCGGTTCTGCGTTCCATGACATTGAGCGGGTTGAAGTCAACGTGGGCCCTCAGGGCACGCTGCGCGGTCGGAATGCGACTGCTGGTTCGATCAACGCGATCAGCTTTCGTCCCGGTCTTGGCGGTTTTGACGGAGCGATTGATGCCGAGTACGGTAATTTCAATAACCGTTCGTTGCGCGCAGTATTGAACATTCCGTTGTCGGATACGGTCGCCGTCCGCTTTTCCGGACTCTATCAGGCCAACGATTCCTATTACAACAATGTCGGCCCTGTCCAAGGTATTGATGTTGCTGAAGCGCAAGACAATCTGTCTGGCCGTGCGCAGATTTTGTGGAAGCCCACTGATCGGCTGACGATCCTTGTGGCAGGCGATTACATTGCTGAAAACGGCACAGGTTATACGGGCACCAATTTTGCGCTGCCCTTAGGGGCGCTTGAAGATGGAGATATCACTCAGGCTGAATTCGATAACATCGACCCTCGCGATGTCATCGCGCGCGGGATCACGCCGGAACTTAACACCGATCACTGGGGAATTCGGACCACGATCGAATATGAAGGTGATGGCTTCAACGTCGAATACACCGGCAGCTATCGCGATGCCGTTTACGATTACGAGGCGACCACCCCGCTGTCTCCCGCGTTTCCGGGCGTATTGGATCGCCTGTCGGAGCGCGACAATATTTTCACACCCGTAGCAGGTGATGTGATCAGCGATCCGATTATTCTGGCCGAAAATCTCGACAACTTCTCGCGCTTCCGGCAGATTTCGGATTCGCGTTCGCAGTTCCATGAATTGCGGATCTTCAACTCCGACGGCCCCCTTATCTGGAGCCTGGGCGGCGTCTACATCGATGAAAAACAGCGATCCTTCCTTGGTTCCACGGGGGATCGCTCACCGTTTTTTCAGGGCATCGAGTTCAACACCAGAACCGACACCGAATCCTACGGGATCTACGGCGATGCGACGTACGAGGTGACCGACAATTTCCGTCTGACCGCCGGATTGCGTTACACCGACGATCAGAAGGAGCGCACGGGTGTAGCCGCACGCTATGGTCTGGCGCTTGGCGGAGTTGGCTTCAGCTGTTGCCTGGGTGTGCGCACGGGCACAGAAGGATTTGAGTTCGCGGCGTTTGATCGCACGATCCTCAATCCAGATACCGATGGCAATGGCGCGATCAGCGATGTCGAAGTGTTCCAGTTCTTTGCCAATGGCATTGCGAATTTTGGCGCGCGCGACAATCTCGACGACATTTTGAACTTCGGCCCATTCGGCGGCAATCCGAACGTCGTTCCGGGTCGTCCTCCGTGTATCGATACCATTTCATTTGACGGGCTGTTCTGTGATCCGAACACTGGCCAGTTCTTGTTTGGCGTGCCATTTCAGGGGCAGATTTTCCAGCAGGATGCCGAATTTGAGGATGACTTTGTCGACTGGCGCCTGCGTGGTGAATTCGACATCACTCCAGACAATCTGATCTATGCGCTGATTGCCAATGGCCACAAATCGGGTGGCTTCAACGACAATCTGGGCGACAATGGTGTTGCTCCCACCTTCGGCACCGAGCGCGTTGTGCTGTATGAAATTGGCAGCAAGAACGAATTTGCCATCGGCGGACGCAAGGCCTATCTCAATGCCTCACTGTTCTACAATGACTATACGGATCAGGTGTTTACGGGCCTTTTGAGTGTTCGAACAGCAGTTGAAACAGCAACCGAATTGCTGGGACAGGTCGTTGAGATCCCTCCGGGTACAAACGCCGACCTGGTCGTGTCATTCAGCTTCAACGCTGCGGATTCGGAGATCTATGGAGCCCAGGTCGAAGGCGGCTTTCAATTGCCTGGCAACATCGACGTCGATTTTACCGCGCTGTATCTTGAAGCGCAGATCCAGGATGCGGAAAATATTCCTGACTTCCGGTTCCAACCCGATGTCGATTCAGGCAACGCCGTGTTTCGTCCCATTGCCGGTAATCGCCTTCCGCGCACGCCGCGCTGGCAATTGAACGCCAAGATCAGTCAAGTGATTGAACTGCCAAAAGGTCAGCTCGATTGGGTGGCTTCTTTGGGTTATCGCTCCTCGCAATTCCATACGATTTTCAACAGTCTGGAATTCGATGTGAACGATAACGGTACGCCTGTCACGGCTGGGCGTCTGCTTGATCGGATTGATGGTTATGCCACTTTGGATATCGGGGCTGGTTGGACCATTGACGACGAAAGCAAATATCGCTTCGAAGTCTATGGCAACAACGTGACCAATCAGCAGGAAGAAGCGGCGATTATCATTACCCAATTTGACAATACGCGCTTCTTCACCCGTCCCCGGACATATGGTGTGCGCGTAGTCGCCAAGTTCTAGGCGCGGACAGGCCACACAGTCGCGGCGTCCCTTTTGACAAGGACGCCGCGATTACCGAACTGTCAGGGGAAAAAGGCTGATCGGAAATGATGACAAAAGCTGTGCAAACTGCATCTTTTGGCGCTTTCGCCCTTGCCTGCGCAACGATAGCGGCAGCCAGCCAAGAATCGGATCAAACTGCGGCTGCTGTCGTCGCTGAAAAATCAGCATCACCAACCTACGAAACTGCCGCAACCAAAATCCCCGAGGGTTACGGGTTGGTCTGGTCGGATGAATTTGACACGCCCGGCCTACCTGATCCGTCGAAGTGGAAATATGACACATCCCGCAATGCGGATGGCTGGTTCAACAACGAAAAGCAGTATTACTCAGCCGCCCGTGAAAAAAATGCCCGAGTGGCAAACGGGCGTCTTTTAATTGAAGCCCACAGCGAAGGTCTTTCATCGGCTGGTTTTGCCGATTGGGGCAAGCAAAGATACACGTCAGCCAGGCTCATAACCCAAGGACTTGGGGACTGGACGTACGGCTTTTTCGAGATACGAGCAAAGCTTCCGTGCGGGCGGGGAACGTGGCCCGCGATCTGGATGCTACCTTCCGATGAAAGCGTGAAGTGGCCAGCCGGCGGTGAGATCGACATTATGGAGCAGGTCGGGTTTGATCCCGGTGTCATCCATCACAGCATTCATACATCTGCTTTCAATTTTTCCCGTGGAACCCAGAAGACTTCCAGCCACACTGTTCCTGACGCTTGCGATGCCATGCACAAATACCAACTGCTATGGACCGCAGACTTTATGGTTTTCGGGGTGGATGATCAGCCAAAGTTGCTGTTCAAGAAAGAAGGCGACAAACAGGCACGCTGGCCGTTTGATGGGCCGCAACATCTGCTGTTGAACATCGCTGTCGGAGGAAACTGGGGAGGGCAAAAAGGCGTTGATGACGCCGCTTTCCCAGCCCAGATGGAAGTGGATTACGTCCGCATCTACCAACCGCGAGGATAAAGCCTGCGTCGGTTAATGCGCTAATTTTTGTGTATTTTCATGACACGCAGCGGTCCGCAGCGGTCTTGCTACACTCTTGATCGCAGCACGTGCCACGCGGGCGTTTCTTGACAAGCGCCGCCTTGGTCATGAGAGCACGTGTTTGTCCGCCAACGCCGCTCCTCAAGGTTGCTCGCCCTCATGAATACCCCCTCGCCCGGCTGGACCGCGCTGGTGCTGGCCGGACAGCGGCCGGGTGTGGACCCGGTGGCCGCGCATTTCGGGCTGACGGCCAAGGCGCTGATCCCGGTCGCGGGCGAACCGATGCTGGGCCGGGTGCTGCGGGCGCTTACCGCTGCGCCGGAGATTGCCCAGATCATCGTACTCGCGCAGAACGCGGCCGAACTGCTAGCTCATCCCGAACTTGGCTGGGCGGCTGCTGACCCCCGGATCACGCCGTTTTTATCCGGCCCCACGATCAGCGGATCGGTGCTGGCCGCCATCAGCGACCCGGCGATTGGCCTGCCGGTGCTGGTCACCACTGCTGACAATGTCATGCTGACCCCGAACAGCGTGGCTGAATTCGTCGCTGGGACAGGTGCAAGCGATGTGGCGGTGGCGATGGTCGAACGCGGTCGGTTGGAAGCGGCAGTTGGCTCCAATCGCCGCACCTGGCTGACCTTCAAAGACGGAGCGTTCACCGGGGCCAACTTGTTTGCGCTGTCAGCCCCTGCGGCTACGAACGCGCTCAGATTTTGGGAAACAGTCGAACAGGATCGCAAATCGGTGCTGCGGCTTGCCGCGCATTTTGGCCCAGTGCTGATGGCAAAGCTGCTGGCACGTCGGATGACACTGCACGGCGCGCTGGCGGCGGCGGGTGCAAAATTGGGGGCGAAGGTGACGCCAGTGGTGCTCAGCGATGGGCGAATGGGGGTCGATGTCGACAAGCCTGAAGACCACGCGCTGGCTGAAAGGTTGTTGTTCGAACTTTACACAAGCGGGTAGAGTGTGCAGCCTTGTGTTGAACTTGCGCTTCGCATCGCGGCGGCGCTGACGGTCCCAACGCACGCATTCGCCTCTGCGCGGCCCATATACTGCCAGACGAATTCATGGATTATTCACAGCCTGAATGGCAGCAGCCGCACACAGCCTTGCCAGCCTCGGCAGTCTTCCCGACGTTCTTGTCAGAGAGCCAATGATCAAAAACATAGACAATTCGGTTCCAGGGTCGAAGCCAATCCAGATGCGCGCGCGCGCGCCGCTGGCCATGCTGATGATCAGCGCATTGGTGGTGGCCGGTCCGGTGACCGCATACCAGCGCGAGATCACCAATAACCTTGACACTTGCGACGCGGGATCGGGTCCGGCGCTGATCGTAATTGTCAACAATGTGACTGCATCGAAGGGTCGCATTCGGGTCCAGTCCTACCGCGCCACCAAGAGTGACTGGCTGGAAAAAGGCAAATGGATCAACCGGATCGAGTTGGCTGCCAAGGCAGGGACTATGACCTTCTGTTTGCCCGTACCCGAGCCAGGAACTTACGGCGTGGCGGTACGCCACGATCTTAATGGCAATGGCAAGACTGACATCACGCAGGATGGCGGGGGTATTTCAAACAACCCCTCAATCAATATCTTCAATTTGGGCAAGCCAAGCTATCACAAGGTCGGCGTGGTTGTTGGCAACGAAGCCAGGTCGATCCGCATCACGATGAAGTATTTGTAGGGCGCATAGGCCAATTCCCGTGGGCGATGATCAGAGTGATCGCCTGTCACAGCGAAACCCTGCCCCGCAGGAGGCTTTTAGACGAATGTGTTGACTTTGGTTTGAGGTGGGTTGACCGCAAGCTGGGATTGCTTTTTGGATCGGGGCAGCGACGTTGTTCCGCCGGTTATTCTGGGATGCACGAGCCGATTACCTGCTTTCTTATCCAGCTCAGCCACAAAATCGCTATGGCGAACCGGTGCGCGTCTATTTCCGCGACGAGGCAAGGTTGGCGCGCGCGGAGTAACGGCGATCAGGCCGGGATTGGCGTCGCACCACAGGGTGGAGCGAGGCACAGTTGAAGCCGCATGACAGCCCGCGCTGCGCGCACATCGCACTCACATGCTATGACTTTGAAACCGGAGGAATTTCGCGGGTGGCGGTCTATCTGGCGAACGGGTTTTGCGACGCCGGGCACGCGGTAACGGTGCTTCTGTGCAACGGACGGGGCGACCTTCACCAACAGCTTGCCTCGGAATTGGCTGACGGCGTCGAACTGGTTGTGCTGCGAGACCAGCGCGGATCTAGCCGCGCCTGGGGTCAAATCCGCAGCTTTGGCGCCATGCGGCGGTGGCTGCGCACCGTGAAGCCCGACGCGGTGCTGGGCACCAGCAACAATATCAGTTGGTTCACCGGCCTTGCGCTGACCGCTCTTGGGGGCGAGCTGCCCGCGCTGTTTATCAAGACGACCAACCCTATTCTGCGCCGCCGCGATGGTGCGTTGATCACCGCCCTGCGCCGTGCCGGATATGCCCGCCTGTTCAGGGCGGCCGAGGCAGTTCTGACGCTAAGTGAGGCGGAAAGCAGGGTGCTGGCAGCACAATTTCCAAGGCATGCAGATCGGTTCCACGCGGTCTTCAATCCCTATCTTACGCAGGCTTTTCTGGCTGAGCCGCAGGTGATCGAAACGCCCAAAGACAGGCCTTTGCTACTTGGACTCGGACGATTGTCGCCGCAGAAAAACTTTGCCCGGTTGATCCGCGCCTTTGCCCTGGCTCGCCAACGGGTCGGCGCAGATCATCCGCTGGCACGCGCGCATCTGCTGATCGCGGGCGAAGGGCCGCTGCGCGGCGCGCTCGAAACGCTCGTCGTGCAGCTCCGGTTGGAACAGGCAGTCAGCCTTCCCGGATTTACCGCCGAAGTACCTGCGCTGCTCGCCCGCGCAAGCCGGTTTGTGCTGTCTTCCGACTACGAAGGCTTGCCCGCTGTGGTCATTGAAGCCTTGGGCAGCGGCCGTGCGGTGGTCGCCACCGACTGTTTCGTGGCGTTACGCGAACTGCTCGCCGGAATGCCCGCTTGCGTGGTTTGCGACCTGTCGGTTGAAGCGCTGGCGAATGCGCTGATCGCGTCAATGGCCGGCACGCCCGAACCCGACCATCTGCGCGCCAGGGCTGGCGATTACAGTCTTCCCAATGCCGTCGCCAGCCACCTCAACCTAATCGTTGGGTAAGGTATTCCGCGATCGCATCGGCCCCCCGCAACGAAGCGGGACGCGGATTGCCAACGTCTGCGGTATAGGCGAGCAAGCGCTGTTGTTCGGCGCGATAATGTGCGGCGATGTCCTGCCATCGCGGCAAGCATCGGAACAATTCTTGCGCGCTTGTTACCACCGGGCCGTTCTGCCACATTTCGTAGACGGGCGTGCCCCCGCCCGCCGCCTGTCCGCCCGCCGCCTGTCCACCCGCCGCCAGTCCACTGTGTACATCTAAAAAAAACACCGCGCGGGGCATGTAGAGGAATTCGTACACTTGGCTCGACATGTCGCCGATATACGCATCGGCTGCCAGCGTGTAACTCATGTCGAACAAGCGATCACTGTCCGTATCGATCAAGATGTTGGGAGCTTCGTGCCATTCTGGCCTCAGACCGGGCCGCCGCCGCCCCTTTTTGTATTCGGGCGAGATATGCAGCCCCTTGAAAAATAGCATCACATGCGGAGCGAAAATCAGGTTATATTGCGGCTGCGCGGCAAACCAGTCGAGGATCGCCGGACCATGATCGTACCAACTCGATAGAACGGGATCGAAATGGGGATTGTAAAGAAACACGGGCTTATCATCGGCGAAGAACCGTTCCGCAGTGCGTTCCTTGAGGCCGTCGAACTTGCAATAACCGATAATCCGGCAACGGCTGGCAGGCACGATTTCGTTTGCCACCATTTGGTCGACCAGTTTCTGACCTGAAAGAAGCATGAGGTCAAAATCGCTCAACGAAGAATGATAGGCAACACTGCGGTCGCCCGAACCGTGCGGAACATAGGCAAAGGCCGGTCCGGTGCCCCCCCAGTTCCGCTTTAGCGTGAGGCATGTGCGTTCGGTGGAGACGATCAGGTCGAACGCGCGGAGCCTCTCGGACCCCGCCCACAGTCGCACCAGCCGCCGCGCAGGAAACATTCGGTTGACGGGTCGCAGCGCCGCATTCGCCCAAGCCGGGAGGCCCAGATCGAGCCATTCGAGCGCGGCGACCTGATCGTGCGTCAGATGCTTGGCGATTTCGGCGCGGATCTCAGGACTTCCGTAGGCGATGACCGTGCGAACGTGGCGGTGCTCCAGCGCCAATGCGGCGGCAATGCCGATGCTGTGCGCCACCTGATGGCCCGCGTCGTGATTGTAGAGAAAACAAACCTGCATGGCGTGCGTGCATCTTAAGGTTAAACGCGAAGCGCTGCAACCACGCTGCCGGGACCACACAAACCGATTGAATCCGGCCAGCTTGGTGCCATAGCGCAGCACGACAAGCTTAGATTGAACATGGAACCGGATGCTGGGCCAGATCAGTGACAAATGGCGGCGCTTTGCCACGAGTGATGATTCGCTTGTAAAGGTGTTTCGCAACGGTGCCTGGCTGTTCTCGGCCAAGGGTTTTGGCGCGATTGCCGGGTTGTTCTACCTCAGCGCAGTCACCCGCACGCTTGGCCCGGCTGGGTTTGGCCAGTTCATCCTGATCGTATCGACCGTTCAGATCCTGGCCGCGACAATAAAGTTGCAAACGTGGCAGACGGTAGTTCATTTCGGCGCTTCGGCGCTGGCCGCGAATGATCGCGGACGTTTTTCGCGCGTCGTGCTGGGCGACCTCGTGGTCGAAGCGGTCGGATCGGCTATTTCCTTTGCGCTTCTGTTCGCCTTTGCCGAACCCATCGCCCTGAGCATGGGTTGGGAAGCGGACCTGGCGCATGAGCTGGTTGTTTATGGCGCTATCGTATTCCTGTCGATGCGGTCGACCAGCACGGGCGTGCTGCGCGCATACGACCGGTTCCGCGATGCCGCCATCGGCGATGCGGCCATCCCGCTTACCCGGTTTGTCGGCGCGATGGTGATGCTGGTCATCGGCCCCGATGTCATGGGTTTTTTGATCGTCTGGGGCCTGTCGGAGTTGGTATCGTCACTGGTTCAGGCTTGGCTGGTCTGGCGCGCAAAGCTGGTCGGGCGCCCCGGCCCGGCCTATCGGCAGCCCGGCTACTGGATGTTCCTGTTTACCACCAATGCCAGCTACCTGCTCAGCGTGCTGCGCGAACGCGGCGCAGTGCTGATCGTCGGCCTGTTTGTAGGCGAAACGGCGGCGGGTCTGTTCCGCTTGGCTGATCAGCTGGCCAGCAGCGTCAACCGGCTGACCGAGATTTTCTCGCGCCCGCTGTTTACCGAAATGAGCCGGCTTTATGGAGCGGGCGCGCAGGATCGGAGCCGTGACCTGTTTTTCCGCAGCCTGCGGATATCCGCGATCACCGGTGCCGCGATGCTGCTGGCGATGGTATTGCTGGGTAAGCCGATCATCTGGCTGATGTCGGGGGAGGAGTTTTTGCCAGCCTATCCCTATCTGTTCTACCTCGGGGCATCGACAATTGTTGGTCTCGCCAGTCTGGGGTTGGAGCCGCTATTGCAAGCGGCCGGCAGGCCCTTGGCTTCTTTCCTTGCCAGGTTGGCAGGGTTGGCCGTGATCGGTGTGGGGCTGGCGTTATGGATTTCGCCCTATGGCGTGATTGGCGCATCATGGGCGATGTTTGGCGGCGCCCTTGCAACGCTGCTAGTCCACCTTTGGGTTTCGTTTCGGCTGCTGCGCCGGAGTAATTGAGAGGGCGGAATACCCAATAGGCGGTGTTCATGATTGCGCGCTCACGCCCTGTCGATCAAGCATCATCGCCGCCAACCCCCGGCCTGATAACCACGCCCCTTCGACGCGCGGGCTGTGCAGATAATCACCCGCAATCCCGATCCGCAGGCCCGGATCAAAACACGCAGGCTCTCCCGGCAGCGATTGCGGCAAAGCGTATAGCCAGCGGTGCGCATCAAGGTGCATCGGAGCGACTGGCGCAGTGCCGGTGACGGCGAAGAAATCAGTCAGCAGCATCTGTGCCGCCGCCTCCTTGGGCAGGTCGATCAGTTCGCGGCTGCGCGCTGGCGACGCGTGGATGACCCAGTTTTCGGTGCCGCTGCGCCCTGGCTTGGCCGAATTGCGCGCAGCCCAACTGATCGGGCCGTCAGACTTGCGGACAATATCACCAGCGATGGGCAAAGCCGCCGCGAACCCTGCCATCACCGCCCAGCACGGCGCAGACTGCACGCTGCCTGCCAGAGACGCCAAATAGGGCGCGACCTCGGCCAACAGCACCCGCGCCTGTTCGGCCGGCACCGCGACCAGCACGGTGGCTGCGGCAATGGCCTGATCGCCTGCCTCGACCCGCCAGCCTTCGCCGTTGCGAACCAACCGTTCGGCCCGCACGCCCCAGCGCACATCCAAAGCCCCGGCCTCGGAACTTACAAGCGCCCGGATCGGGGCATTCATCCCCGGCGTGCCGACCCATGCGTCATCACCCGCCACTGGCCAGCGCGCGGCATCGCCGGTCTGCTCCCACGTTGTCACCGCCGCACGAAATGCCGGATCGCGGGCAGTGAAATACTGCGCGCCGTGATCAAAGCTGACTGCGACGCCGCCAATCTCGGCCCGGCGCGCTGCCATCCGCCCGCCCGGCCCGCGTCCTTTGTCGATCACGATTACCCTGCAACCAGCATGCACCAATGCCGTCGCTGCCGACAGCCCCGCCATGCCGCCGCCGATGATGCAAATACCTGTGTCTTCGTCCATCTCGCGCCAACGCACAGAACCCGCGCTGGTTTCAGCGGCGTTTCAGGGCGCAATGCGATTGGGGCAGGCCTCAGCCAACACCAGCAGGAATTGGCCTGCCGTATCGGCCCAGCGCGCGCGCGGTTCCCATCCGCCTGCCGCCAGCAATATCTGCGCCGAACGGCGGGTGAATTTGTGGCTGTTTTCGGTGTGGATACTGTCACCACTGCGCATCGCAAACTGTTCGCCGCTGACTGTGAAGGCGATGTCACTTTGCACCGCCAAGTGCATTTCGATCCGCGCAAACGTATCGTTCCAGCGCGCTTCGTGGCGAAAGGCGTTGATTGGAATGTCCCCGCCAAGCTCGCGGTTGATCCGTGCCAGCAAATTGAGATTGAACGCCGCTGTCACACCGGCCGCATCGTCGTAGGCGGACAGCAGCACCTCTTCGTCTTTGACCAGATCCATCCCGATCAGCAGCAGCGCGTTTGTGCCGAGCGTTTCGCGCATCGAACGCAGCAGATCGGTCGCCGTGCGCGCAATCATGTTGCCGATGGTCGATCCGGGGAAAAACCCCAGCTTGGGCAGGCCTGCGACTTCGGCGGGCAATTCAACTTGGCGCATAAAATCAGCTTCAACCGGGTAAACCGGCAGCGCAGGAAACTTCGCCGCCAAATCGGCTGCCGCAGCCCGCAAGAAATCACCTGCAATATCGAGCGGAACATAGGCCGAGGGCTGAATTGCCGACAGCAGCAGCGGGGTCTTGACTGACGATCCCGATCCAAATTCTACCACCGCCCGGCCCGGCCCGATCAAATCGGCAATGTCGGCGGCGCGGGTGCGCAAAATCTCGGTTTCGGCGCGGGTTGGGTAATATTCGAGAAGCTGCGTAATCTGCTCAAACAGCTGCGATCCGGCATCATCGTAAAACCAGCGCGCGGGCACTGCTTTTTGGGTTTGCGCAAGCCCCAACAATACATCTGACCGAAATGCGCGGTCGACCCCGCTAGGGTCCCGTTCGACCAGCTTTAGACCCTGGTTAGCTATCATTTTATGCGTCCTTTGCCAGCCTTAGGCCGGTGAATTGCCAGCGTTGGTTGGGATAGAAGAAATTCCTATACGAGGCCCGTGAGTGGCCCCTGACGGTGTCGCAG
Source organism: Sphingomonadales bacterium (assembly GCA_038224685.1). Taxonomy (GTDB): domain Bacteria; phylum Pseudomonadota; class Alphaproteobacteria; order Sphingomonadales; family Sphingomonadaceae; genus Erythrobacter. The sequence continues at coordinate 16,224 of JBBRFG010000017.1, forward strand.
GATGCCCCGCGCAGCACCACCTGCCCGCTCATAAACTTGCCATTATATTCGCCCACCGCGCCTTTTGCCGGGCGAAATCCGGGGTAGGGCAGATAGGCTGACCGGGTAAATTGCCAGCAATCACCGAACATTGCGCGGCCGCCGCGCGGTGTGGGCGGTGCCGCTTGATCAAGCTGATTGCCGCCTGCCGGATCATGGATTGCGGCGATCACTTCCCACTCAAATTCGGTCGGCAACCGGGCACCTGCCCAAGCGGCATAAGCATCGGCCTCGAAATGCGAAATATGACATACCGGCGCATCCGGGTGGCGTGGCTGCCAGCCTTGATGGGTGAAATGCGTATCATCCTCGCGCCAATATAGCGGCGCAGTTATGCGCTCGCGCTGCACCCAGCCCCAGCCATCGGCGAGCCACAGGCGCGCATCGTGGTAACCACCATCAGCGATAAATGCATCCCATTCGGCGTTGGTAATCAGCCGGTTCGCCAACGCAAACGGTTCAAGCAGCACGCGGTGGCGCGGCCCTTCATTGTCAAAGGCGAAGCCCGCGCCATGATGGCCAATCAGAGCGATCCCGCCGGGGTGCAAATGCCAGTCGAGCGGCGCGGCAGGCGCAGCAACGAGAGGCGGTGACCTATCCCACATCGCCGGTCCCAGTGGGTTCTGAAACAGCGCATGTTTGATATCGGTCAGCAGCAATTCGATATGTTGCTGCTCGTGCGCGATCCCGAGCGCAATCAACGCCGCCAGTGCTGGATCAGCCAGCAGCGGCATCATCGCATCATTCACCGCCGCGCGCCATTCGAGCACTTCGGTCAGCGCCGGGCGCGACAGCATTCCGCGCTGCCCCCGGTTAATCCGCGCGCCTTCAGCCTCGTAATAGGAATTAAACAGAAACGGCCAGCCTTCGCGGTGCAAACGATAGCCTGGCACAGACCCGCGCAGCAAAAACGTTTCCCAAAACCACGTGGGATGCGCCAGATGCCATTTGGCTGGGCTGGCATTCTCCATCGATTGCAGGCTGGCATCGGCATCGCTGAGCGGGACGACGAGCGCCTCACTCAACGCACGGGTCGCGCGGAATTGCTCGGTCAGCGAGGCAGACGCGTTGCTGTCCGCTTTTAAGAGTTCGTTTTGGGGCACCGGCTTCTCCTGTTGCCGCATCGCCGGTCTGTCCCAATTATACGGAAGTACCGTGACAAATGAAAGGCATGGCTGCCCAAACCAACCCCGCACATGCGTCGGTTCGCCCGATTACGCCGCGTTGGCGCTGATCTCGGCGTCGCGCTCACCCGCTGCATCGTTTAGCATTTCGGCGACCAGAAACGCCAGTTCGAGTGATTGTTCGGCGTTAAGGCGCGGATCGCAATGGGTGTGGTAGCGGTCGCCAAGGCGTTCTTCGGTGATCGCCACCGCGCCGCCAACGCACTCGGTCACGTCCTGCCCGGTCATCTCGATATGGATGCCGCCGGGATGGGTGCCTTCAGCACGGTGCACCGCGAAAAACCCCTTCACTTCGCGCAGGATGCGATCAAACGGGCGGGTCTTGAAGCCCGTGTCCGACTTCACGACATTGCCGTGCATCGGATCGCAGCTCCACACCACCGGGTGCCCTTCACGCTCCACTGCACGCACAAGCCGCGGCAGGCCGTCTTCAACCTTGTCATGGCCAAACCGGCTGATCAACGTCATCCGCCCCGCCTCACGCTTGGGATTGAGCGTATCGAGCAATGCCAACAGCGCGTCCGGCTCTAGGCTCGGCCCGCACTTCATGCCCAGCGGATTGCCGACCCCGCGTGCGTATTCGACATGTGCGCTGCCCGGAAAACGGGTGCGATCACCGATCCACAGCATGTGCGCGCTGGTCGCATACCAATCACCGGTTAGTGAATCCTGCCGGGTCATCGCCTCCTCATAAGGCAGCAACAGGCTTTCATGGCTGGTGTAAAAACTGGTGCCTTTCAATTGTGGCACAGTGCTGGGGTCGATCCCGCAGGCTTCCATGAAATCAAGCGATTCGCCAATTCGATCAGCCATTTGCGCGAATTTTTCGGTCCACGGGGTGCGGCCCATAAAATCGAGCGTCCACTGGTGCACTTGGCGCAGGTTGGCATATCCCCCGCCAGCAAATGCGCGCAGCAGGTTAAGCGTGGCGGCGGCTTGCGAATAGGCGCGCACCATCCGGGCCGGATCATTGCGGCGCGACACCGGATCAAAATCAATCCCGTTGATATTGTCGCCAAGATAGCTTGGCAGGGTGACCCCGCCAATCGTCTCAGTCGGCGCGGAGCGTGGCTTGGCAAACTGGCCTGCCATCCGCCCGACCTTCACCACCGGACGTTTGCTGGCAAAAGTCATCACCACCGCCATTTGCAACAGCGCGCGAAAGGTATCGCGGATGTTGTTAGGGTGAAATTCGGCAAAGCTTTCCGCGCAGTCCCCGCCTTGCAACAGGAACCCGTGGCCGTTGGCGACCTGCGCCAGATCGGCTTTCAACGCGCGCGCCTCGCCTGCGAAGACCAGCGGCGGGTAACACGACAACGTCTTTTCCGCTTCGGCCAGTTCGGCTGCATCTTCGTAATGCGGCAAGTGGCGCGCTTCGTGCGCTTTCCAGCTATCCGGAGTCCAAGTCTGAGGCACGGGTCAATACTCTTTCATGGCTTGGCGTAAGGTCCGAACGCAAGCGCATCCGCTACAAGACGGGCGATTGCATTGTAAAGCGGCAACGGCGGAGATGATGCGAAAAGGGGGTTGGCCTTGGCGCACAACTTTATTTCTCGGCGACCGTTTGCCGCCATAACGATCAACGTCCCACCACCGCGCTCGGCGCGCTGCCATCACCCACTCCGCGAACTGGCGATTGAGCCAATGTCTGGCCTTCCGGGATGATCGCAAGTCGGAACGGAACGCCCTTGGCAAAATACCGATTTGCCAAAAACTGCATCACCTGCGGGCTGGTTTGCGAATAATCCACCAGCAGCGTGCGGATCAAAGCGACCCGCTGCGGATCAAACGAAGCACCTTCAAGATTATACAGCCAGAACTGGTTGCCGGTCGATGCCCGCCGGATTTGTTGGCCAAGCGGCTCGGTAACCCGCTCCAGCTCGTCGGCGGTGGGCGGATTGGCAGCAAGATCTTTGGCGATCTTGTCAGCTTCGGCAAAGAACACCGGCACGAATTCCGGTTCGAGCTGCGCCAGAGCAGTGATCCGCCCGCCGCTGGCCAGATCAGCCGGCCAGCTGGAAAACACTTGCGGCGAGTAGCTGGCACCGGCCCGCTCACGCAAGGCTTCGAGCAGGCGGTTGTTAAACAACTGGGTGAGGATTTCGAGCTGGCGGCTTTCGCGCAAGTTTGCCACCCCGCCCCCGCTTGGCCAGGCGACCACGGCAGCAGCTTGGTTGGCATCGCCGCGGTGGTTGACGATGGCAGGTTCCGCCCCGGCAACAGCGAAGGGTAGCACCCGCGCGGCAACATCTGGTGCAATCGCTTCACGCGGCGGTAACGCGCCGAATGTCAGGCGCAATTGTTCGGTGACGGCGGGTTGGTCAAACTCGCCGAACACCAGCACTTCGACAGGGCCTTGTCGCAGCAGGGGTTCCCACACAGCGCGGAACCCTTCGGGCGTTATGCCTTGCAGCGCCGCCGGATCGGGGGTGGCGAAGCGCTGATCCTTGCCGGTGACAAGGTATTCCAGATCGCGGTTGAGAATACCGCCTGGGCTGGTCGAAAACGTATTATAAGCCAGCCCGGCAGCCGCCTTAGCGCGGATCACCGGATCAGCATCCCAGCGCGGCATCCCAAGCTTGGCAGCGAACAGATAGAGCTGATCGGCGACATCTTCGGAACGGGTCTGCGCGGTAAAGGTGAACACCGCTTCGTCAATCGCGAAGTCAAACCCAAGCTTGCGGCCACTCGCCAGCCGGTCAATCTCGTTCTGGCCCAGTTCGCCCAGCCCTGATCCGACCAATGCTGCTTCACCGAGCGCGGCGTAGGCGGCGGTATCCTTGTCGAACGCGCGGTACCCGGCACCAAACCGCACCCGCACTGTGACGCGTCCGGGTTCAGCATCATTGGCCCAAACCAACGCCTTGACCCCATTGGCAAAATCGACCTGCTCGACTTCGAGCACGCCCAGCGGCTTTTGCTCGGCAATCGCGCCTGGCGCGCCGACTGGCGGCAATTCGTCAAACGACAAAGTCTGCGCCGCCAGCCTTGCGCTGCCATCCACAACAGCTTCACGCGTCAAGGCCAACCGCAGCGCGGCTGCATCCGCCTCGCCCGCCGTGGGTGTGACATAGACCGAGCGGGTAACCGTGCCCTCAAACAGGCTTTTGGTGTGGGTCAGGACTTCATCCGGGGTGAGGCGCGCCTTCATTGAGCGGAACACGTTCAAGACCACAGCAGGCGCTGCCACGGTTTCTCGGATATCGATCGCATTGACGAGATTGTTGGCGAGGTCGGGACCCGATTGCACCGATTCCTGCGCGACCCCGTTGGCGAACACCACATCGAATTCGGCGGCCTCACGGTCAATTTCTTCCTGTGTCGGCGAATTGGTGAGCGCATCGGCGATCACGTTCCGCACATCGCCCAATGCCGCCTGCCAATCATCGGTCAGCGGCGCAAACGTCACAAAGGTTGCGTCAGATGATCGCGAAATATCGTCCTGCTGCACTTGAGCATAAAGAAAACTGCCGCCGCCTCGCGCGCGCGCTTCCAGCCGGCGGTTGATTATCGCCTGAGCCACTGCATCAAGCAGCAGGCCTTGATTGTAGACAATAGAATCGTTCACCGGGCGCCACGGACGCATCACCGCATAGGTCAGGCTGCGCGGCAGGTCAGGTTCCACCCCCACCGCCAATTCGCCAATCGGTGCTCCATCGACGGGATTTTCCGGTGCAGCGGCAGGCGCAACCGGATCGCCAAAATTGGGCGCGACACCGGGCTTTCCGGTGCCTTTCCAGTCTCCGAACCACTGTTCAATCAATCCGGCCAACACCAACGGATCGGCGTCACCAGCAACGACAATAACCGTGTTTTCAGGGCGATACCAGCGGTCATAAAACGCTTTTACGCCTTTACCCTTGGCTGCAAGCAGGGTTTCATCGATACCAATCGGATTGCGCGTCGACAGCCGCTGTCCAGCGAAGAATGTCTTGCGGGTGAGGTCCGCCATCCGCTGCCCTGCGCCGCCGCGCTCGCGCTTTTCGGCAAGCACAATCGGGCGTTCGGCGGCGACGTTGGTATCGTTCAACACAGGTTCGCGAACCATGCCCGACAACAGCTTGAAACTTTCGGTCAGCTTGGCCGCATTAATGTCGGGGATGTCCAGCTTATAAGCGGTGTGGGTCGGGCTGGTCTCGGCATTTGCATCGCTGCCAAACGTCGCGCCCAATCGCTGCCATGCGGAAATCGCTTCGGCCGGCCCCAGATATTTGCTTTCGCGGAACAATAGGTGTTCGAGCAAGTGAGCATAGCCCTGTTCGGAATCGGTTTCGTACAATGAACCGGCATCAATCCGCACCCGGATTGATAGCTGATTGGGCGGAACGCCGTTGCGCCGCACGGCGTAGCGCAGGCCGTTTTTCATCTCGCCAAACAGCCATTTGTCATCAACCGGAATATCGCTGCCACGATACAGCCACGGTACTTCGCCGGCGGCCTGAAGCGCGCGCGGTTCGGGCACCTGCGGCGCTGGCACTGGCGGCGCGGGAATTGCCACAGGCTGCGTTGTTGCGTGTGACCGCTGAGCCAGAGCTGGCTGGAGCAGCACCGCAGGGGCAAGCAGACAGGCGAAAGCGCGGCTGGCGCGGGAAAATAACGTCATGTCGCGCCTATAGGCGGCCAAAGCCTGAAGCGATAGTGAATGCTTATCGCACCGCCGCCCTTGCCGGGGTGGGCCGGGACAACTAGATTGGAGACATGTTCATAGAAACCGAAACTACACCAAACCCTGCGGCGCTCAAATTCCTGCCCGGTCAAACCGTCATGGAAACAGGCAGCCGCGAATTTGCAAGTCCAGAAGCCGCCGAGGCCAGTCCACTGGCGCAGGCCATGTTTGACACTGGCGAAGTGGTCAACGTGTTCTTTGGCGCTGATTTTGTCAGCGTTACCGCTGCACCGGGCGCAGGCTGGAGCGCGCTCAAACCGCAGGTGATCGCCATCCTGCTCGACCATTTTGTATCGGAAGCCCCGCTGTTTGCTGGCGGCAGTGGCAACGGCATCGCGGTCCCGCGCGAAGTTGACTTGGTGGTAGAAGAACGACCCGAGGATGCCGAGGTGATCGCCGCAATCAATGAATTGCTCGAAACCCGTGTGCGTCCGGCGGTGGCGGACGATGGCGGCGATATTGCCTATCGCGGCTTTCGTGACGGGGTGGTCTATCTTACGCTGCAAGGATCGTGCGCGGGCTGCCCATCAAGCACCGAAACGCTAAAACACGGGATCGAAGGCCTGCTTAAACATTACGTCCCCGAGGTAACCGAAGTGCGCGCCGCATGACCCAGCAATTCCACGATCACGTTTTGTCCGACGCAGCGCTCGCGCAGTTGTTTAACGAAGCCCGCAGTTACAACGATTGGCTCGAAAAGTCGGTGTCCGACGCGCAATTGCACGCGATTTGGGATCTGATGAAAATGGCCCCGACGTCGGCCAATATGCAGCCGGTGCGGATCGTGTGGGTTAAATCACCCGAAGCCAAAGCCCAACTGGCCGCCTGCGCGATGGACGGTAACAAAGCCAAAATCTCCGCTGCGCCGGTAACGGCAGTGATCGGCTATGACATCGACTTCCATGAAGAACTGCCGTGGCTGTTCCCGCACACCGATGCCAAAAGCTGGTTCGAAGGCGACGAGAAAGCGCGCGAGACTGGTGCATTCCGTAATTCATCCTTGCAAGGTGCTTACCTGATGCTGGCCGCGCGCGCGGTGGGGCTGGATTGCGGGCCGATGTCGGGCTTTGATGGGGCGGCCGTCAACACCGCGTTCTTTGCCGATCAACCGCGCCACCGGGTCAATTTTATCTGTTCGGTCGGCTATGGTGACCCCGCCAGCATCTTTGACCGCAGCCCGCGTCCGGACTTCGCTCGCTTCAACCGGATCGCCTGATACACATCAGCCGCTTGCGCGCCGCGACGGGGTGAGGCATCGCGCACTTCGATGCGAACGCTTGCTATCGAAACTGCGTCAGACGCGTGTTCTATTGCCTTGTTTGAAGGCGGGGCATTGATTGCGCATGACCACCGCGTGATCGGGCGCGGCCATGCCGAAGCGCTGGTGCCGATGATTGCGGCGCTGCCGGATAGGGGGCGCTGCGCGCGCATTCTGGTTTCGCTTGGCCCGGGCAGCTTTACCGGCGTGCGAATCGGGCTGGCTGCGGCGCGCGCGCTCGGCTTTGCTTGGGGCGCAGAAGTATTGGGATACCCCACCCTGTCGCTGGTCGCTGCGATGGCACAGCATGATCACCCCTCACAGGCGGTAACAGTTTGCATGAATGGCGGCCACGGCGAGTGGTTCGTTGCGGAATTCGGCGCGGATGGGTTGCCGGTTGGCGATACGGTATCGCAGACCCCGGAGGCTGCGCGCGCGCATGCCTGCACGGTGCTGCTCGCAGGCAACCGCGCCGCAGAACTCGCTGCGTTGTTTCCCGATCACAGCGCTACTGCGATCAGTATTCTAGCTGATGCAAGGGCGGCGATGCGGCTACCCCGCGACTGCCTGACTCGCAATCTCGCCCCGATTTATGGCCGCGGACCCGATGCCACCCCCTTGGCGGATCAGGCGCGCGGATGACCCCCTGCCCCCACCTCTTGGATCGGATCATGGCGGTCATGGAGACAGCATTCGATCCGGCTTACGGCGAGGCCTGGACCCGCAGGCAGGTCGCCGAAGCCTTGGTTTTGCCGACCACCCACGCGCTGGTGGTCGACCCGCGCGGCGAGCCGATCCCCGATGGGCCGGGGCACGCCGCGCAACCTGTCGGGTTTGTGTTAACCCGGCACGTGCTCGACGAAGAAGAATTGCTGTTGATCGCGGTCATGCCCGACGCGCGGCAGCACGGGATCGGTGCTGCGTTGATCAAACTGCTGTTCAAGGCCGCACAAACGCGCGCGGTTACCCAAATTTTTCTAGAAATGCGGCGCGGTAACTCAGCGATCCACCTGTATAGCAAATTTGGTTTCGAACCCATCGGCGAACGCAAACACTATTACCGGATGGCAAATGGCGAACGAGTCGATGCCGTTACTTTTTCAAAATCAATTTAAGCTATCGTGGCAGTCACCGACGCACGATCACGTAAATCAATCAGTTGCTAAAACTGCTTCTTTGAGCCACAACGCAAGATGGGTGCATATATATAAAGAGCAAGAGGAAATCATGCAGGAACTCGAATTTTCAATGAATGAAACACTTATCACACTCACCAGCGATATCGTCTCTGCGCATGTCAGCAATAATGATGTGGCGGTGACTGATTTGCCAGGCCTGATCACCAATGTTTACAACGCGCTCGCCAACCTTGGCGAGCCGGTGGTGGTGGAAGAGGTCAGGCCGCAGCCGGCGGTCGCGATCCGCAATTCTATCAAGCCGGATTACATCGTGTGCCTCGAAGACGGCAAGAAATTGAAGATGCTCAAGCGTTATCTTCGGACCAACTTCAACATGACACCCGAACAATACCGCGCACGCTGGGGCTTGGCCGCCGATTACCCGATGGTCGCCCCCAATTACGCCGAAAAACGCCGCGACTTAGCCAAGAAGATCGGCCTTGGACGCAAGCCGGGCACCGTGGTGCGTCCGCGCCGCGCCAAGAAAGTCGGATCCTGACACGGCACTTGCACAGCCGCCTCTGCTGAGAGGGCCGCAAGCCAGCTTGAGCAAGCAGCCTTGTCCCTATAAGGATAAGGCTGCTTCGCTTAGAATAGGCCGCGCCGAGTTTCGGGCGGCACGCGCGGCGATGGAGCTTTAGCTTGAACCAGAAAATCGATCTCGAACAACTCTGCGCTGAAAAAGGCCTGCGTATCACCGACCAGCGCCGGGTAATTGCGCGGGTTCTGTCGGAAAGCGAAGACCACCCCGATGTCGAGTTGCTCCATAGTCGCTCCGCTGCGATTGATCCGCGCATTTCGATCGCCACCGTATACCGCACTGTTCGCTTGTTCGAAGAGGCAGGCATTCTTGATCGGCATGATTTTGGTGATGGCCGATCACGCTATGAACCCGTGCCCGAAGCGCACCACGATCACCTGATCGACGTAGAAACCGGCAAAGTGGTCGAATTCGTTGACCCGGAAGTTGAAGCATTGCAGCGTCAGATTGCCGAACGGCTGGGTTATCGCCTGGTCGATCACCGAATGGAATTGTACGGCGTGCGCCTGTCGCGCAATGACTAAAGTTGCTGTGTTCGCTCGCAATCAGCGCGAATGGGATCTGCGGCTTGCCGCTGCGCGCGGTGAACGCACACCGATGTCTTGGGACGGCTGGCTGCGGCTGGGGATGCGCACGGCGGGACTGATCGGCCTGCTGCTGGTATTCGTGCCGCTCCACTACCTCTACCGCGTGTTTGCCTATGGTTCGCCGTTCCCAATGCTGTTCTTGCGCTTTGCTGCGCGGGTAAGCGGGGCGCGGGTCGAAGTGGTTGGCACCCACCTGAAACGCGATGTGTTTTTTGTCTCCAATCACCTGTCATGGGTCGATATCCTCGCGCTCGCAGGAGCCAGCGGCACGGCGTTTGTTGCCAAGTCCGAATTGGCCGAAGCGCCGGTGGTGGGATGGTTGGCCAGTCTCAACCGCACCGTGTTTGTCAAACGTGAACACCGGATGGGTGTGGCCGAGCAGATAAACGCCTTAAAAGTGGCGCTGGTCGATAATTGGTCGGTGACGGTGTTTCCCGAAGGCACCACCACTGACGGGCAATCGCTCCTGCCATTCAAAACCTCGATGTTGTCGGTGCTCGAACCGCCGCCGCCGGGTGTGCTGGTGCAGCCAGTGATCCTTGATTACGGCGCGGTCGCCGAATGGATCGGATGGATTGGTGTGGAAAGCGGCGTCAACAACGCCAAACGGGTGCTATCGCGCAGGGGCACATTCCGGCTTCGCCTGCATTTCCTTGAACCGTTCAGCCCCGAGGATTTCCGCGGGCGCAAGGCAATAGGCAATGAAGCGCGCCGACGGATCGAAGAAGCGCTGGTTGACATTCTAGGCCATCCCCTGCGGCCATTCGCACACACGGTCCCCCCAGTGCGGTACGAGGCGCGCACCGAAACCGCCCCTGTCGATTAGAGCCCCGCGCGCACCAGCCAGTCGTGGAAGATCCGCACCGGACGGCTTTCCAGCGAGACAGGTTTGCAAACGAACCAATAGCTATACGGGCTCTCCACCGGCGCGCCGGGTAGGTTGACCAGCCGATTATCATGGGCGCGGCGCAGGTGGTCATCGTGCATGATCGCCACGCCAAGCCCTTGCGCAGCGGCTTCCAACATCAGCAGGCCCGAATCGTAATGATCGATTGCCGCCGGGTTCATGGTGTCGAGATTGTTGGCTTTCTTCCACGCAACGAAGCTTTCGGGCAGTTCGTTGTGGATCAGGAAAGTCTGCTTGGCCATTGATTCCGGGGTGATTTCGGGGCCGATGTTGCGCGCGACTTCCTTGCTACAAATCGCGTGGACCAGATTGTGGTCAAGCCGCACGGCGTGCAGCCCGCTGGCCGGCCCGCGTGACAGGATGATCGCTGCGTCAAGGGTGTCGCCAACCCGGTCTTCAAGATGCGGAGCGGTGTCGATATCAATGTGCAGCAACGGATGGCGCTTGCGCAACTCGCCCAGCCGCGGGAACAAGCGCTGACTGCCGAACATCGGCAACACGCCTAGCCGCAGACGCAGCAATGCGATGTTGTCCGACTGGCTTTCCACCGCGCGGGCGAGCGCTTCCATATGCGGGTTTACCGCTTCATAGAACGCCTGACCTTCATCGGTCAGCTGCATCGATTGGCGCGCCCGGGTGAACAGTTTTTTCCCGACAAATTCTTCCAGATTGCTGATCCGTCGCGACAGTGCCGAAGGGCTGAGCCCAATCTCTTCCGCCGCCGCCCGCGCCGAACCGAGCCGGACGGTGCGCATAAACGCTTCTAGCGCACGCAGGGGGGGCAAACGACGTGCAGGCATCAGTTCTCTCCTTGGTCGGAAGAGATACGCTCAAGCGGCAATATAGATGCAAAAAATCGAAGAAGAATCGCGCGAGGGCTCGCAGCAATGATTTTATTGCAAGTCGCTCGCATCTACCGGAGGGTGCAATCGCAGGCGCGTCACGTGGGTTTCATCGCCCGCTATGACCTCAATCCGCCAGCCGCTCGGATGTTCCAGCATCGCACCGACCGGCGGCACGGCTTCGGCGAGCACGAAGGTAAGCCCGCCCAGCGTATCGACCGCCTCTTCCACCTCGGCCAAGCGCGGATCGATCTGTTTGGCAATATCATCAAGTTCGGCGCGGGCGTCGCAATCCCACATGCCTTCGCCAATCGGCACAATCAGCGCTTGCGGCGCATCATCATGCTCGTCCTCGATATCGCCGACGATTTCTTCGACCAGATCTTCAATCGTGATCAGCCCGTCGGTGCCGGAAAATTCATCGAGCACGATCGCCAGATGCACCCGGTTGGTGCGCATATCAGCCAGCACATCCAGCGCGCCGCGCGCCTGCGGCACATACAGCGGCTGGCGCATCAAGGTCGTCCAGTCGGCTGGCGGCGGGGTGCCATTGGCGAGGAACGGGAAAATATCCTTGATATGGATCATCCCGATCACGCTATCGAGTGTTTCGCGGTATACCGGCATGCGCGAATGACCGTGCACGCTGAACGCGGCGACCACGTCAGCCCAGCTGATTTTGGCATCGACGGCGATAATTTCGCCGCGCGGAACCGCTACATCATCGGCATCATGTTCTGAAAAGTGCAGCAGATTGCGCAGCATCTGGCGCTCAACCCGCGACAGGTCACCGCCTGCGCTGGTGCTGCCATCGGACCGCGAGGCGCCGTTTTCGTCCTCATGGTCGTCGATGGCTTCTTCGAGCTGTTCGCGCAAAGACCGCGCGGCTTCCAGCCCGAGTATCTTGCGCAAAGCAGGCCAAAGCCCACCGGTACTGTCTGCATCTCCCGATTGAGGCGCAGAAGATGGGGAATCGGCCATGGCCTTAGTCAATGCTCCTAACGGCGTTCATGCACCATATGGGTCAGCGATGCCCAGTTTTGCAAGTATTGCTGTCTCCAATGCTTCCATTTGTTCGGCCTGCGCGTCGGATGTGACATGATCATGGCCCGCCAGATGAAGCAGACCGTGGACGATAAGGTGGGTGGCATGGTGTTCCAGTGGAATGCCTTTATCCGCTGCTTCGCGCGCGCAGGTTGCGTATGCGAGCGCGATGTCTCCCAGCATGACAGGCGGGCCATCAGGGCCGATTTGTTCAAGTTCTGCCCGCTCCAGCATCGGGAAGCTGAGCACGTTAGTTGGCTTATCGCGGTCCCGCCATTCGCGGTTGAGGGTGCGAACCTCGGCGTCCGACGTGAACACAACGCTCACTATCAGGCGCGGATTGGCAAGCAGAGGTTCACCCTCGCCAGCCGCCAACGCCGCACGGGACGCCAGCGCCTCCCACTCGCCCGTAGGCCAGTCCTCAATGTCGATATCAAGCTGCATCGAGCGGCCCATAGCGCGGATCGGCCAGAGGAGAAACGCTGGCGCGACCGAAGTCGAGGGAATGGCCGTTATCGGGAAACTGCAGTCAGACTGCCAATGGCCGAAAGTGGGTGGTTCACGGAATGGCGGCTTTTTTACGGCTAATCGATTCAATCAGACGTCAGCCAGTCCTAGCTTTCGGTACAACCGAGCGAACATCAGTTGCTAAGATTGTTCACCCGGAAGGTGAACAAACCGGAGCCCCCCTG
>JBBRFG010000018.1:0-27793 GCA_038224685.1 Sphingomonadales bacterium
GTTGTGAACGAGAGGCTGCAGGGTTGAGCCTCAATCGCGGACTTTTAGCAGCGGCGTTGTTTAGCGTTTTGCCGTCCGCCGCGCTTGCCGATGAGCGCGCTGTTCCGGGCACTACGTACAGCCACGAAGATGCTCGTCGCGGCGCGCAGCTAAGGGCCGAAGCAGCCATTGTCATCCCGATGATTTTTGACCCGTGTGGTTCGTCTTCAGCGATGGATGATACCAACACACGATATGCGCGGTTTTCGGATCGGCTTTCATTGCCGCGGCAAAGTACGGATTTGGCCATTGCCAGGGCAGACTACGATTACCGGATGTCGTTGGTAGACATTCAATGCTTAGTACAAAACGCACCCGAATTTCTTGCACGCGAAAAGCTGAATATCCTCGTTGCCAACAGCGTGCTCGATAGAATGGAAGCGCTCATCCAGCCGCAGTCCGAATAGGAAGACCAATGGACTTTATCGCAATTCTCTCAATCTTCGTCTTGGCCTGCTTTGTCGGCTATTACGTTGTCTGGTCGGTCACCCCGGCGCTCCACACCCCGCTGATGGCGGTGACCAATGCGATTTCGTCGGTGATTATCGTCGGCGCGTTGATCGCGGCGGCTGAGGCGCAGAGCCCGGTCGCCAAATATCTCGGCCTGTTCGGGGTGGTGCTGGCCAGTATCAACATTTTCGGCGGCTTTGCGGTGACCCAGCGGATGCTCGCGATGTATAAAAAGAAGGTGAAGTAAACGATGACCTTCTCCATTCTTGCAGCGGGTGCAGCCCACGGGGGCAGCACGCCGGCTTGGGCGATGCTCGCCTATCTGGCGTCTGGCGTGTTCTTCATTCTCGCCTTGCGTGGGCTGTCCAGCCCGGCGACCAGCCAAGCGGGCAACCGCAATGGCATGATCGGCATGGCGTTGGCCGTGGTGACCACGCTGGTCACCCACAAAATCGCCAACATTGCTGAAATCGCGATTGCCATCGGCATCGGCGCGCTTATCGGTGTCACCGTAGCGCGGCGTATCGCGATGACTGCGATGCCCGAACTGGTGGCGGGCTTTCACAGCCTGGTGGGCCTTGCCGCCGTGGTGGTGGGTTTTGCCGCGTGGCTTAATCCGGCCGCGTTCGGGATTACCGATGCGGCGGGGCAAATCCTGGCGGTGAGCCGGGTGGAACTGGGGCTTGGCATCGCCATCGGGGCTATCACGTTCTCGGGCTCGATCATCGCGTTCCTCAAATTGTCGGGCCGGATGGGCGGATCGCCGATCATGTTGCCGGGGCGGCACGTGATCAATCTGGGCACGCTGGTTGCGATCATCGCGCTGATCGGGGCCTACACCGTCTCACCCGAAGGCGGGGCGGGCGAAGGCTATCTGATCATCGCGGCGGCGCTGCTGGCGTTCCTGATCGGGTTCTTGCTGATCATCCCGATTGGCGGGGCGGATATGCCGGTGGTGGTATCGATGCTCAACAGCTATTCGGGCTGGGCGGCGGCGGCGATGGGCTTTACGCTCGGCAATTCGGCGATGATCATCACTGGCGCGCTGGTCGGAAGCTCGGGCGCGATCCTCAGCTACATCATGTGCCGGGCGATGAACCGCAGCTTCATTTCGGTAATCGCTGGAGGGTTCGGCGCAGCGCCCGAAGCGGGCGGCGCAGGCGGCGCGCGCGAACAGCGGCCCTACAAACAAGGCAGCGCCGAAGACGCGGCGTATATGCTGGAACAGGCCGAAAAGGTCATCATCATCCCCGGTTACGGGATGGCGGTGGCGCAGGCCCAGCACGCGCTGCGCGAAATGGGCGACAAGCTGCGGGCCAAGGGTGTCGACGTAAAATACGCCATTCACCCCGTCGCTGGCCGGATGCCGGGGCACATGAACGTGCTGCTCGCCGAAGCCAGCGTGCCGTATGACGACGTGTACGAACTGGAAGACATCAACTCTGATTTCGCGCAGGCCGATGTCGCTTTCATTATCGGCGCGAATGACGTGGTGAACCCGGCGGCCAAGACCGACAAATCATCGCCGATCTACGGCATGCCCGTATTCGACGTTGAGAAGGCCAAGCAGGTGTTTTTCATCAAACGGTCGATGGGCGGGGTCGGCTATGCCGGGGTCGATAACGATGTGTTCTACATGAACCAGACGGTGATGCTGCTGGCCGATGCCAAGAAGATGGTCGAAGAAATCGTCAAGTCGCTCGATTAAAGCAGACTGGATCGGGGATGCGCAAACTGCTGATTTGGATTGCGGTGCTGCTGCTGCTGGCGGGCGGGGCGGTCTATACCGGGCTCGCCAACCCGTTGATCGAACAGCAGGTGGCGGGCGCGCTGGTGCAATCGGGGATCGGTGAAAAACGCGCCGCCTGCATGGCGGGCCGGATGGTGGACCGGCTCAACGTGATGCAATTGTGGAAGCTGCGCCAAGGCATGGCCGCGCAGGACGGTGAGCCCGACAATGCGGGCGGGCTGGGCGAACTGGTCAAACGCCTGCGCCGGGTCGAAGATGGCGAGGCCGCCGCCGTGCTGACCACCAGCGCCGGACTGTGCGCGCTGGGGATTGGTTAGGGACTTCGCTTCGCTCGCATCCCCCCTCCCCACGGGGAGGGAAGAATCAGCGTGCGCTCCCCGCTTGCTTTTCCACCCTGCCTTGCGCAACACTGCGCGGCGGAGAAGGAGATACCGATGAAACATCTGGCACTCGCCGCCGCCTTGCTGGCAACGGCCGCGCCGCTCGCCGCTGAAACCCACCGGGTTGAACCGGGCGCGGGCGCGGGGGAGCGTTTGCAGGAGGCGCTGATCCTTGCCGCGCCGGGCGACATTATTGAACTGGGCAAAGGGCGGTTCGCGCTGACCGACGGGCTCAGCCTGGATGTGGACGGGGTGACGTTGCGCGGCGCTGGGATGGACGCGACCGTGCTGGATTTCTCCACCCAGCAAGGCGCGGGCGAGGGGCTGCTGGTCACATCCGACAATGTCACTTTGCGTGATTTTGCGGTCGAAAACCCCAAAGGCGACGGGATCAAATCCAAAGGCGCGGATAATATCATTTACAGCCGCATCCGGGTGACGTGGACCGGCGGGCCGCTCGCCACCAACGGTGCCTACGGCATCTACCCGGTTGAAAGCACCGGGGTGTTGGTGACTGGATCGAAAGTTTCGGGCGCGTCGGACGCGGGGATTTACGTTGGGCAAAGCCGCAACATCACCGTGCGCGGCAATATCGTCGAAGCCAACGTGGCGGGCATCGAGATTGAAAACAGCCGTAACGCCTTGGTTGAAAACAATACCGCCACCCGCAATACCGGCGGTTTGCTGGTGTTTGATCTGCCCGGCCTGCCGGTGATGAACGGCGGCAATGTGATCCTGCGGCGCAATCTGGTGATCGATAATGATACCGTGAATTTCGCCCCGCCGGGCAATATCGTCGCCAGCGTGCGGCGCGGCACGGGCATTCTCGTGATGGCCAATGATGGCGTGTTGATCGAGGGCAATATCTTTGAAAACAACCCGACCGCGCATGTGATGGTGGTCGCCTATAACCAAGCCTTTGATGATGCGCGTTACAACCCCTATGCTCGCAACGTGATTGTCGGCCCCAACACATTTGGGCGCGGCGGGGATGATCCGCAGATCGAAGGCAAGGCGCAGTTGCTGGCAGCGTTTGGCGGCGCGCTGCCCGCCTTGATGTGGGATGGAATTGCCCAAGACGGCAACGGTTTGACGATCGGCGAAGGGGTATCAGGTTGGACGCTGGGCCTGTCAAAGCCGGGTCAAAACCTGGCCGAAGCCCGGCCTGCACCGCTCGGCCTGACGCCGGTTGAAAGCTGGACTTTCCCCGATGTTGGCGCGCCCGCCGAACTGGAGGCGCGGCTGAGGTGAAGCACGGCCTGGCCCTGCTTGCGCTAGCCTGCGTCAGTTTTGGCGCGGTGCTGAGCCATGCCACGGTGCCGGAGACTGAACCGGTCAATGATGCGGCAGTGGTGGGCGAAGGTTTTCCGAAATCTCTGAGCGAATATGCGTTTTTTCAGGATGCGCAGAAGCAGGATCCGAACCGGGGCGTGCATCGCTATGCGCTCAACACCCCGCTATGGTCAGACGGGGCGGAAAAGCTGCGGTTTATCTACCTGCCCAAAGGCACGCAGATGGTCGCAGGCGGTGCCAAAGACGGTGCCAAAGACGGTGCCAAAGACGGGGGGGGCTTGCTGCAATTTCCCGTCGGCGCGGCGATCATCAAAACCTTTGCGTTTGGCGAGGGCGACGCGCGCCGCCTGATCGAGACCCGCGTGCTGCTGCACCGTGCGGATGGCTGGACGGCGCTGCCCTATCGCTGGAATGCCGATCAGACCGAGGCGACGCTGGTGCTGGCAGGCGGGCGGGCCGATCTGGTGACGCCGGCGGGCGAGGCGATTTCTTATGCGATCCCCAACAAAAACCAGTGCAAGGGCTGCCATGCCAAGGACGGGCAGGTAATCCCGATTGGGCCCAAGGCGCGCAATCTTTCTTCGCAGTGGTTGGGGCAGATGGTGCAGGCAGGGATGCTGGATCGCGTGCCGCAAGGCGCAAACCGTCTGCCTGTTTGGGCCAGCCGCAGCGATACCGCGCCCGCCGCCCCGTTGGCGCGCGGATACCTTGATGTGAACTGCGGGCACTGCCACCAACCGGGCGGGGCGGCGTCCAATTCGGGCCTTGATCTGCGCTGGGAGCAAGGTGGCACCCATGCGATTGGCATTCTTAAGCGCCCGGTCGCGGCGGGGCGCGGGGCGGGCGGGCATGAATTTGCAATCCTGCCCGGCGCGCCCGACAAATCGATCTTGCTTTACCGGATGGATAGCGCCGAACCCGGCGTCGCAATGCCAGAATTGGGCAGGGCAAGCGTCGACCGCGACGGCGCGGCGATGGTGCGACGCTGGATTTTGGAGATGAAACCGCAATGAAAGGCGGATGGGGCAAATGGGTTTGGCGCGGGCTGCTGGCGCTGATCGCGGTGCTGGTTATCGCCTTCCTCGTGTTCCGCACGCCTGATACTGACCCCGCGGAAATGCGCGCCAAATATGGCGGGCCGCCGTCGCTGTTTGTGGATATTGGCAGCGGCGTGACCGTTCATCTGCGCGATGAAGGGCGCAAAGATGCGCCTGCGATCATGTTACTGCACGGATCAAACGCCGATCTGCTGACGTGGGAACCGTGGGCCGCCGCGCTCAGGGGCCAATACCGCGTGATCCGGTTCGATCAGGTCGGCCACGGGCTGACCGGGCCTGATCCCAAGGATGATTACAGCCGGGCCAATTATGTCGCCGATGTGCTGGCCGTGGCGGACAAGCTCGGCCTGAAAACCTTTATCATCGGCGGCAATTCAATGGGCGGAAAGCACGCGCTGGCGTTTGCATTGGCGCACCCCGACCGGGTGGCGGGTCTGCTGCTGGTCGATGCCAGCGGCGGGCCGATGCTTGCGATCAAGGATGAAAAGAAAGCCAATGACGAGAGCGGGGGCGGCGGCGGCAATATCGGCTTTGCGATTGCGCAGACGCCGGGGATCAACCTGCTGGTTGAACAGATCACACCCCGCAGTCTGATCGCGCAGAGCCTGGAGCAGAGCGTCGCGGTCAAATCGATTGTCACGCCAGCAATGATTGACCGCTATTGGGAACTGCTGCGCTATCCCGGCAATCGGCGTGCGACGTTGAAACGGTTCGGCTATCCGTATGATCCGCTGACCGAGGCTGAGATTGCCGGGATCACCGCGCCGACGCTGATCCTGTGGGGCGAGCAAGACCGGCTGATCCCGTTGGCGGCTGGCCAATGGCTCGCCAAAACCATGCCGAATGCTGAGTTCAAAACCTATCCCGCCGTCGGCCATCTGCCGCACGAAGAGGCTGCGGCCGCCACGCTGGCCGATCTCAGACCGTGGCTTGATCAGCACGCCCTGCCGCTAAAACCGGGGTAACCCGCGCCGGGCCTTATTGCGCACTGGACGCACGCCGCGCTGCGCCTTTAGATCATTTCGCACTTGCACCCTAAAACGAAGGATACGCGGTTTGCGCAAGCTTGGGATCATCGGCGGCATGAGCTGGGTGTCGACCGCAACCTATTACGACCGCATCAATCGCATCGTCCAGAAACGCGCTGCCCCGATGGCGAGCGCGCCGCTGCTGATCGAAAGCCTTGATTTTTGTCAGCTTTACGCACTGGTCGAAGACCGCGATTGGCAGCGTGCTGCCAGCGTGTTGATCGGTAGCGCGCAGCGGCTCGAAGGTGCAGGCGCGGGCGCGCTGATCATCGGCGCCAATTCGATGCACCGGTTGTATGATGATGTTGCCGCATCGGTGAATATCCCGATCCTGCATATCGCGGAATATGTCGGGCTGGCGATGAAGCGGGCGGGCAACACCAACGCTGCGCTGCTGGGCACCCGCAATGTGATGACCGAAAGTTTCTACCGCAAACGGCTGGTTGCGCACGGTATCGACCTGCTGCCGCCCAACCTTGAATATGTCGAACTGCTGGACCGGATCATCTATGATGAATTGATGGTCGGCAAGGTAACGCGCGAGGCCGAACGCACGTTAAAGACCATCATCACCAACAAAGCGCAGGAGGGGGCCGGTGCGATTGTGTTGGCTTGCACCGAGCTGGAACTGGTCGTGGACGTTGATGCGAACGTGCTGCCGATCTTTGATAGCACCAAAATCCACTGCGAAGCGGCGGCGGATTGGATCCTTGAACAGGAAGCCGAGCACTAATCATCGGTTCACCGGCTGAAACGCTCGCCTTGCCGTGTTGCAGGTTTTTGCATAGTGCATCTTGCCGGGGCGACGACTAGGCGCGGCGGCGGATTTTGTCACGGAAACGTACACGGCATTATCCGGGTCTTCGGGTCGCACCGACAGGCCCTTGGGGCCGCGCTCCTACCCCCCAATCACCGGAGGGCGGCCCCATAATTTCCTCTCCTCAACGTATTTTGCGCAAGGTTCCCGACCTGTTCCGGTTGAGCCGCCGCGCGTGCTAACGTAATCGCGCACAGGTGATGTCGCGTGCGCCCTTTGCTGCCAACCCGGATGCGCATGGCGGGCGCGAGTGGGGGGCCGCCGCCTCGGGCGAATGCCGCGGCCCGCGCAGCGATTTCCAGCGCGACCGTGACCGGATCATCCATTCGATGAGCTTTCGGCGGCTCAAATCCAAAACGCAGGTGTTCATCGCGCCCGACGGCGACCATTATCGCACCCGCCTGACCCACAGCCTTGAAGTCGCGCAGATTGGCCGGGTGATCGCCCGCGCGTTGGGGCTGGACGAGGATCTGACCGAGGCGCTGTGTTTGGCCCATGATTTAGGCCACCCACCATTCGGCCACGCGGGCGAAGCGGCTTTGTCTGACGCGATGGTGCAGCACGGCGGGTTTTGCCACAATGCCCAGACGCTGCGCACGGTGATGCGGATTGAATGCCCCTATCCCCAGCACGATGGGCTGAACCTGACCTGGGATCTGCTCGAAGGGCTGGCCAAACACAACGGCCCGGTCACCGCGCCGGGTTGGGCTTTGGCGCAGCTTGACGCGGCGTTCCCGTTGGCGCTGGATCAATGGCCATCGCTGGAAGCGCAGGTGGCAGCGGTGGCGGACGATATTGCATACGACAATCACGACATTGACGATGGGCTGCGCGCAGGGTTTCTCCAGCTTGATGACCTGCTCACCCTCGATTTCCTCGCAGACCAGTGGCGGATGGTCGAAAAACGCTTTCCCCATGCGCCGCGAGAGCGCTTGCTGCGCGAGATGATACGCGATCAAATTGGTTTGATGGTCAAGGATGTGATCGAACACACCGCCGCGCAGGTGCAGGGCATGGGCTCGGTGGCAGAGGTGCGCGCGGCCGGGCGGCAGTTGGCCGGATTCTCGCCCGCGATGGCGGCGCGCGAACGGCGGCTGAAAGCATTCATGTACGAGCGGCTGTACTATCACCCCGAACAGGTTGCCGCTGCCAGCATTGCGCGCGATGTCATCGCGCGGCTGTTTGCCGCCTATGCGCGCGATGCAACGCTGATGCCCGCCGATTGGCAGGCGCGGCTGCCTGCGCGCGAACCCCAGCGTGCCCGGATGATCGCCGATTTTATCGCCGGGATGAGCGATCGGTTCGCGATGCGATCGCTTGGTGCGATTGATGGCACCGCACCGTCAGGCCTGATCAATGTCTGATCCGCGCGCCGCCGCCCAAAGCCGGGGGCGGATTGCGCTGATCGGGGCGACCGGCCTGATCGGGCGCACAGTGATCGCAGTGGCCAGCGCGAGCGACGAGGTGCGGATTGTCGGCATCGCCCGACGCGAGGCTCCGATGCCGCCCGGCGCGCGGATGGAAATGTTTGTGGCAGAGCCGGGCAAGTGGGCCGAAGTGCTGGAAACCGTGCGCCCGCGCGCGCTGATCTGTGCGCTGGGCACGACGTGGAAAAAAGCCGGGCGGGATCAAGCCGCGTTCCGCAGTGTTGATCACGATCTGGTGCTTGCGATGGCAGCGGCGGCGATCCGCGCCGGGGTGCCCAACATGGTGCTAGTCAGCGCCGCCGGGGCCGATGCGCAGTCGAAAACATTCTACATGCGGGTCAAGGGCGAGACCGAAGGCGCGCTGGCAAAGGTGGGGTTCAAACGGCTCGATATTCTGCACCCCGGCCTGCTGCGCGGCGCGCGCACGGGCGACCTGCGCTTTGCCGAGCGCGCCGCGATCATCGCTGCGCCGCTGATCGACCCGCTATTATCGGGTTCGTGGGAGCGATTTCGGTCGATTGATGCAGGCGTGGTTGCTGAGGCCGCCTTGGGCCTTGCGCTGCGCCTAGCGGGCGGGCGGTTCACGCACGATAACCAAGCAATGCGCCGCGCCGCGCGCGAATGGCGGCGAACGGGCGCAATGGAGGCGGCGGTATGATCGGCTGGGCTACGGTGTTTTCTGCGGTCAATCTGCTGGCGATGATCGCATGGGCGGCGCTGATCCTGCTGCCGCGCTGGCCAGCATTGCTATCGGCGGTCTTGTATCTGGGCGTCGGGCTGCTGTGTCTGGTCTACGCCTGCGGGTTGATCGGTTTGGTCAGCGGGCTGATCCCCAATACCGGCGGCGGCGGGGCGGATTTTACCACGATTGCAGGCGTGCGCGCTATTTTTGCGAGCGATGGCGGGGTCGCCATCGGCTGGACACACTACCTCGCGTTTGATCTGTTTGTGGGGCTGTGGGTCGCGCGCGATGGCGATGCCAAGGGCATTTCTCGCTTCATTCAGGCACCGATCCTGTTCGCCACTTTTATGGCCGGGCCTTTGGGGTTGCTCGTGTGGTTGCTGCTGCGCGAACCGGCGGCGCGGCGGCAGGGCCGGTTCCGTTAGAATGTGCGCCCTAAATCGCTGCTGGACCGCGCCCGCCTACTTCGCCTAACCCTGCGCCTGTAAGCTTTTGGGAGAGAGCATTTCTATGGCGCACACTGCCCACCACGATCATTCGACCTTTGATGGGATCATGCAGTTCTGGGCGCAGGAACGCCCCGACGGCCCGGCATTCGATCAGGATGGACGCATCACGTCCTATGCGCAAGCAGACCTGCTGACCCGCCAGTTGATCGCGCTGTTGCAGGCGCGCGATATTGCGCCGGGTGATCGGATCGCGTGGCTGGGCAAAAACCGCGATACCTATTTCCTGCTATATATCGCGGCGGCCCGGATGGGCGCGGTGATGGTGCCGGTGGGCTGGCGGCTGGCCCCGCGCGAGATTGCCTATATCCTGACCGATACCGGCGCAAAGCTGCTGTTTGCGGATGCCGAATTCGTCGATACCGCACGCGCCGTCGCTGGCGATTTGCCCGCCAATCCCGAAGTGATCGAGGGTGAGACCGCAAGGCTGGCGGCGGCAGGGTTTGAACCGGCGGATTACACTGCGCCCGGCCCGCACGATCCGGTGTTGCAACTGTATACCTCGGGCACGACCGGCAATCCCAAAGGGGCGATGCTGTCCAACACCAATCTGCTGGGCCTGCGCAATGCGGGGATCGCGGCTGGGCAGGACTGGAACACCTACGCGCCGGATGATTGTATGCTGGTGGCGATGCCGTGCGCGCATATTGGCGGGACGGGGCTGGTCAATATCGCCGTCGCCAACGGCGTGCGCAGTCTGGTGCAGGCTGAATTTACGCCGGCCGGTGTGCTTGATGCGATTGCCGCTGGCGCAACCCACATGTTCATTGTGCCCGCCGCTTTGCAGATGGTGGTGCAGCACCCGCGCGCCGCGACCACCGATTTCAGCAACTTCAAATATCTGATGTATGGCGCCGCGCCGATGCCGCTCGAACTGCTGAAGGAAGCGGTGGGGACGATGCCGACCACCCGGTTCCTGCAAGCATACGGCATGACCGAGACGAGCGGCACAATCTCGATCCTGCCGCCCAATGATCACGTGATTGAAGGCAATCAACGGATGCGGTCGGCGGGCAAGGCCTGTCCGGCGGTCGAGATTGAAGTGCGCGATACCAGCAACCTCGAGGTGCCACGCGGCGATATTGGCGAAGTCTGCATCCGCTCTCCATCGAACACCGCAGGCTATTGGAACCTGCCCGATGCGACCGCCAAGACGATTGATCCCGATGGCTGGCTGCACACCGGCGATGCGGGCGTGATGGATGATGATGGCTACATCTACATTCAGGACCGGATCAAAGACATGATTATCTCCGGCGGCGAAAACGTCTATCCTGCCGAAGTGGAAAGCGCGATTTACGGCCACCCCGCCATCGCCGAGGTTGCCGTGATCGGCGTGCCGAGCGCCAAGTGGGGCGAGGAGGTCAAGGCCTGCGTTGTCGCCAAACCGGGGCACACGGTTGACGCCGCCGATGTAATCGCGTGGACACGCGAACGGATTGCTGCCTTCAAAGCGCCCAAAAGCGTCGATGTCATTGCGTTGATGCCGCGCAATGCCAGCGGCAAAATTTTGCGGCGCGAACTGCGCGCACCCTATTGGGAAGGGCAGGAGCGGCAAATCTCTTGACCGCGAAACAGCACGCGCCTGCCACCTTGCGCAACCGCGATGCGATTGCCGCCGTGCTGGCGCGCGAATTGCCCGGATCGGGCACGGTGCTGGAAATTGCCAGCGGGACGGGTGAACACGCGGTGTTTTTCGCGCACATGTTTCCGGCGCTGCACTGGCAGCCGTCCGATCCTTCGGCAGAGGCGCTGGCGTCGATTGCGTCATACCGCGCCGATGATGCACCCGGTAATCTGGCGGAACCGGTGCAGCTTGATGCAGCCAAACCAGCCAACTGGCCACTGGCAACGGCTGATGCCATAGTGTGCATCAATATGGTGCATATCAGCGTGTGGGCAGCGACACTGGGGTTGTTTGCAGGGGCCGCCCGGTTGCTGGGCAGCGGCGGCGGGCCGCTGATCCTCTACGGCCCATTTGTTGAACCGGGGGTGGAAACCGCCCCGTCAAACCTTGAATTCGACGTCAGCTTAAAAGCGCGGGATCGGCGCTGGGGCCTGCGCCATGCCGAGGAAATTGACCAGATTGCCAACCAGCACGGCATGACCCGCAGCGCGCGCCATGCCTTGCCAGCCAACAATATCATGCTGATCTATAGACGTTTTTAATCAATCGCGCGTTCGCCCGCGCGGCCAACCGATTTGATGTCCTCGCCCACGCCCTCAACCGTGTTGCAGGCGGCGGCGGACAGGGTGATGGCGGCAAGCGCGGCGGCGATGATGGTCTTGCGGATCATGGTGCAGGTTTCCTTGTGGTCTCTATTATCAACGCGCGAGGATGGCATTCTATTCCTTGCCCGCCGCTAAAACAACACGCCTTGTCTTGGCGATCCGGGCCTTGGCCAATTGGTGTTCGCGCCACGCGATCAGCAGACCCGCTGCAATGATCAACGGCGCACCAAGCCACAGGCTGGCGGGCGCTGCGCGGTCAAACACGGATACGCTGTAAAAGCTCGCCCACAGCAGAGCGGTGTAATCCATCAGCAGGATCACCGCCGCTGATCCGAACCGCAATGACGCAGTGAGCAGGATCTGCGCCAGCACGCCCATCACCGCCATTGCCAGAATGATGCCCCACGTTTCCGCGTCGTGTGCGCCGATCACGAACGGCAGGCCAATCGCTGCGACCGGCAGGCTTAGCGCGGCAAACCAGAACACGATGCTCCACGGGTTTTCGGTTTTGTTCAGATCCTGAATTTGAAAGCTGATCAGCGAGACCATCAGCGGCGCGATCAGGGCGACGATCACCCCGGTCAGCGTGATGCCAGCATGGTCGCCGCTGCCCGGCTGCATCACCACCAGCACACCGGCAAACCCCATCGCAATAGCAGCCCAGCGATAGCGGCCGATCTTTTCGCGGAACATGATCATCGCGAACAACACCGCGAACACGGGCGCGGTAAAGCCGAGCGTGGTGGCTTCGGCCAAGGGCAGCAGCAGCACCGCGCCGTAGGTGAACATCATTCCGACCAGGCCCATCGCAGCGCGCAGCGTGTGCGACCGCAGCCGCTGGGTTTTGAGCAGCGCCAGCCGCCCGGTGATCGCCATCCCCCCGCCAATCAGCACAGCGGCAAGCGCCTGACGCCAGAAAATCAGTTCAATCAGATGCGCGCCGCGTTCGCCTGCCAGCTTTACCAGCATCGCCATCGTCGCCAATGCCAGTGCGGTCAGCAGCCGGAGGCCAAGCGCAAGTAGCGGGCGGGGCCGGGCGATTGAGCCATCCATCGCAGGCGGGCTTGGCGCAGGCGCGGGGATTGCGCAAGCGCGGGTGCTTCGCATATGCGCGGGCCGATGGATATCATCACCCAATTCGAATTGTTGAGCGATGCGGCGCAGCTTGCCCTGATCGGCGGGCTGTTCTGGGTGGTCGCAGGATTTGCGGCGGTGATGGAGCGGCTGCGCGCCAGACGCCGCGATCTCGGGCGGTTGGAACAGGTTGGCTGGGTGCCGTGGACGGGCCTGTTTATGGCCGCTGCGATGATCGGCGGCGGGTGCTTGGTGATGAGCCTGCCGGTGGTGCTGGGGAGAATATAACCAAGCGCGCTCCCGCGCAGGCGGGAGCCTCATGCGGATAAGTGGTTTGGCCGCCTGAGATCCCCGCCTGCGCGGGGAATCGCAAGGGAATGAAGCGCAACAGATCGAACCCACAGGGTTCGCAAGGCCGACCGGCCGTCGGCCGTTTAGGCCGCAGATATCGGCCCGGAGGGGCCGATATCGCCTGCCTCGTCAGAGGCAGGCCTCCAAATACGCCTGGTCAAACCCAAATTGCCGCGCCTTTTCTAGCGTGTAGGGGCGCAGGCCCGATGCGCGGTATTCGCCGATGATCTTACCGTCTTCGCCTTCGTCGAGGTATTCGAACTTGAACAGTTCCTGCGTCACGATCACATCGCCCTCCATCCCGATCACTTCGGTGATGTTGGTGGTGCGGCGCGAACCATCGCGCAGGCGTTTCACCTGCACGATCAGATCGACCGATTCGGCGATCTGGCGGCTGATCGCTTCCTTGGGGATTTTGATGTCGCCCATCAGGATCATGTTTTCCATCCGGCCCAGGCATTCGCGCGGGCTGTTGGCGTGGAGCGTACACATCGAACCATCGTGACCGGTGTTCATGGCGGCCAGCAGATCGAAACATTCTGCGCCGCGAATTTCGCCCAGGATGATCCGGTCAGGGCGCATACGCAGCGCATTCTTCACCAGATCGCCGATGGTAATCGCGCCTTGGCCTTCAAGGTTGGGCGGGCGCGTTTCCAGCGGCAGCCAGTGCGGTTGCTGCAAGCGCAATTCCGCCGCATCTTCAATCGTCAGCACACGTTCGCCCGGATCGATCATCTTTGACAGCGCGTTGAGCATGGTGGTTTTGCCCGAACCCGTACCGCCCGAAATCACAATGTTCATCCGGCACGCGCCCGCAATTTTTAGCGCGGTGCACATCTTGTCCGACATCGAGCCAAAATCGCGCAGCATATCGAGCGTAATCGGCTTTTCCGAAAATTTACGAATCGAGATCGCGGTGCCGCGCAGCGACAGCGGCGGCACGATTACGTTGACGCGGCTGCCGTCCTTCAACCGGGCATCGGCGAGCGGGGTGGTCTGATCAACGCGGCGCCCGACCATGTTCACGATCCGCTGTGCGATCTGGAACAGATGCTGTTCGTCGCGGAACCGGATCGGGGCGAGGATCAGCTTGCCCTTCTTTTCGATATAGGTCTGATCCGGGCCGTTCACCATGATATCGGTAATGTCCGGATCGTTGAGCAATTCTTCCAGCGGGCCAAAACCGAGCAGTTCGTCAATCAGCACCTTTTCCAGCGCGAATTGTTCGCGCCGGTTCAGCGTGACCTTAAGTTCGGCCAGCACTTCGAGAATGATCGGGCGGAATTCGTCGGAGAGTTCCTCCTTCGACAGCGAAGCTGCGGCTTCGGGATCGACCCGTTCCAGCAGGCGCGGAAGCACCTGTTCTTTGATTTTATGGACGCTGGCTTCAAACCCGCCAACTTCGGAATTGCCGTCGTTCACCGACGTCATCCGTTCGTTTAGGCGGTCCATCGCCTCGGCGGTGGTGGCCGGACGATTGTTTGATGACTTGGCAGCCGGTTCGCCGCCGCCTTCACCGGGAAGCGGCGGGAATTGCTCGCCGCCGCGCGGCGCGGCCCCCGGCCCGCCGCCGCCCTTCATCGGGCGGGCCACACCAAACGCAGGTCGTCCATTGGGCGCCAGCCCGCCTGCATTGCCCTTTTTGCCGAATGCACTCATTCTTAGCCCCCAAGGCTTCCAATATTGACGCGATCTCACCCCAATCGTGCGAAGGGGGCGTCTCGAAATATGGTGAATAATCGGGAAAGGTTGTTTTTTTCCTAAAGCCCGCAGCTTTGCTTGCCCCCGTGCCTGCCCCCGTGCTTGCCCCATGCTTTCCGCGCGTTGGACCCGCCTTCGCAGCAACCGGGACTTGCCGTTCGGGCGCTGATAGCTAGAGCGGGGCACAGCAGAGACAAGGAATAGCCAGGCAATGTGCGGCATTATCGGGATCGTGGGCAAGGCAAGCGTCGCAGACCGGTTGGTCGATGGGCTCAAGCGGATGGAATACCGCGGCTATGACAGTGCGGGCATCTGCACCCTGCACGATGGCGCATTGGTGCGCCGCCGTGCCGAAGGGCGGCTCGCCAATCTGGTGACAGTGCTGGCAGGCGATCCCGCGCCGGGCAATGTCGGGATTGCGCACACCCGCTGGGCCACCCACGGCGCGCCAACCGCCGCCAATGCGCACCCGCACGCCACCGCCGAAGTCGCGATTGTCCACAATGGGATCATCGAAAATTTCAAGGACTTGCGCGCTGAACTGTCGGCGCGCGGGCGCGTGTTTGAAAGCGAGACCGATAGCGAAGTGGTCGCGCATCTGATCTCGGCGGAGATCGAAGGCGGGGCCGATCCGGCGGAAGCCGTGCGCAAAGTGCTGCCGCGCCTGCGCGGTGCATTTGCGCTTGCCATCGCATTCCGGTCGCACCCTGATCTGTTGATTGGTGCGCGGCTGGGATCGCCGTTGGTGCTTGGCTATGGGCCAGAAGGTGCCGATGCCGAAATGTACCTGGGATCAGACGCGCTCGCGCTCGCCCCGTTGACACAGCGCATCACCTATCTTGAAGAAGGCGATTGGGTGGTGCTGCGGCGTGACAGCGCGCAGGTGTTTGATGCTGACAATGCGCCAGTGACCCGCGAAGTCCAGGCATCTGGCGCTTCGGCAGCGGCGGTAGAAAAAGGCAATTACCGCCACTTCATGCAGAAAGAAATCTACGAGCAGCCCACCGTGGTGGCGCAAACGCTCAGCTCCTATCTGCGCCGGTCGGACAATTCAGTGGCGTTGCCGCAGATCGATTTTGATCTGTCGGCGGTGCGCCGCCTCACCATCGTCGCGTGCGGCACATCGTTCTATGCCGGAATGGTGGCGAAATACTGGTTTGAACAATTCGCCCGTGTGCCGGTCGATATCGATGTGGCATCCGAATTCCGCTATCGCCAGCCGGTGCTCGAAGATGGCGGGCTGGCGCTGTTCATCTCGCAGAGCGGGGAAACCGCCGATACGCTCGCCGCGCTGCGCCATTGCAAAGCCGAAGGCCAAACGATTGCGGTGGTGGTCAACGTGCCGACCAGCACGATGGCGCGCGAGGCAGACTTGCTGCTGCCGACCCATGCCGGGCCGGAAATCGGGGTTGCCTCGACCAAGGCGTTCACCTGCCAATTGGCGGTGCTGGCTGCGCTGGCGGCGCATATGGCGGTGGCAAAGGGACGGCTGACGCGCGCCGATGAAGCAGAAATCGTGCGCCACCTGCTCGAAACGCCCGCTGCGTTGAACGCAGCGCTGGCGCATGATGATGAGATTGCGGCGATGGCGCATCTGATCGCGCCGGCGCGCGATGTGCTGTATCTGGGGCGCGGGCAGGATTATCCGCTGGCGCTCGAAGGGGCGCTTAAGCTCAAGGAAATCAGCTACATCCATGCCGAAGGCTATGCGGCGGGCGAAATGAAGCACGGGCCGATTGCGCTGATTGACGATAAGGTGCCAGTGGTGGTGATCGCGCCGTCTGGCCCGCTGTTCGAAAAGACGGTTTCCAACATGGAAGAAGTGCGCGCGCGCGGCGGGCAAGTGGTGCTGATTTCGGATGCACAGGGGCTGGCGCAGGCGGGTGAGGGCTGCATCGCCACCATCGAAATGCCGGTGGTCCACCCGCTGATTGCCCCGTTGGTCTATGCGATCCCGGTGCAATTGCTGGCCTACCATGTCGCTCTGATCAAAGGCACCGATGTCGATCAGCCGCGCAATCTGGCAAAATCGGTCACGGTGGAATAGTGACGCGACGCAGTGAATAATCAAGCTTTCAATGGTGGGTGAAAACTTTACCGCAATCTAACCTTTGGTGATTATTCACCATTATCGTGACCAATCGTGATGTTATCTCTGCCACACAGGGTGCCGCTGAATTGTCGATTGCGGCAGTGCTCGGGCTTGCGGATAAAGGCGCGATCGATTGGTCACGGTTTCACGGGCTTGATCAAGAAAAGCTCGCAAAACTAAGCTTCTACCGCCTCTACGGCACCGCGCTGCTGACTCTGATCATCGCCATGATTTACACGCCAAAAGTTGGCGCTGTGTGGATGGGGCTGTGGCTCGCTCTGCAGCTGGGTGTGCAGATCTACAGCCTGAGATTGGAACGCGAACTGGCCAATCCTGATCGCAAGCGATTGGGCAAAAACAATGCGAATACTCTTAACATCGCCGCCTTGCTGATGGCCGCGACATGGCTGTCGGCTTTATATCTGTTCGCACCATACGGCGACCCCGAAGACATATTTGCTTTGGTGATGATTTTCGTCACGCTGATTGCGGCCTCGGTTTTCCTCTATGTCTCAGTGCCGATCAGCATCGTGGTTTTTGTTTCCGCCCTTGGAGGAGGGAGCGCCCTCTATCTGTTTCTTGAACAATGGACTTACGCGGGGCTCGCTACAATTGTGTTCACGCTGGCCGGGCTGGTCGGGACCGTTGAGGTTGGCCGTGTCTACCTGAAGGTTCGGATCGCCGAAGCCGCGACTGGCGAAAAGGAAGCCGTGGTCTCGCTCTTGCTGCGAGAGTTTGAGGAGAATGAGGCGGACTGGCTATGGGAAATCGATCCGGCCCGCCGACTGCGCTCGGTCAGCCCGAGATTTGCGTTTGCGCTTGGCCGAACACAGGCCGACATCGAAGCCCGTCCGTTGCTGGAAATGATCGCGGGCGACAATTGGCAAACTGGCCAGTTTCCGGCCAGCCTGCATGATCTGGCAGAGCGGCTGAAGAGCCGCGAGAATTTTTCGAACCTGCTGGTTGAGGTGTCGATCCAAGGCGAAGAACGTTGGTGGGAGCTCTCTGGCACCCCGATGCTCGACGAAAATAGCCGATTTACCGGTTTTCGCGGGGTTGGATCCGACGTCACTGAACGGCGCAAATCGTCAGAAAAAATCGCCTATCTGGCGCGGTATGATACGCTGACGCAGTTGCCCAACCGCCTGCAATTGACCGAGGCGCTGGGTGAGGCAATTCGCTATTCCTACCAATGGAAATCGCGCTGTGCGTTGCTGATGGTCGATTTGGACCGGTTCAAGTCGGTCAATGATTCGCTGGGCCACCTCACCGGTGACAAATTGTTGGCGCAGGTTTCAGCACGGTTGTTATCGCTAATGGGCGAAAACGAGATGTGCGGCCGATTGGGCGGCGACGAATTCGCAATCGTGGTGCGCGATGTCGGCAACCCCGATACCGTAAGCAACCTTGCGCGCCGCGTGATCGACCGCCTGTCTGCGCCTTATCAGGTCGATCACCACACGCTGCATGTGGGTGCCAGCGTCGGTTCGGCCGAGGGGCCGCGTGATGGCAGCAGTGTCGAAGAATTGATGCGCAACGCGGATCTGGCACTCTACCGCGCCAAGGGCTTGGGCGGCGGTGATCATTGTATGTTCGAGCCGATCCTGCACGCCACTGCCGAAGAACGGCGTCAGCTCGAACTCGCGCTGCGCAAGGCCTTGGGCCGCGACGAAATGATCCTGCATTATCAGCCGGTAGTCGATTCCCGCAGCGAACGGGTGGTCAGTTTTGAAGCGCTGGTGCGTTGGAACAGCAAAGACCACGGCTTTATCAGTCCGGCCAAGTTCATCCCACTGGCCGAGGACACGCGGTTGATCGTGCCGATTGGCAAGTGGGTGATGCGCAAGGCGTGCGAAGAAGCGCGCAATTGGCCCGACCATATCAAGGTCAACGTCAATGTCTCGCCCGAACAGCTGCTTGAACCCGGCTTTCACGAAGACGTTGTCGAGGTGCTGGCGGCCACGGGTCTGCGGCCCGAACGGCTTGAATTGGAAGTGACCGAAAGCATTTTTCTGCGTGATGTCAGCATCGCCCGCAATGCGCTCGAACATATCATGGCACTGGGCTGTTCGGTGGCGCTTGATGATTTTGGCACCGGCTATTCATCGCTCGGATACCTGCGCAAACTGAGCTTTTCCACGATCAAGGTTGATCGCACCTTTGTGCAGGGTGCCGCGACCGGCAGCAAAGAAAGCCTCGCAATTATCAATGCGGTGGTGGCGATGGCCAAAAGCCTCGACATGTCGACCACCGCCGAAGGGGTGGAAACCGCGCAAGAAGCTGAATTGATCCGCAACCTTGGCTGCGACAAAATCCAAGGGTTTTATTTCGGCCGCCCGATGGCTGCCGAAGATGCGATTAAGCTGTTCGATTCAACTGTTGCGAAGCGGGCCTGATTGCGGATCAACGCATTACCCAGGTGCTGAGTGCCGGGTCAGGCGCTGGCAAAGGCCGCGATCACGCTTTCAAACAACCGCCGCCCGTCGGTGCCGCCCATTGCCGGCACCACTGCGGTTTCAACCGCACGTTCGGGGTGCGGCATCATGCCGAGCACCCGGCCATTGGCGCTGAGCACCCCGGCAATATCCCGCGCGGAACCATTGCAGGCACCGGCATAGCGGAACGCGACGCGCCCTTCGCCTTCGATCCGATCAAGCGTTTCGGCGTCGGCGTAATAATTGCCATCATGGTGCGCCACGGGCACGCAGATATGCTCGCCCGCGCTGTAACCCGCCGTAAACAGCGATCCGCTGTTTTCGACAGTCAGACCCACGGTGCGGCAGATAAACCGCTGGCCAGCATTGCGCAGCAACGCGCCGGGCAGCAACCGGGCTTCGGTCAGCACCTGAAATCCATTGCACACGCCCAGCACCGGCACGCCGCGATCCGCCGCTGACACCACGGCGCGCATCACCGGGCTGGTCGCCGCCATCGCGCCTGACCGCAAATAATCGCCGTAAGAAAACCCGCCGGGCAGCGCGATCAGATCAAGCCGATCAGGCAGATCGGCGTCGCCGTGCCACACCCGCAGCGCTGGCGTGCCCGACACAGCCTCCAGCGCGGTCGCCATGTCACGGTCGCAATTGGAACCGGGAAAGGTGACGACAGCAGCCCGAAACGTCATCAAAGCGATCCTTCGGTTTCAATCGAGAAGCTTTCGATCACGGTGTTGGCGAGCAGTTTTTCGCACATCGCAGTGATCGCTGCGTGATCCGTCCCATCGGCAACATCGAGTTCGATCAACCGGCCAACGCGGACATCTTCGACGCCGACAAATCCCATGCCTTCGAGCGCATGGTGCACTGCGCGCCCTTGCGGATCGAGCACGCCGGGCTTCAAACGGACAAGAATGCGCACTTGCATGGGACTTGGCTCCATCAACGCCGGGTCGTGCCCCGGTGACCACTTGGGGCCGCTATAACGTGCCCGCGTTGGGGTGCAATCGCGCTGATTACGCTTCTGCCCAAGCTTGAGGCCAAGCGATAATCGACCAAGATCACCATTGCCAATTGTCACATACCGGTCGCATTGCGAACGAAAATGTAACCTTGATGCAACAACTGCCAACAGACTGCCAGGAAACCGATGGTTGCCCACCTGATCAGCGCCAGACCATCTCGCGCGAATCGTGCGAAACTGTCACGGCATCGCCCATTCTCTTTCTCCATCTGATCAGACCAAGGGGTTGTTCGATGTCTCACCGTTTTTCCGCTTTCCGTGCTGCGTGGGCCGGTTCCA
Source organism: Sphingomonadales bacterium (assembly GCA_038224685.1). Taxonomy (GTDB): domain Bacteria; phylum Pseudomonadota; class Alphaproteobacteria; order Sphingomonadales; family Sphingomonadaceae; genus Erythrobacter. Next base: position 20,619 of record JBBRFG010000018.1, read on the forward strand.
CCATGTTAGCTGCTGCAACCTTTGGCTGGGCTGCACCTGCCGCTGCGCAGGATGCCCCCGCCGCTGCCGAAGATGATGGCCAACTTGCCACGATCATCGTGACCGCCAACCGCCGCGAAGAAAATTTGCAGGACGTGCCGGTTTCGGCTGACATTCTGGATCAGGAGCGGATCGGCGCGATTTTCAGCGGCTCAGCCGATATTACCGCGCTAGCCGGCACTGCGCCCGGCCTTAACGTCGAAAGTTCAAACGGCCGCGTTGCGCCGCGTTTCTACATTCGCGGGCTGGGCAATACTGATTTCGATCTGGCCGCATCGCAGCCGGTTTCGGTGCTGCTCGATGATGTCGTGCTTGAAAACGTAACGCTCAAAAGCTTCCCGATTTTCGATGTCGAACGGGTCGAAATCCTGCGCGGGCCGCAGGGCACGCTGTTTGGGCGCAACACCCCAGCGGGTATCGTGAAGGTCGAATCGGTCAAGCCGAGCCACGAAACCAGCGTTTCGGCCGGGCTGTCATACGGCAGCTTGGATACGATTTCGTTGACCGGCGCAGTGGGCGGATCGATTGTCAAAGACGTGCTGGCGTTCCGCGTCTCTGCCCAGCTCCAGACCCGCGGCGATTGGATCGACAATGGTTTTACCGGCGAAGACAACGCGCTGGGCGGCTTCACCGATTTCGCAGCGCGCGGGCAATTGCTGTTCACCCCGAGCGAGCGGTCGACCATTCTGGCGGCGGTCAATTACCGCACGCTTGATGGGTCATCGACCATCTTCCGTGCCAACGTGCTTGGCGCAAGTGCGAACCAGCCGAACAACACCAACCGCCTGAACGAAAATTTTGATCGCGATACGGTGTTTTTCGATGCTGGCGGCGGCAATCGTGCCGAGTACGAGCAGTTGGGTATCAGCCTGACATCAAACTACGAATTTGATTTCGCGACGCTTACCACGATTACCAGCTATTGGAGCAGCGAGGGTTTCAGCCGCGGCGATGTTGATGGCGGCAATCTGGTGACCGGGCCGGGCTTTATTCCGTTTCCGTCCGATACGCAGGATGCGCTCGATCTGGAGCAGATGACGTCGGAAATCCGGCTCGCCTCCAACGGTGATGGGCCGCTCACCTGGCAGGTCGGTGGGTTCTATTTCGATAGCGATTTCGATATCACCACCACTGGCTTCACGTTCCCGCCGCCGGTCACTGTCAACCACACCAACGAAGCATGGGCGCTGTTCGGCCAGCTTGGTTATCAACTGACCGATGGACTGCGGGTGACCGGCGGCCTGCGTTATACCGACGATCAGAAAGATTTCTTCGTCCGTGCAGGTTCTGCGCCGCAGCCGGTCAGCGTGGGTGATGATCAGTTCGATTGGGATATCAGCGTGTTTGCTGACGTGTCAGACGACGTCAGCGTCTATGCCAAGGTCGCCAATTCGTTTCGCGGGCCAACCATTCAGGGCCGCGACGTGGCGTTTTTCAACCCGCCTTCAGTCGCGCAGTCGGAAAACATCACCTCTTACGAAGTCGGCTATAAGACCGAACTGGCCGACCGCCGCGTGCGGTTGAACGGTGCGTTTTATTATTACACCGTTGAAGATCCGCAGTTCACCGCCGTGGGCGGCGCGGGCAATCTGGTGCAATTGATCAACGCCGACAGGGGCGAGGGATACGGCTTTGAATTCGACGGCGCGTTTCAGATCACATCCAATTTCCTCGTGACGCTCGGCGTGGCCTATAACAACACCGAGATTCAGGACGCAGGGCTTGAAGTCGGCACCTGCGCGCAGTGCACTGTCACCGACCCCACGCGCACCATCGCTGGCCCATTTGGCCCGGTGACGTTCGCAGCAATTGACGGCAACCCATTCCCCAACGCGCCCGAATGGAGCGGCGATCTGACCGCGCGCTACGGCATCCCGGTGGGCAACAGCGGCGAATTCTTCATCTTCACCGACTGGGTGTTCTTGGGTCAGACCAACTTCTTGCTGTATGAGAGCGAGGAGTTCAACGCCAGCAGCCGGTTTGAAGGCGGGCTAAAGGTCGGTTATTCGGGCGGCAACGGGCGGTGGGAACTGGCCGCGTTCGCGCGCAACATCACCAATGAAGAAAACGTGCTGGGTGTGGTAGATTTCAACAACAACACCGCCTTCGTCAACGACCCGCGCATCATCGGCGTCGCGTTCGGGGTGAAATACTAACAGCCTCCCCACGCCTCTTGCGCGGCGCGGCGCACCATGAACGGGGACCGGCGGAGCGATCTGCCGGTCTCTTTTTTATGGTGCACCTGCCTCCGGTGCCGCCGTCTGCACGGCTTCGGGCAGCACCGCGAATTCCACGGCCCCGCCCGGCACGAGGTATTTTAGCGCCATCTGGTGCAAATCCTCAGGCGTAATCGCGGCCATGACCGAAGGCACCGCCACAAAGCGGTCAAGCCGCTGGGGCTCGCTTTGGGCCCGCTCTGCCAGCCCGATCCACCCACCCAGATCCTTGAGAACATTACCGTAATCCTCAAGAAAGGGTTTGCGCGCGCGCTCAATCACATCGGCATCCAGCGGGCCAGCGCGCAGATCGGCGATCAGGCCGGAAAGCGCCGCACGGCTGGCCTCGACCTGATCGGCGGCCACTGACGCGCCGATAACGAAAACGCCGTAACCGGGATAATAATGGCTCGGCTGCGATCCAGCTGACGGCGAATAGGCCTGCCCCAGCTGTTCGCGCAGACGGTCAGTCAGTTCAAGCCGAACGATCCGCGATAGCAGATCGAGCCGCAAGGTTTCGGCAAGGTCGCTGTCGTCGGTGGTCGGCCAGTGCCATTGCAGCAACGCCTGATCGGGTTCACCCTTGTGCATCAGCACGCGTTGACCGCGCTGCGCGGTGAAGCTGCGCGTGCGGTTTTCGGTGCGCGGGTTGAATGCGCCCTCACGCGGGGGCAGCGCGCCGAGCGTGGCGGCGACAGCAGCGATGGCAGCGGTTTCATCAAGATCACCAGCCAGTGCGATTTCGATGGCACCGCGCGCCAGCCGGTCGCTGATCGCGGCGCGCAGCTGGTCATTATCGAGCGCGAAAAAAGCATCTCTGGGCTGCAAGGTAAAGCGCGGATCATCGTTTGATAGAATGCCGCCGATCTCGGCCGCCAACGCCCGGTCAGGGGTCGAATCGAGCGTGTTGAAGAAATTGTCGATCCCTTTGCGGAACCGTTCGACGGCTTCGGGACGATAACCGGGATCGGTCAGCGTGGCGGCTAACACTTGCATTTGCAGCATCAAATCGCGCGGAGTCGTGCCGCCCGATGCCGCGAAGGTATCAGTGTCGCTCGACAGGCCGAACGAAACGCTGCGCCCGGCAAACACGCTGGTGAGTTCATCCTGACCATGTTTGCCGAGCCCTCCGGCGGCAAGCGATCCGGTGAGAGAGGTTCGCAGCGGCGCTTCGCGGGTGTTCATCAGATCGCCGCCATCAACCGCTAGGCTGAAGGCAATGCGATCTTTGCGCACATCGGTTTGTTTCAGCGTCAGCCGCACCCCATTGGCAAAGCGAATGTAACGCAGGCCAAGCCGCTGCTCCACACTATCGGACACCACCGTTCCCGGCGTGCCAAAATCGCTGTATCCGAAGACAAGCGGGCCGGTGTCGGCAGGCGCGGCAATCGGCTGCACCATTCCGTCCGCAAACGCGGCGCGTAGCGCTGCCTCTCCGCCTTCGGGCGGCGTGCGACCTTCAAACCGGATCAGCGGATCATCAAGCGCGGCGGTATCGGCCAGCACCGCCTGCCATGCAGCCTGCGGGGTAATCTCGGGCAGCGCCTGTTCAAACGCCGCCAATTGCCATTCGGGGGTGACTGGTATCCGGTCATCGCTCACCAATGCCAGCGCGCCGCCAGCGAACACGTTGTTCCCGCGCGTTGCCGCCGCCTTCACCGCGTTTTCCAGCGCGGTGCGGCTGTTGGCGAGCTGCTCATCAACTTCGGCCTGGGTAAAGCCATAGGTCAGCGCCTGATTTACCTCACGCGTGGCGGCAAGGACGCCCTTTTTCCACTCGCCATCGGCGCTGCTGACCGAAACGCTTGTGATGCGCGCGTCTTCAAACAGGTCGCCCGAACCGAAACTGGCCCCGCGAAACGGTGCATCCTCGCCGCGCGCCAACCGGGCAAGACGGCGGTTGATGATACCATAGCCGACGCCGCGCAGCCGCGCTTCGCTGCGGTTCGCGATGGTATCTGGCTGGTCACGCCATGTAGCGAGGCGGCTGATGGTGACGCTTTCGGGGAGCGCCGGGTCGATATGCACGTCAGTCAGCCCGCGGCGCGATATGTCGACCGGGCCAGCAACGGGTTCGACCGGGGCTGGGGCCGCCTGCCAGTCGAGAAAGCGCGCGGTGATGGCTGCCTTGATGTCTTCGACGGGGAAATCGCCAACCACGACCAGCACCGTGTTGGCCGGGGTGTAGGTGCGGGCATAGAGCGCACGGATTTGATCGGCACTGGCCGCTTCAAGTACGCCGAGCGTGCCAATCGGCAGGCGTTCGGTATAGCGCGCGCCGGGCGCGAGGAAGGCGGCATTGTCTTCGAAATTGCGCTGTTGGAAGCCCGCCCGGTCGCGCCGTTCGGCCAGAATCACGCCGCGTTCGCGCACAACCGCGTCTGCGGCGATGGTCAACTCGCCTGCCGTTTCGCGCATCAGCATCAGCGCGGTATCAAGCAAGGCGGCATCATTGCGCGGCAGGTTGAGCATGTATGTAATGCTGTCGAAGCCGGTCGACGCATTGGTGTCCGCGCCAAACGCCAACCCTTCGCGTTCGAGCAGTTTGATCATTTCGCCTTCGGGAATGCCGGTCGATCCATTGAAGGCCATATGTTCAAGATAGTGCGACAGCCCGCGTTCGTCCTCGCGCTCTGCCAATGATCCCGACGCAATCCGCATCCGCACCAGCGCCGTGCCTTCGGGCGTGGCGTTGGAACGGATGATGTAACGCATCCCGTTGTCCAACTGACCAAATGCGTAGCTGGGATCGACCGGAACGTCGCTTTGCTCGAACGCCCAGACTGGAGCCGGGGCTCCGGTTTCAACAGCGGCGGGCGCATCCTGCGCTGCGAGTGCGGTGGTGAAGGCGACCGGTGAAAGCGCCAGCAGCAGGCTAGCAGCAAAGGCAAAATTCCACATGAATATCAGCTATCTCTCGGATCGTTGGTGAGCGGCCAGAGACTAGCGGTTGAATCCGGCCTGTCAGCCTTTTTCTCGCGTCACTTTTTCAACGGCGGCGTGCCGCGCAGGCGCGAGCGGGCGTGCGACAAATCGAACACTTCGCCCGGGCCGGTATCTTCGCCATTCAGCAGGCCAAGGCGGCGGGCGACTTCGCGGTATGCTTCTTCCTCGCCGCCCAGATCGCGGCGGAACCGATCCTTGTCGAGTTTTTCGCCGGTCGTCATGTCCCACAACCGGCAGCCATCCGGGCTGATTTCATCGGCCAGAATCACGCGGCTATAGTCGCCATCATACAACCGTCCGAATTCCAGTTTGAAATCGACCAGCCGAATATCGATTGCGGCAAACATCCCGCACAAAAAATCATTGATCCGGATCGCCATCGACGAAATGTCGTGCATCTCTTCGATGGTGGCCCAGTTGAAACAGGCGATGTGTTCTTCGGCCACCAGCGGGTCGCCCAGCGCATCGTCCTTGTAGTAATATTCGATCAGCGTGTGCGGCAGCGGCTCGCCTTCTTCGATACCCAACCGTTTGGAAATCGACCCGGCGGCGACATTGCGCAGCACCACTTCAAGCGGAATGATATCGACCTGCCGGATCAATTGTTCGCGCATATTGAGACGGCGGATGAAATGGGTCGGGATACCAATATGCGCCAGCCGGGTGAACACGTGTTCACTGATACGGTTGTTGATCACGCCCTTGCCGTTGATCGTGCCTTTTTTCTCTGCATTAAACGCAGTCGCATCATCCTTGAAATACTGGATGAGGGTGCCGGGCTCTGGCCCTTCATAAAGGATCTTGGCTTTGCCTTCGTAGATTTTGGTGCGACGCGACATAAGCTCGGAAAACTCCCTGCTTGGCCGATGCGGCCTCGCGAATGGTGCCCGGGGGCGGATTTGAACCACCGACACGCGGATTTTCAATCCGCTGCTCTACCCCTGAGCTACCCGGGCATCCGCTGCAGCGTCGGGTTTGGCAAGCATTGCTTACTCCGGCGAGCAAATGAGAGCGGGCCTATGACGAAGGCGGGCGAGGTTTGCAAGCGGGATTTGATCCCCCCGCGCCGGTTTGTGCGCGCAGATCAGTCCTGTTCGCGCCAGTCATTGGCAGCCAGCGCTTCGGGGTCAGCGGGCGGGCCAGCAACTGTGTAAGAGTCGGAGAACCAGCGCGCCAAATCGCGATCTTTGCAGCGCTGGGAGCAGAACGGGTGAAACGGGTTTTCTGGCGCGCTACCGCTTCGCTGCTTGAGCGCGTTTTCGTGCGCGCTACTGCTTCGCTGCTTGAGCGCGTGGTCGCGCGGGCGGCGGCAGATCGGGCAGGGCTTGGATGACAATGTGCTCATGCTGCGATCAATTGGGCATGGGCGGCCTCCATGGCAATCCCCGGCGTGATGGCGATCCGCACCTCGCGCCCGGTCCGGCGAGCAAGTTCGGCCAGCCATTCGGGCTTGAGTTTGGCGGACAATCCGGGGTGAACCGCCAATTGCAAAACCCGGCCTGCGCCGTCTGCGGCAGCCAGCTCGGCCCGGCGCAGCGCCATCCGCGCCGCCGCTCCCAGCCGCGCAGCAGCGAATCGATGCAGCAGCGATGGCCCTTCCAGCCGGGCCACAATCTGCACAAACCCAAACCCGTTCATGGCCGTGCGTTCATGCGGCCAATCGCCCAGCGCCGCATTCAGCGCATCATCGACCGCGCGGCGATCAGCCTTGGCCGCCAAGGTGGGAAAATCGATCCCGATATTGCCGCCAAGGTGAAACCAGCGCAGCCCGCGCGCAATCGCGGGCACCGCCGCCAGCGCGACATCGCGGGGTGCGCCGATGCCGTCGATATCAATCACCGTCATCGCCGGGGTGACACTCAGCAGGATTTCACCGTCCGGAAAATCAAGGCTGGCCGATGATGCGGCGTGCCACACCTCTTCCCACAACCCAGCGGGAAAGCGGTGCACCATGCGGCCATCGGCCAATGGCGA
>JBBRFG010000019.1:0-27454 GCA_038224685.1 Sphingomonadales bacterium
CAGCGCTGCCGGGCAAGCCCCTCGTAGGGTCAGGACCTATTAACCACACCCTTGAGGCGGCGGAATGGCGAACATATCGGGCGGAAATTCGCGCCCGGAAGGCTGTTTGCCTTTCCAAGGGGATTTCTGGTCGAGATGGAAGCCATTCCGCCGTCCCGAAGGGATTTGGCCAAAAGGGACCATCGCCGCGTCAGTTCGATTTGAAATATTGACATATTCCTGCACCTCACTTCCTCGCGCTGGGCCCTTTTGACTCAAACCTCAATGGTGCGGTTAATAGGTCCTGACCCTAGTTGTCTTTCATCGCTTTCAGCGCCGCCAATGCCCGTTCGCGCGCCGCGCGGTGCGCGACGATTTTGCGCGGGTAGCCGGTGGGCTGCTGCCCGAATTCCTCTGGATCATGGATCTGCGGAGCCTCCAGCTTGGCCAGTTCGGGCACAAAATCGCGAATATAGCGCGCGGCGTCGAACTTTTCCGATTGGGTTAGCGGGGCCATGATCCGGCTGAACATGTTGGAATCCACTCCGGTACCCGCCGTCCACTGCCAGTTGGTGGCGTTGGAGGCATAGTCGGCATCGACCAGCGTATCCCAGAACCACTTTTCACCCATCCGCCAATCGATCAGCAGATGCTTGATCAGGAAACTGGCGGTGATCATCCGCACGCGGTTGTGCATCCAGCCGGTCTGGTAGAGCTGGCGCATCCCGGCATCGACGATAGGGTAGCCGGTGCGGCCTTGCTGCCAGGCTTTCAGGTCGCGCGCGGCCGATTCGTCCTTGGCAGGATCGCGCCACGGGAAGCGGTCAAAATCCTCGCGGTAGTTTTTGCTGGCATAGGCGGGGAATTGCAGGATTGCATTCTGAGAATAGTCGCGCCAGATCAACTCGCTTTCATAGGTGCGCCACCCGTCGGAGCGTTTATGCTTGAAGGCGTGCCAGATTTGCACCGGCGAAATCTCGCCGAAATGCAGGTGCGGCGAGAGGCGCGAGACTTTGTCGAAGGACGGAAAATTGCGCTTGTCATCGTAGTCATCGACGTCGGCTTCCCACGCTTTCAGGCGGCCGTGCGCGGCATCCTCGCCCACTTGCCAGAAATCCGCGATCCCGCCTGACCAGTCGGGCTTGGTGGGAAGCAGGTTCCAGGATGCGAGGTCGTCAGATGCGGGCCAGCGATCGGGAGCAGCAAGGCTTTCAGGAGCGGGGAGTTCATCACGCGGCGGAAACTCGGCCCGCACCGCGCGGCTGAACGGCGTGTAAATCTTATACTGCCCGCCGGTCCCGGTGGTGACGCTGCCGGGTAGCTTGAGGTAATTCCCGTGATGCAATTGCAGGTCGAGGGTCTTGGCCAGCTTGCGTTCGGCATTGAGCCACCAAGGTTCGTAGTGGTGGTTGGCGTGGATGGTCGTGGCGCCTGTCTCTGCCGCCAGCTTGGCCAGTTCCTCGACCGCATCGCCGCGCCGCAGGATCAGCTTGCTTCCTTGCGCCGCGAGGCTTGCGCCGAGGCTCGCCAGCGAATGATGCAGCCACCAGCGCGACGCACCGCCATAGGCGTGGTGCTTGGCCGCTTCATCGTCGAGCACATAAACGCACACCACCGGGTCAGCCTTAGCCGCTTGATAGAGTGCAGGATTATCAGCCAGGCGAAGATCGCGCCGCAGCCATACGAGTTGGGTGGAACTCAATAAAACCTCCTTTCGCCCTGAGCCTGTCGAAGGGCTGTCCTTCTGTCGGCACCGCGCGAGAAAGTGAAATGCAGGGCTTCGACAAGGTCAGCCCGAACGGGTGTGGGGATGTAATGCGCCTACCCCGTGGCTTGTTCCTCACACCCCACATCCGGTAGTGCCACTGAAAACCGCTCCCGCGAAAATGGGTCGTAAAAGCGCGCGTCGTGGAGGATCACCGACCCGTCCACCGCCCGCGTCGCAAAGGGCGTGCGCGACCAGAACAGGAAGGCGTCGAGCTGGGAATTTGTCCGGCGCGCTTTAGTTCGGTCAGGCAGGCGACATTCGCCGACGTCCTTGGTGCCGATCGACCATTGGCGGGTGGAGGAATTGGTTATCATCTCGCGCTGCCACGGTATGAGCGGCACCGGCGAGGCAATCACCGTCCAATCGCAGACGGTCGCAGCTTCCGAGCATTCCAGATAAGGCAAAGTATCGGCCAGGCGTTCGCGCTCAAAATGCGAAATCGCCCCATTCACCCCAATATAAGCCAGCGCCACCGCAATCCCCACCCGTGCAGGCCGCATCCATTCCGCCCCCGCCTTCTCCCGCCGCCGCGACCACCAGATGCTGCCGATCAGCATCGCCCACAGCCACGGGTCGATAATGAACAAAGTATCGCCGTAAAACCATTGCGAAGAAAACGGTTCGAGCAACCGGATGCCGTAGACGTTGAGCCAGTCCATTGCCGGGTGGGTCAGGCAGCCGATGAACGCCATCGCATAAAGCCAGCCAAACCGCACCGGCAGACGTGCATCAGGCCGCTTCCCGCGCTTCGTCTGCCAGCGGTCAAACGCCCACAGCAGCCCCGCCAATATCAACGGCAGCAGCACCAGCGCGGGCGGGCCGTGGGTGATGCCGCGGCGGAAGGCGAGGTGCTCGGTGCCCTCCAGCCAGAAGAAGCACGCCGCGTCCACGTCCGGCAGGTTCGCGCCGATGATCAGCGCGGGCATGGCGAGCCCGGTGGTGCGTTTCAGCCCCGCCTGCCCCAGCACCGCGCTGACCAGGCTATGTGTCAGATTGTCCATCGAATTGCAGCCTAGTGGCGCGGGCGGACAGAGGCGAGTGCAAATGCGCTTGGAAAACGTCGCCGCCCTCGCCTATCGCAGCAGCGAGAGTGTTTGCAAGTGAGAGCCAGAATGACCGATCAGACCCCCTATATCCGCCCTGACATGAAGGGTTTTCTCAACATGATGGCAGCGGTGAATGGCCCCAAGCTCGCCGACATTACACTGGCCGAGGCGCGCGCATCCTATCAAGCGATGCACAATATCGCCGACCGTCCGGCGCGCACGCTTGCGGTGATCCGCGATCTGGCCTGCCCCGGCCCGATTGGCGACATACCGCTGCGGTTATACGACGCACGCGAGACCCGCGACGAAGCCTCGCCCGTCGTCATATTTTACCACGGGGGCGGGTTTGTGATTGGCGATCTCGACACCCACCATGCCCTGTGCAGCGAAATCGCCGCGCTGATCGATTTGCCGGTGGTTGCGGTGCATTATGCGCTCGCGCCCGAAGCACCCTTTCCTGCCGCGATCCTGGATTGCGAAGCGGCGGCGCGGTGGGCGGCGGGCAGCCCGGCGGAATTGGGCCGCCAAGTCACCGGGATCATTACGATCGGCGATAGCGCCGGGGGCAATGCCGCCGTGGTGGTCAGCCAGCTGCTCGCTGCCAACCCGGCCGCAGTTCCGGTCGTGCTGCAAGTGCCGATCTTCCCGCTGGTGGCTGATGCAAACGGTTCTGCCAGTATGAAGCAGTTTGGCGATGGCTTCCTGCTCACTGCTGAAACCATCGCGTTCTTCGATTCCGCCTACTGCGCCGACCGTGCCGATCCGCGCGGTTTTCCGATCCTGAGTGACCATGCCGCCGCGCCCCCTACCATCGTCGCGGTTGCCAGCCTTGATCCAATCCGCGATTCGGGCCGCGCCTACGCCAAAGCGCTGGTCGATGCCGGGCGCGACGTGGTGTTCCTCGAAATGCGCGGGGTCACCCATTCGTTCACCAACCTGCGTCAAGCAGTGCCGAGCACGCAGGGCGATTTGGAACGGATTATTGCCGCGATGCAGTTCATGCTGGCCAACCCGGCGTGAAACACGACCATTTGCCCTATCGCCGGTGTGCAGGGTTCATGCTGGTGAACGCCGATGGCATGGTGTTCGTCGGCGAGCGGATTGATCCGTCAGCACATGGGTTCTGGCAAATGCCCCAAGGCGGGATCGACAAGGGCGAGGATGTGCAGGATGCCGCTTTACGCGAATTGGCCGAGGAAACTGGCATCGGCGCACATCTGGTCGAAGTGATCGCGCCTGCATCGCAGCCCTATTTCTACGACCTACCGCCCGAATTGCTGGGCAAGGTGTGGAAGGGCAAATATCGCGGACAGGAACAATACTGGTTCCTCGGGCGGTTTCTGGGCAGCGAGGCTGATATTGATCTGAATGCCCACGATCCGGCTGAATTCGCGGCGTGGCGATGGGTCGCGCCCGAAACCCTGCCCGACCTGATCGTGCCGTTCAAACGCGATGTCTACGCCGCGCTCGTCGCGGAGTTCGGTCCGCTGATCTGAGCGAATTCAATTGCTGACCGCAGCGCCGTCAGCCTTGCTCTCCACTGCCAACCGGGCAGGGACACCGCGTGCGATGGTGCCTTGCAATGCCACTGTTTCAGCGCAGTTGTCGCCGCACAGGCTTTGCAGCGTGGCCAGATTGCGCTTGGCCTTTTCCAGCGCGCCCTTTTCCACCAAGGCCGCGCCCTCGCCTGCAATCGCGGCGAAATTGCCCGGATCGCGCGCCAATGCTTCGCGGTAATAATGGATTGCCTTGCCTTGCAGCCCGTTCTGGCGTGATGCTTCAGCCAGATTGATCAGGATCGGCGTATAGGCCGGATCAACCGCCAACGCGGCTTCGAAAGCGTCAACCGCAGCCTGCGTCTCGCCCGATTGCAGCGCCGCATTGCCCTGTGCGATCAATGCTGCTGCGCGCGGATCAGGCGTGCCGCCCGCTCCAGCGCTCAGCACGCTGGCAGATATGGCCAGACACAAAGACAGCGCAGCGGCAGCAGGTGCAAAACGCATCAGAAGCTCCTTCAGTGTACGAGACCGAGAACCGGATGGTAGGGTCATAGAAAGCTACGCTATCATGGAGAACGCAGGCACGCGATGAAAAAACCATCCGTGCCGTCATGCAGCGGATCGAGCCGCCAACCGGCCCCGCGCGCACGGCCCAAAGGCAGCGCCAGCGGTTCAGCCTGCCAGCCGGGGTTGCGGGCTAGAAAAGCAGTGATCCGGTCTGCGCCTTCGGCATCGAGCGCGGAGCAGGTGACGAAGGCAAGCGTGCCGCCGCCATTGCGTTTGACCAAATGCGAACCCAGATCGAGCACGTGATCCTGCAACGCCGTCAACCGCGCAAGTTCCGCCGGGTCAAGCCGCCAGCGCCCTTCGGGGCTGCGCCGCCAGGTGCCGCTGCCCGAACACGGCGCATCGACCAGCACATGATCGGCCTTGCCCACCCAATTGGTCAGCGCGCGCATCTCACGGCCCGGATCGAGCAGCACGATGTGATCAATCGCGGCACCGGCGCGCGCGGCGCGCGGGGCCAGATTGCCCAGCCGCCGCTTGTCGGTATCGGCCGCGACAATGCTCGCCGCATTGCCCGTCCGCGCGGCCAGCGCCAGCGTCTTGCCGCCGCCGCCTGCGCAAAGATCAATGATAATATCCCCCGGCGATACAGGCAGAGCATCAATGATGAGCTGGCTGCCGTGGTCCTGCACCTCGATCAGCCCGGTTGTATAGGCATCCCATTGTTCGACCTGTGTGCCCGAGGCAAAGCGCAAGCCCTGCGGTGCGGCAAGCGGTTCGCCCGTTTCAGGCAGTTCGATTGTGGCCCGGTCGGCTTTCAGCGCATTGACCCGAATATCAAGCGGCGCGCGGTCGAGCAGCGCGGCAATTTCCGGCCCGCCCAGCCCCGATGCGCGCAATGCCGCGGCGAGCCATTTGGGCGCAAGACCGGTTTTCGCCGCTTCTTCATTAGGCGCGCGCGCGGCGGGGCCGTGGGGCGATCCATCAAACAGCCCGGCAATCTCCGCATCCTGCCCAGCCACCGCCAGCATCGCGGCGCGCCCGCTTGATGGCACGGGGCCGCACAGCCGGATCGCGCGATAAACCAGATCACGCACCGCGCGCCGATCTTTCGAACCGGCATAACGGCGGGTGCGGAAATATTCGGCGATGATCCGGTCAGCCGGTGCGGCTTTGCTGCGGGCGGCGGGGATAATCGCGTCGAGCAGGTCTATCGCGGCCTGAACGCGGGCAGCAGGGATCACTGTTTACGCGCGGCTCCGCGCAGGCGGAGACCTCCGTCTGCCGCGCGCTGATCTGAGCAAAGACCCCGCCTTCGCGGGGACTCGCAAATTTGTCTTAGGCGTTCAACGTGTTGGATAATTTGGTGCCTCTCGGGTAATCGCCACATCGTGGACATGGCTTTCGGACAGGCCGGCATTGGTAATCCGCACAAATTGCGCGCGGGCCTGCAAATCGGCAATCGTGGCAGACCCGGTGTATCCCATCGCTGCCTTGATACCGCCGACCAGTTGATGGACGACATTGGCCGCTGCGCCTTTGAACGGCACTTGGCCTTCGATGCCTTCGGGCACCAATTTCAGCGCGGCGACATCTTGCTGGAAATAGCGGTCGGCGCTGCCGCGCGCCATCGCGCCGACGCTGCCCATGCCGCGATACGCCTTGTAACTGCGGCCCTGATACAGGAACACCTCGCCCGGGCTTTCGGCCGTTCCGGCCAACATGCTGCCGATCATCACGCTGGATGCACCTGCTGCGAGCGCCTTGGCCGCGTCGCCGCTGGTGCGCAGGCCGCCGTCAGCGATCACCGGGACGCCAGACTTGGCCGCCTCGGCAGCGCTTTCCATGATCGCGGTCAATTGCGGCACGCCGACGCCTGCAACCACGCGGGTGGTGCAGATTGATCCTGGCCCGATCCCGACCTTGACTGCATCCGCGCCTGCATCAATTAGCGCACGAGTAGCTTCGGCCGTGGCAACATTGCCTGCGATCACCTGCACCGCATTCGACAATTTCTTGACCCGTTCAACCGCACGCGAAACTTCGTCATTGTGGCCGTGCGCGGTGTCGATCACGATTACGTCAACCTCCGCATCGATCAGCGCTTCGGTGCGGGCGAACCCTGCATCACCGACGGTGGAAGCCGCTGCCACGCGCAGCCGCCCGGTCGCATCTTTGGTCGCGTGGGGGTAATTCACCGCCTTTTCGATATCCTTGACCGTAATCAGCCCGATGCAGCGGAACGCATCATCCACGACCAGCAGCTTTTCGATCCGGCGGGCGTGAAGCAGGCGGCGGGCGGCGTCCTGCCCGGTGCCCAGCGGCACGGTGGCGAGGTTTTCGGTCGTCATCAGTTCGCGCACTGGCTGCGCGGGATTTTCGGCAAAGCGCACATCGCGGTTGGTCAGGATGCCCACCAGCATACCGCCTGCATCAACCACAGGAATCCCGCTGATCCGGTGCAGTTGCATCAATGTCTGTGCGTCGCCCAGCGTCGCATCGGGGCCGATGGTGATGGGGTTGACCACCATTCCGCTTTCATACCGCTTAACCGCGCGCACTGCGGCGCATTGTTCGGCGATCTCGAGGTTGCGGTGCAACACGCCGATCCCGCCCAACTGCGCCATCGCGATCGCCATGTCGGCTTCGGTTACGGTGTCCATCGCCGATGACAAGACCGGGATGCTCAGCGCGATATCGCGCGTCAGCCGGGTAGAGGTGTTGGCCATGCTGGGCAGAACGCTGCTTTGCGCCGGGCGGAGCAACACATCATCAAAGGTCAGGCCAAGCGGGATATCCATGTGCGCCACTTTCTTGAGATCGCATAAATCTTCGGGAGGGGAGATTCGTGGCGGTCCATGTAACCGCGCTTTCACGATTGCGCTAGGGCTGCGCCCTATCCGCGGGCGGATAGCGCGCGGGATCAGCCAGCAGGCGGATCAGCCGTTCGTGCAGCAGCAGGTCGTCAACCGCCCCGCCAAGCTCAATCCCGGCCGCTTCATCCGCCGCGCTGTGGTAGCCATTGGCAAGGAACGGGCGCAGGATTTCGCGCGAACCATAGGTGCTCGATAACAGCACAGTGGGAACGCCGCGCTGTTGCAGCACCCAACCATCCTGCCGCTGAACAAAGCTCGCCGCGAGTGCTGCATCACCTTCACTGCGCCCGCTGCGCGCAATCTCGGCCAGGATCACCGCGTCAAGCGGCACTTGCCCGCGCCCGATATATCCCACCGGGCTACCTGCCGGGGCCAGCGCCGGCATATCAAGGTTGAAGGCGGCGACAATCTGGCTGAGCGGCAGCGGCGGATCTTTCACAAAAGCGCGCGCGCCCAGCAATCCGGCTTCTTCGGCAGAGGTCGCCAATACATAAATATCGCGCGGCAGCGGCCCCCCGGCCTTCAACCGCCGCGCCAGTTCGATCATCACCGCCAGCCCGCTAGCGTTATCGACCGCGCCGTTGCAGATCCGGTCATCCGCTTCGGGCGGGCCGCATTCGCCCAGGTGATCCCAATGTGCCAGCACCAACACCGCGCCCGATCCCGGCGCGCTGCCGGGGATCATTCCCACCAGATTGGAGCTGACAAATTCACGCCGCTCTGCCGTTGCTTCAATCGATATGGCGAAATTGAGTTCGAGCGGGGCGAAATCGGGCGTTTGCGCCTCGGCTTTAAGCTTGGCCCAGCGGCGATCACCCAGCACGCGGGCGAGCGCAGCATCGGTGACATAGGCGGCGAGCGTATCGACCTCATCGCTCGCAAGCTCAACCCGTTCATCGGTCAGCGCAAGGGGCAGCGCCGCTGAATCAGGCACCACCGTGACCACCGCCGTGGCGCGCTGAGCAAACAGCGCATTGCGGCGCGCAGTATCGCGGCCAGGATCGGCCAGCATCACCGCCACCGCTCCCGCGAGCGCATCGCCCAGCACTGATCCATCGCCGTACCCGACAAACACCACCGGCACACCCGTCCCCGGTCCACTGGTGGCTAGGGCGCGGCGGCGCTTGGTAAAAACCGCCGCTTCGCTGGCGGGCACCGCCACGCTCTTGCGCCCCTGCTTGAGGGTAAGCTGCCCGGTCAGCGGGCTGGTCGCGATCAGATCGACCGGTTCGCGCCAGTAAGACCCCGGATCATTGGTGCCCGACACCAGCCCGACCTCGCCAAAGCGCTGTTCAAGATAGGCAAGCGTCTTGTCCTCGCCCGGCGTCCCCGGTTTGCGACCACCGAAATCGTCGCTGGCCAGCACCGCGATATCGGCCCGCAGCCGCGTCTCAATGGCGGCACGTTCGGCCCCCGGCGCGCTGACAAGTGGCCCGCGCGCGCAGGCGGACAGCAGCAAACTTGCCAGCACGGCCACCAGCAACCGGAAGCCAGCACAGTTTGCGGCGCGGTTGCAGGCGCGGATCATTCGGCGGTCCAGCCCCCATCGATGCTGTAATTCGCGCCGGTGATATTGCGCGCCACATCGCCGCACAGGAACAGCGCCAGCGCGGCAACATCTTCGGGCAGGACAAAGCTTTTCGTTGGCTGCTTGGCCAGCAGCACATCGTTGATCACCTGTTCGCGGGTCATCCCGCGCGCGGCCATCGTGTCGGGGATCTGACCTTCGACCAGCGACGTCCACACGTAACCCGGCGAAATGCAATTGGCAGTGATGCCGTGGGTCGCCAGTTCCAGCGCGATGGTTTTGGTTAACCCCGCCAACCCATGCTTGGCCGCGACATAGGCGCTTTTAAACGGCGACGCGGTGAGCGAATGGGCGCTCGCGGTGTTGATGATCCGCCCCCAGCCCTTGGCCTTCATTCCCGGCACGGCAAGCCGCGTGGTATGGAACGCTGCCGACAGATTGAGCGCGATAATCGCGTCCCATTTTTCGGGCGGGAAATCTTCGACCGGGGCAACGTGCTGCATCCCGGCATTATTGACGAGGATATCGACCGTGCCGATATCTGCCATCATCGCCGCAATCGCGGCTGCGTCGGTCAGGTTGGCGCCGTGATAGCTCGCCCCCAGTTCATCGCACAGCTTGGCAATCTCGTCCGCATCGCCCAGTCCGTTGAGGATCACTTGCGCGCCTTCGGCTGCCATCGCGCGAGCAATTGCCAGCCCGATGCCCGATGTTGAACCGGTGACGAGCGCGCGCTTTTCCTTGAGCATTGGCGACAACTCCTCCACTTGACTGCGATTGACATTGCTTTTGCCGCGCGCCTTGCGGCTGTCCAGCAAAATGCATCCGGGGAGGATTTCTGATGCGGCTAGGCCCGTTTGATACGTCCAAAATTAACGTCCGATCCAGCAGCGCAGGCGGGGGCGGCGGTGTGGGCAGCGCACGGCGGATCGGCTGCGGCACACTGGTGATTGCGCTGATCGGCGCGGTGGTGTTCGGGGTCGATCCGATGCAGATGATCGGCATGGTGCAAGGCGTGCAGCAACAGGCTGGCCCGGTCCAAGACGGAAGCAGCGGCGACCTAACCGAGACCGAAGTCTGCGCAAGCAGCGCCTACGCGACAGAAGCCTGTAGCGCGCTTGCCAGCCTTGATGCGACATGGGCGGCGGCATTCAAGCGCGCAAATCTGCCGTTTGAACAGCCGTTCCTCGATCTGTACCGCGATGGCCGGGTCAGCACCGAAGGATGCGGCAGCGCCTCATCGGCGGCGGGGCCATTCTACTGCCCGGCAGATAAGGGTATCTATATCGACACCAGCTTCTATGACCAATTATCGCAAATGTCAGGAACCGGCGGTGATTTTGCCCGGCTGTATGTGATTGCGCACGAATATGGCCACCACATCCAAACGATCACCGGCCTATCGCCGCAGGTGCGCGATGCACAACGACAAAACCCGGCGGCGGCGAACCAGTTGCAGGTGGCGATGGAATTGCAGGCGGATTGCTATGCCGGGATGTGGGCGGGCCGCAACCGCGACCTGATCGAACCGGGCGATCTGGAAGAAGGCCTGCGCGCCGCCAGCGCGATCGGCGATGATACATTGATGCGCAATGCCGGGCAGCGTATCAACCCCGAAGGTTTCACCCATGGCACCAGCAGGCAGCGCATGGAAGCACTCAAACTAGGATTGGAAAGCCGCAATGACAGTACCTGTGATGTATTCTTCGAACCGGGCTAAGCGTTTGGGATTGCTGGTCGCGGCGGCGGTATTCGCCGTCCCAGCGGCGGCCCCGGCCTTTGGCCAAGTGATGCCCGAACCCGATGCCACCGAAGTCGCCAAAACCCCGCTGCGCGATCTCAACATTGACGCGCGCGACATTCCCGAAGTGCTGCAGGCGGCTGCACGCGCGCCCTATGCCACTGCTGGGCTTGGCCGTTGCAATGCGATCGTCAGCGCGATTGCCGCGCTCGATGCCGAGCTGGGCGCGGATTACGACATTGCCGTAGATGGCGGCAAAGACCGGTTTAGCGAAGGGCGGATCGCCCAAGGCGCGGTGGGATTGCTCATTCCATTTCGCGGAATTGTGCGCGAAGTGACCGGCGCGGCCGGCAATGACCGTGAATTGCGTGCGGCCTACACCGCCGGAATGGCGCGGCGCGCGTTCCTTAAAGGTATCGGCTCAGGCCGCGGCTGCGCTTACCCGGCACGGCCGAAAAAATAGGCCTTAGCGGGAGGGTAATCGCCGCGCCCTAACCGTGCTTCTCTTTCCAACGAGCGATCTGGCGGTCGAGAGCTTTCAACGTCTGGTTGCGGGTGTCTTCGGGGATATCCTTGTCGCCCGCAACCTCGGCGCGCGCTTCTTCGAGACCTTGGAGCGCGGTGGCGATTACCCGTGATTGACAAAACAAGATGGTTTTCTTGCCGTCGCGGTTGGTGATCGTTTCCATCGGCTCACCGCCGGTGTTTACGCAATTGTTCATCATGATAACTCGCGGCACACCGGCACCGTCACCGCCTGATGCGGCGAACGCTTCCCCAAGAATGCGCGGCAGATCGGCGGAAATTCCGTTGGCTTCGGCCAATCCCTCGCGCAGCGCGGACAGCAATGCTTCGCGGTCTTGCGCGCTCATCCGGTCGGGTTTGTCGATATCGGCGCTCACCGATTTTCCATCCCATTCGAACTTGCGCACGATGCGAACCTTGATGCCGTCACCATCCGCGCCATCGGCGGAAAGATCGCGGATAATCACCGTGCGCTTGCTATTACCCTTTTCGCCCGGATCCCCGTCGTCCGCTGGGTCATCGGTGGTGACGAGGAATGCGGTAATCGAAGCATCGCGCGCTACGGACGGCTGCGACGCAGTGGGCGTATCAGAATCTGGGATTGGTGCGGGCGGGTCAGACGCTGCGGGCGCAGCCTGCGCAAATTCGCTACCCGCATAACTGATCGAAGCGGTTAGCGGCAGCGCCAGCAGCCCGGCACTCAACAAAACGCGGCCCGCCATCCGGCGGCGAAGGGAAAGATTGGACATCGACAGGCTCCTCAGACGGTGGATGATAGATTTTTCGCCCAGCACTGGGCACGCCATCGGCGCGCTCAGCGCGGCGTGACTGGCGACGCCGGGCGCAGCAGCGTAGTTGGCTATGACAGCGGCATAGGCGGCGCGTTCATCGGGCGTGCGGGACGCCATCACCCGCGCATCGCAGGCGGCTTCCTGATCGCGGCGTAGCGCCAACCAGCCAAACCCGGCGAGCGGATTGAACCAGTGCAGCGCGAACAGCGGCTGGACCAGCATATTGACCAGCAAATCGCCGCCGCGATGGTGCGCCAGTTCATGCGCCAGCGCCAAATCGCGCGCGCGCCGGTCGGATAGCGCCATAAAGCCGATGGGCAGCGCGATCACCCGATCAAGCACACCCATTGCCAGCGGCGCGGTTGTAGCCGGGGTTTCGATCAAACGGATGGAGCCGGTTAGGCCGACAATCTGCCCCACCTCGCGCCCTTCGGTCAGCAATTTATCGCGCAGGTCGAAATAGGCAGCAAACCGCCGCCACACAAACACTGCGGCTCCGCCCAGCCACACCAGCACCAGCGCGTCGACCAGCGGCACATCAGCGAATGCGGCAAGCAGATCGAACCCGGCAGACTGCGCGGTTTGGACAAAGGCTGTCGTAGCAGGCGCAACATCAGCCACTGCCCGCCACACAATTGGCGCTTTTACCGATAGTGCTTCGGCTGGAACCGGGCTCACCGGAACAGGCGGTGCCATCCATGCAGGCAAGGTTACCGAAGGCAAAAACAGCCGGAGCAGCGGCAGCGCCCACAGCGCATAGGCAACCTGCGGCCCGAACATCCGGCCCACCGAGCGGCGCAGCAACAGCACCGCAGCAATCAGCACGCCGGTCCATACCAGCGTGTGCAGCAACAACCCGCTCATGCCCGCAGCTCCTTCAGCAGCGCTGCAATCTGATCGAGATCGTCAGGCGACAGGGCTTCGCGTTCGGCCAGATGCGCGACCAGCGACGCAGCATTGCCGCCGAACAGCCGGTCGACCAAGCGCCGCGATTCGCCGCCGATATAGGCATCGCGCGCAATCACCGGGGTGTAGAGGAACCGCCGCCCATCAGGCTCAGCCGCCAACGCGCCCTTTTGCACCAGACGGGATAGCAGGGTCTTGACCGTGGCCAGGCTCCACCCGCGCGGGGTGCAGACGATGCTGCACACCTCCGCAGCGGTTTGGCGCGGGCGATCCCACAACGCCTCCATCACCGCGTGTTCGGCATCGGTGATGCGTTCGCCTGCGCTATCGTCGGATTGGGTCACCGCAGGTCTCCTTCGCTCTTGATTACATCTGTAGTCACCACGATTACGAATGTAAACATTGCCGCCAAATAATTTTCGCGCGGCAGTGCTTGCGCTTCGGCGACGGGGCGATACACCCGCATGAATGACATTTCGACGCGCCGCCGCCCTGCTCGCCGCCTCGCTGTCGATGGCGCAGCCCGCGCAGGCGCAAGACACGTTCCTGCCGCTCACCAACACAGTTACGCTTGATCCAAGCATCAGCGATGCCGAAATCGGCGATCTGATCTTTCGCGGCGGGGTCGAAATCGCGCCTGACGAGGCCGGGATTGGCGGCATCTCGGGGCTCGAATGGCATGATGGTCGGCTTTACGCGGTCGCCGATGATGGCCGCTGGCTGGTGATGACGCCCGAAGACGTGGCGGGCCGCTTGGTCGATGTCTCGTCGGTCACGATCGGCGAATTGCGCGATGCGAAAGGCGGCAAGCTGAAAGGCAAGACAGGCGGCGATGCCGAAGTGGTCACACGGCTGGCCAGCGGCGAATGGCTGGTCGCGTTTGAGCAGGATCACCGCATCTGGCGCTACGGCGACCTCTCCGGCGCGGCGAGCGGGGTTGAAGTCGGCGCGGCAGCGCTGATCGCAGGCGCAGCGCCGAACGCGGGGATTGAAACACTGGCGAGCTTTCCCGGCGGTTTGCTCGCCTGCGGCGAATGGGCCGATCCTGCGCGCCCCAATTGCCTGCGTATCACGGCGGCTGGCAACCAATCCTTCGACCTGCCCGCACCCGCAGGCATCGCCGAGGTCGGCGGGGTGCCAACGGACGCCGCGTGCAAGCCGAATGGCATCTGTTACGTGCTGTTCCGCAGCTTTGTCGAAGGCCAAGGCAACCGCGCCGCGATTGTCGAACTTGCGCCCGACAATACCGCCAAAACCCTTGCCGTGCTGGCCCCGCCGCTAATGCTCGACAATTTTGAAGGGCTGGCGGTGCGCGAGGCGCAGGGGCGCACCTTCCTCTATCTCATATCCGACGACAATTTGCGCAATTGCGAGGTCAAGCCGGGCGCCGGATGCCAGCGCACGTTGTTGATGAAGTTTGAGGTATCCGGCCCGCCTGCGCCAGCCGTAGCCGCAACACCAGAAACCTTTGCCGGGACAACCGCCGCGCGCCCCGGCGTGCGCCCCTACCCCGCTGCCGCATCGGTCAGCGTGGTGATCCAGACCAGCCTTGGCGCGATCACCATGCAGTTGGAAACCGAACGCGCCAGCGTGACCGCAGGCAATTTCCTGCGCTATATTGATGATCGGCGGCTGGATGGCACCGCGTTTTACCGCGCTGTGCGGTTTGAGCGCGATCCGCAGCCCAATGGCCTGCTGCAAGGCGGCACGCGCGGCGATCCGGCGCGTATCCTGCCGCCGATCCCGCACGAGCCGACCACGCAAACCGGCCTCACCCACAGCCACGGCGCGGTGTCGATGGCGATGAACGCGCCGGGCACCGCCGACGGCGATTTCTTCATCATGATCGAGGATCAGACCGGATACGACGCCGATCCCAAGGCCGCCGATCCGGCGTGGCGTGCGGGCTTTGCGGTATTTGCCTATGTCACCGGCGGGATGGAGGTGGTCGCCGCGATCCACGCCGCCGCGCGCGATCCGCAGGCAGGCGAAGGCGCGATGCGCGGCGAGATGCTGGCACAGCCGGTGATGATCATTTCCGCGCGGCGGGCCGATCCTTCGATTTCGCCGCCGCCGCCGCCGCCGCCGCACCCGCAATAGCCACCGGATCAAACGCGGGCCGCCCCACCGGAGCGCTCGCCTGCTCCGGCTTGCCAGCCTCAATCGCGGGCAGCCACGCGGCTGCCTGCCCCCCGATGCTGACCTGCGGCAACGACGCCAGATACTGCGCCTGCGTCTCCCACTCGGCCACCGAACGCCCGGCCATCTTGGCCGCCTCACCCAACTCTACCGGCTGCCGCAAAGCGCGGTTGATCAGCGCATCGCCAAAAAACGTCCAGTCATTCTCCGCCACGCAGCCGAAGGATGACCGCGTGCTCGCCGCCGCCGTCAGGATCGCGGTATCCGGGCTGGCCAGCGGCGGCACGAACACGCCCGAATAACACGCCGACAGGATCAGCACCCGCCGCGTAATTCCCGCCTCTGCCAGCGCCGCTGCCAGCTTTGCGGGCGACAGGATGCCATAGCCGCTATCGCCGTAATGATACGCCAGCCCCAGATCGCTGCCGTGGCTGGTGGTATACAGCACCAGCACATCCTCATCCGCGCCCATCACGCTGCCGATGTGGCTTATCGCAAGCAGCAGCGCGGTGATCGATCCGTGCGCCGCATCATCGCGCGCGCCATCTGGCCCGGCGAGAGTCAGCGTGCGACCGCGCGCACCATACCGCGCCGACAGCACCCGCGCCGCCTCGCGCGCTTCGCGGGCGAACACCGGATCGCTATCCAGCGCGATGGTCAGCACATAAGCATCGGGCGTGCCCGGCGTTTGCGGGGATAGCGCGGCCAGCGCGGTATCAAGCCGGCGTTGCTGATCGCGGATCTGCGCGGCGCCAACCCCGCGCTGCAATTCCGGGCTGAGTTCAAAACTGCGCCGCCGATCAGCCCGGCTCTCGCCGCTGCCAAGATCGGGAAACGGCAACGTGTGTTCGGGCGGCTGAGTGGGATTGGGCGATGCAGTCTGCGACAGCGCAGAGGCTGCCAGCAACGCCGCCAAAACCCCGCCAATAATCGCGCCCCTGTTCATCGCCCGCCAAGCTGCCCGCCGGATGAGCGCGGGTCAAGCGCGATTGCGGCAACGGCTGCATTGCCGCTGTTACCAAGTTATGGTAACGCGCCAGCTATGGGAAAAAACACCTCAATCTCGCTCGGCGATCATTTTGAAGCTTACGCCCGCCGCAAGGTGGAATCTGGCGAGTATAGCTCAACCAGTGAAGTCATCCGCGAAGCATTGCGGCTGCACGAGGAGCGGGCCGAATTCAAATCCGTGTTACTCGAAGCCCTCGACAAAGGGCTGGCGAGCCCGGTCGATGAAACATTCGATATCGACCGCTGGTTTGACGATGAATTCGGCGCTGCGTGACAAAACTGAGCTTTCGCGCCGATGCAACGGCGGACCTGAAACGGATCGCGCGCGAAACGCGCCTTGCGTGGGGTGAGGCGCAGGCGAAACGTTACGTTTTGACCCTTCGCACTGAGATCAAATCCCTGCGTGACTTCCCGCTGCGCTATCCGGAATTTGAACCCCGCCCCGGCCTCAGACGGATGAATTGCCAACGTCACGCCGTGTTTTACGTGGTGCGGGAGGATCGGATCGAAATTGTCCGGGTGCTGCATGGTGTGGTTGATATGGGCCGCGCGCTCTAACGCCCGCTCACAACAAATTGCCCTGCTTGCGCTTGTTCGTATCCTCGGCCTTGGCCTGCTTGCCTACGCCCACATCGACCAAGGGGATATTGGGCCGTTTATTCTGGAACAGTTCGGCCAAAGTGAGGATTTGCAGGCGCGGGTATTTGCGGCCTGTGGTGGGGTTTTCCCATAGGCCGACCGCCGCCGCATCACGCTCCATCGCGCGGGTCGGAGGTTGGGCCGTCAGAAAGACGCCGAAGGGCGCACGTTCGCGCTCGATCACTTGGACAAGGCGGCCAATGTCTTTCACGCCGACCCCGCCGCCCTTTACTTCAACAATCGCGCGTTCGGTTTTTTTGCCATTGGGTTTGAAATAGATGATCCCGTCAATCCCGCCATCGGCCCCCTTGCGCCCGCCTTTCCACGGCTGCGCTTCGACCACGGATAGCGCCCACAGTTCAAACTGATGCTTGTCGCGCGCGGCGAGATCGAGCGCGGAGTTGAGGTCTTGCGGACGGCCCTCCACATCAAACGCGAGGCCGGGGAAGGCTTCCTTCATGCGCTTTTCGATCAGGCCGATGGCGAGGTGGGTCACATCAATCCCGATCCACTGCCGCCCCAGTTTTTGCGCGGCATGAACGGCGGTGCCGCAGCCGCAGAACGGATCGAGCACCACGTCGCCTTCGTTCGACGAGGCCGCGATGATGCGTTCGAGCAACGCGAGCGGTTTTTGGGTGGGGTAGCCGAGGCGTTCTTGGGCTTGGGAGGAAAGCGGGCCAATGTCGGTTATCATATCCTGAACCGGCGATCCTCGATGATCTTCTAAGTATCGCTTAAATTGAGGAACTTTGCCTTTTGGAGGCCAGTAGATTAACCCTAGCTCATCGAGACGGTCGAGTTTTTGCAGCGGCGTTAATGCACTAAAAGTGCCGTTAATCCCCGCTCGCGCTACTGTTCCGGTGGGTATTGCCCAGTGTCTCCCGGCCACTGTGGGATTATACCCTTTCCATTCCGAACCTGAATCCCCGTTGCGCGTTCCTGCACCTGTCAAGTCGCCGATTCGAAATTTACCCTTTTCGTCTTCGAACCGGTAAAAGCGATCCAAATACTTTTGATCGTAAGCCTCAAACACGCTGTTCCAGGCGAAATTATCGGACTTGGTGTATAGAAAAAGGGTATCATGAACTGGTCCCCAGCGTTTGGAGCTGTTGTGGCTTGAAGTCCGTTTCCAAATAATTTCGCTGCGAAAATTTGTCGCCCCAAATACCCCATCCAACAACAGCTTGAGGTAGTGGCTCGCGGTCGGGTCGCAGTGCAGATACAGGCTGCCGGTCGGCTTCAACACCCGGTGCAATTCGATCAGCCGCACCGCCATCATGGCAAGATACGCCATCATGTCATTATCGCCGAGGAACGCGCGCATCGCCCGCAGCAGTTCAAACGCGGCGGTGTTCCCGCTGCGCATCACATCGTCAAAGGCTTGCTCGGCGCTGTCGTTCCAATGCCAGCTATCCTCAAACGCTTCGATCTGCGCGTCGCTATCCCCGCCATCGGGGGATTTGAACAAGATGTTGTAATTGGCGTTCGAATTGAATGGCGGGTCGAGGTAAACCAGATCGACGAAATCTGGCTTAATATCTTCGCGCAGAACGTGGAGATTGTCTCCGAAATGGAGTGTCTTGGTCATAGGGTGATCCCGCCGTTTCAGTGCGTCAATCAGCAGCAAGCGGGGCCTCGGGTCAAGCCCGGGGCGGCGAAAAGAGGGGAAGGCCGCGCGCAGCCCTCTTCCCGTGCGGGGAGAGGACAGCGCAGCTTGCCGCTTTAGCGGTTAGCGGAGCTTGCAGAGGGGCGAACGGCGGTGGTGATTGGCACGACCGTTGAACCCCCACCCCCAACCCCTCCCCAAGGGGAGGGGAGTAAAGGGCCAACCCCTCCCCACGGGGAGGGGAGCCAGAGGGGCGAGCCCTTTCACCTCTCCCCTCCTATTGAGAGGAGGGGCAGCGAGACTTGGTGAGCGCAGCGAGCCTGGTCGCAGCGGGGTGGTGCCCTGCGCCAAGCGCGCCGCGCAAACCACCCCCAACCCCCTCCTGTGAAAAGGAGGGGGCTTCTCAATCAATACACCCGCGCTTTGGGTTCAATATACGCGATATCATCGGTCAGCGTGTATTCGTGCACCGGGCGGTAATCGATCCGGCTGTTGGAACCGCGTCCGCCCCAGCCGTCAAACCACGCAATCGTGTGCTTCATCCATTCGGGATCATTGCGGTTGGGGAAATCCTCGTGCGCGTGCGCGCCGCGGCTTTCCTTGCGGTTGGCAGCGGATGCCATCGTCACGTTGGCCTGGCTCATCAGATTATCCAGTTCCAGCGTCTCGATCAGGTCGCTGTTCCAGATCAGCGATTTGTCGGTGACGTGGATGTCCTCCATCCGCTTGTTCTGTTCGGCCAGTTTGGCGACGCCTTCGTCCATCAGTTTTTGGTCGCGGAACACGGCGCAATGTTTTTGCATCGCCTTTTGCATTTCAGCGCGGATCTGCGCGGTCGGCGAGCCGCCCTGCGCATAGCGAAAATGGTCGAGCCGGGTCAGCGCGAAATCGGCGCTGTCAGCGGGCAGTTCGGGCTGTTTGGCATTGGCTTTCAGGCTATCGCGCAGATGATGCCCGGTCGCGCGGCCGAACACCACGAGATCAATCAGCGAGTTGGACCCCAGCCGGTTCGCGCCGTGGACCGAAACGCACGCCGCCTCGCCCACGGCATACAGGCCGGGGATGACATGATCGGGGTTGCCATCGGGGCCAAGCGTGACGACCTGCCCGTGATAATTGCACGGCACCCCGCCCATATTATAATGCACGGTCGGGGTGACCGGCAGCGGTTGGCGGGTCAGATCGACGCCGGCAAAAATCTTGCCGCTTTCAGTAATGCCGGGCAGGCGCTGCGCCAGCACGGCGGGGTCAATATGATCGAGATGCAGGTGGATATGGTCGCCATCCGGCCCGACGCCGCGCCCTTCGCGCATTTCCAGCGCCATTGACCGGCTCACCACGTCGCGGCTGGCCAAATCCTTGGCCGACGGGGCGTAGCGTTCCATAAACCGTTCGCCTTCGGAATTGGTGAGGTATCCGCCCTCGCCCCGCGCGCCTTCGGTGATCAGCACGCCCGCGCCGTAAATGCCGGTTGGGTGGAACTGCACAAACTCCATGTCCTGCAATGGGAGCCCTGCGCGCAACACCATCCCGCCGCCGTCGCCGGTGCAGGTGTGGGCCGATGTGGCGGTGTAATAGCAGCGGCCGTAACCGCCAGTTGCCAGCACGACCGATTGCGCGCGGAACCGGTGGATCGTGCCATCATCAAGGCACATCGCCATCACGCCGACGCAGACTTTTTCGCCGCCAACTTCGGACATGATCAGATCGAGAGCGAAATATTCGATGAAGAAATCCGCGTCATATTTCAGGCTCTGCTGATACAGCGCGTGCAGCATCGCGTGGCCGGTGCGGTCGGCTGCGGCGCAGGTGCGCTGCACCGGCGGGCCAGCGCCCATGTTCTGCATATGCCCGCCAAACGGGCGTTGATAGATCGTGCCATCTTCGTTGCGGCTGAACGGTACACCGGCATGTTCCAGCTCGTAAACCGCTGCCGGGGCTTCGCGCGCGAGGTATTCAATCGCGTCCTGATCGCCCAGCCAGTCCGATCCCTTGACGGTATCGTACATGTGCCAAGTCCAGTGATCGGGCGAATTGTTGCCCAGCGACGCGGCGATCCCGCCTTGGGCTGCAACAGTGTGGCTGCGGGTCGGGAACACCTTGGAGATATTGGCGGTGCGCAAACCGGATTCGGCCGCGCCCATCGTGGCGCGCAGGCCGCTGCCGCCAGCGCCCACCACCACTACATCATAGGTGTGATCGATGATCGCATAAGCGCCGGTCAGATGCGCGCCTCCGACATCATTAGCGGTGCCCCGTGGTGCTGCGGTAGCCATCAGGCTTGTCCTCCAAATGCGAGCGCGGCCACGCTGAAAATGGCAAATGCGCCGCCGCCAATTGTTGCAAGATTAAGCGCCGAGATCGCGGCGAATTTGCTGCCAGCTTCGTGGATGTAATCCTCGATCAGCACTTGCAAGCCCAGCCGGGCGTGCCAGAACAGGCTAACCACCAGCAGGATCATCGCGGTCGCCGATACGGGCTGCGATAGCCACTTGACCACATTGGCATAGCCAAAATCGCCGAGCGTGACCAAGCTGACCAGCAGCCAGCTCATCAGCACCACATTGCCAATCGCGGTAAACCGCTGCACCAACCAGTGATGCGCGCCGTGGTGCGCCGCGCCAAGCCCGCGCACACGCCCGATTGAAGTTCCGTTACCCATGTGCCTGTTGTCCGATCAGAGCAGCAGCAGCAGGGCCCAAAAGCCCGCCGTGAGAAGAATGGCAATCACCGGCGAGGCAATCGACCACATACGATTGGTTTTAAGTTCATAACCCGCGCCAATATCCATGACGAAATGGCGCATCCCGCTCATCATATGGGTGAAAAACGCCCATGACAGCCCGACCAATACGATCAGTCCCAGCGGCGATCCCATGATCGATTGGAACCCGGCATAGGTGTCCGGCCCGCTCGCCAGCGCACCCAGCCACCACACCAGCACGCCCAAGCCAACCAGCGCCATGCCGTCGCCGGTCGCGCGGTGCAGGATTGATACCAGCATATGCGGCCCCCAGCGCCAGATCTGCAAATGGGGGGAAAGCGGTCTTTGGTTCATGGTGATCCCAATCGGTCCCTGTTTGTGCCCCCTCACTTAGCGCGCTTGGCCTGCGAGGCAAGCGGCGAGCGGTAGACATAACTTGCAAAGTTTCGGATAGGCGCTTGCATGGGACACATTCTGGTTACCGGATCAAGCCGAGGGATCGGCCGGGCCACGCTCGAAATGCTTGCAGCGCGCGGCGCGGCGGTAATCGGCCATGCCTCGCGCCCGGCGGCTGCGCACCCCGGCGCGGCGCCAATCATCGCGGCAGATTTCGGCGATCCGCAGGCGGTGCAGCCGCTGTGGGATCAGGCGCTTGATCTGGCGGGCGGCGAAATTGACGCGGTGGTGAACAATGCCGGGCGGTTTGAGGCGAACCGGCTCGAACGGTCGGACATCGAATGGCTGGATGCGTGGGAGGATACGCTGCGGGTCAACCTGACAGCGGCGGCGCAGCTTTCGCGCTTTGCAGTGAAGCACTGGCAGGCGCGCGGTGCCGAAGGGCGATTGGTGCATGTCGCCAGCCGCGCGGCCTATCGCGGGGACAGCCCGGCGCATTGGCACTATGCTGCGGCCAAGGGCGGGATGGTGGCGATGCACAAGACGATCGCGCGCGCCTATGCCGCGAATGGTATCCTGAGTTTCGCGGTCACGCCGGGGTTCACCGATACCAGCATGGCGGATGATTACCTTTCCAGTCGCGGCGGGGCCGGGCTGCTTACCGATATTCCGCTGGGCCGGGTGGCAACACCGGAGGAAATCGCCGCGATCATCACATTCTGCGCGCTGGATGCGCCCGCCAGCATGACCGGCGCGGTAATCGACGCCAATGGAGCCAGCTTTGTCCGCTGACACCACCTGGAAACTCACCGCCCACGCCCCCAAACGCACCGTACAGGCGGCGCTGCTGGCGCATGATCTGATCGACGATTGGGATGCCGAATTGGTAATCGCCGGGCGCGAGGAGGCTGAGGATCGGCCCGGCGACTGGGTGCTGGAAGGCTGGTATCCGCGCAAACCCGGCAAGGCGCAGCGCGCCGCGCTCGCCGGGCTGTTTGCTGGACAAGCGCCCAAACTGGCCATCGAAGAATTGCCGCCGACCGATTGGGTGACGGTGAGCCAGCACAATGTCCAACCGATCCGCGCCGGGCGGTTTCATGTCCACACGCCTGATTATCCCGCCGATCCGGGCGCAATCGATTTCATCATCCCCGCCAGCCAAGCGTTCGGCACCGGGCAGCATCGCACCACCGCCGGGTGCCTTGAGATGCTGGAGGCGATGAAGGTGCGCGGGGTCACTGCGCGCACCATTGCCGACATCGGCACCGGCACCGGCCTCCTCGGTTTCGCGGCGCTGGCGCTATGGCCGCACGCGCTGGTGACGCTGACCGATATCGACCCGGTGTGCGTGCCGGTGGTCGAAGAAAACGCAAAGCTCAACGCTATCCCGATGGGCGCGCGCGCTGGCGAAGCGGTGATGGTGGTGGCTGACGGGATGGACGATCCGCTGCTGACAGTGCGCGGGCCGTATGACCTGCTGATCGCCAATATCCTCGCCGGGCCGCTGACCCAGCTTGCGCCCGATTTCGCCCGCGCTGTATCGCCCGGCGGCAGCCTGCTGCTCGCTGGATTGCTGGCGGGCGATCAGGAAGCGGCCGTCAGGCGCGCGATGCGGCGCGCGGGCTTTCGCATGGCAGCCCGGCTGCAACGCGGCGATTGGGCGATCTTGTGGCTGCGGCGGCGGTTGAGCTACACAGCCCGCCGCTAACCCTTCGCGTTGTCAGTCTTTTTGCCCGTCCGCGTCCACGGATACAGGAACTGCCCGGCATAGCCGCTGGGCACATTTTCGGGGATGCCATAATCCTGCGGCCAGCGATCAGGCGGCAGATGAAATGTGCCGAACAGCTTATCGATCCACGGGAAATGAATCGCAAAGTTTACATCAAACGCCTCGCGCTCCAGCCCGTGGTGCCAATGGTGGAACCGGGGCGTGGCGATCCAATGCCCCAGCGCGTTGAAATTGCCGCCGACATTGGCGTGAAGCAGCGACGACCAGACATAAATGAACCCGATATAGGCCTGCATCACCGACGCACCGAACCCAAGCGTGAACAATGGCAGCGAGGTCACCGCGCGTAGCATGATCACCTCCACCACATGCATCCGCGAACCCGCCAGCCAGTCCATCGACTTGGCGCTGTGGTGCACCGCGTGGAACCCCCACAGGAACGGCACCTTATGGAACAGGCGGTGATACCAATATTGCAGCACGTCTGATGCCACCAACACGATCACGAATTGCACCAGCCACGGCAGGCTGGCGACAGCGGCGCGGAACGCCTGCCAATTGCTGGTATTGTCGTTGATGATCTGTGACGGGGCGAGCGACAGGAACGCCAGAATCTGCACAAACATCGAACTGATCAGGAAATAAAACAGATCCTCGCGCCATTCGGTTCGGAACAATCGTTGCGCGCGCCGATGCGGGAAAAACCGTTCGAGCGGGGCATACATAAACCCGGTCGCCAGCAGATTGACGATGAAGAAATCCATCCCGAAAAACACGCCCCACCCGCGCGCTTCGCCAGATTGCACCGCCGCGCCGCCCAGCAGCGCCGCGCCAAGTCCAATCGCGAGCGCCGTCATCCCCAGCACCTTGCGCGAACGCAGCAGCAGGCTCAGCAGCGCCAGCGCATAGCTGGCCAACAAGACCACATGGATTGCTCCGCGAAAGCCGCCCCAATCGCGCACAATCTGCAATTGCGGGGTGGTGAACCACGCCGGAAATTTCAGCGCGACCACCATCACAAACCCGCTAATCGCAAACAGGAGCGCGAAAAATCCGGCGAACCAGCCAGACCCGAACCGCCGCACTTCAACCGGCGATTCCAGATCGCGCATCAGTTTTTGAAAATAGGCTGCCATCACGCCCCGTCCGTGTGAAATCGTGGAACAGCTTTAGCGCCCACTGTCCTACCAAACAACTACTTGCCAGCTTCCGCCACGATCGCAGCCCACCCAGCTTCGTCGATGACCTCAACCCCCAACTCCGCAGCCTTTTTCAGCTTCGACCCCGCGCCCGGTCCGGCGACCAGCAGATCGGTTTTCGCGCTGATGCTGCCCGCAGCTTTTGCACCCAGCCGTTCGGCCTGCGCCTTCGCCTCGTCGCGGCTCATGGTTTCAAGCTTGCCGGTGAACACCACGGTCTTGCCCGCGACCCGGCTTGCGACGGTTTTGACTTCGTAACGCGGCGGAGTGACTTCGGCGAGCAACGCGTCCCATACCGCAACATTGTGCGGTTCATGGAAGAAGTCGCCAAGCGCTGCGACCACCGAGGGGCCGATGCCGTCGATGGCGGTGAGTTCGCCTGCAGCCTCCGCATCGCCCGCGTGCGAACGCTCCGCCAGCCGGCGTAGCAACGACATTTCGTGGAAATGCTTCATCAAATCGCGCGCCGTGACCTCGCCGACGTGGCGGATGCCCAGCCCGAAAAGCAGCCGCGCAGCATCGGGCGCGCGCTTGGCCTCTATGGCGCTAAGAAGGTTATCGACAGACTTATCCTGCCACCCCTCCAGCGCGAGGATATCGCTGCGCCGCGCGCGCAGCCGAAAAATATCCGCCGGGCTTTCCAGCCAGCCAAGCGCAAAGAACTGCGCAATGGTCTTCTCCCCCAGCCCTTCAATATCCAGCGCCTTGCGACTAACGAAATGCTCCAAACGCTGCGTGCGCTGCGCCGGGCAGATCAGCCCGCCGGTGCAGCGCACATCGACCTCGCCTTCTTCGGCCACCGCTTCGCTGCCGCAATCAGGGCAATGGTCGGGGAAGGGAAAAGCTTCACGCGGCACCCCTTGGGTGAGGTTTTCAACCACCTGCGGGATCACATCGCCCGCGCGCTGGATCACCACCCGGTCGCCGATGCGCAGGCCCAGCCGCGCAATCTCGTCGCGGTTGTGCAGCGTGACATTGGTCACCGTCACCCCGCCGACCAGCACCGGGGCCAGCCTGCCCACCGGGGTCAGTTTGCCGGTGCGGCCGACCTGAATGTCGATGGCCTGCACCACGGTTTCGGCGCGCTCTGCCGGGAATTTGTGTGCCAGCGCCCAGCGCGGGGCTTTTGCAACAAAGCCCAAGCGCTCCTGCCAGTCGAGCCGGTCAAGCTTATAAACCACCCCGTCAATGTCATACGGCAGATCGGGCCGCACCGCGCCGATCGTGTTGAAATGCGCGATCAGCGCGTCAGTATCGCCTTCGATCCGGGTGAATAACGGCGAGATCGGGAAACCCCACGCCTGCAAGGTTGCGACGACCTCGGTCTGGGTCGCGCCCGGTACCTCGGACGCCGCGCCCCAGCCATGCGCCCAGAACCGCAGCGGACGTTGGGCCGTGACGCCTGCATCCTTCTGCCGCAGCGATCCCGCCGCCGCATTGCGCGGGTTGGCAAACAGCTTGCCGCCCGCTTCTTGCTGCGCCGCATTGAGCGCAGCAAAGGCCTGTTTTTCCATATAGACCTCCCCGCGCACTTCAAACACAGCGGGAATACTCCCCTTCCCTTGAGGGAAGGGGTTGGGGGATGGGTGTGCGAGATCAGTGGGCATCGCAGGTCCACCCCCTACCCCTCCCCGCGCGGGCGGTATGGTCTGCGGAATATCCGCAATATGCGCGACATTGGCCGTCACATCCTCGCCCACCTGCCCATCCCCGCGCGTGGCGGCGCGCGCCAGCACCCCGTTTTCATACCGCAGCGAGCATGACAGCCCGTCAATCTTGTCTTCGGCGGTGAGCGCCATCGGCTCGCCTTCGGGCAGGCTCAGGAACCGCCGCATCCGCGCCAACCACTCCGCCACTTCCTCGGGCGAAAAGGCATTGTCGAGGCTCATCATCCGAACCTCGTGCGCGACCTTGCCGAGCGGTGAAGCGGCGATGGCGTAGCCAACCTTGCGCGCGGGGCTGTCTTCGCGGATCAGGTGCGGGAACGCCGCCTCCAATTCGGCATTGCGGCGCACCAGCGCATCATATTCAGCGTCGGAAACCTCGGGCGAATCCTCGGCGTGATAGAGCCGGTCATGCCGGGCGATAGCCCGCGCCAGCCGCATCAGCTCATTGGCAGCATCGGCTTCGGAAGGAATTGCGGGATCGGTCATCGGCTCATCGCTCGCCCTTCAACACTGCCAGCATCGCTGCCTCGTTTGCCTCATAGGCAGAATTGCCGGGGGTGATGATCGCAAAGTGGCTCGCGCCCGCATTTTCGCGCACGGTTACCGCCGTGCCCCCTGCGCGGATCGCATCCAGCGC
This sequence comes from Sphingomonadales bacterium, assembly GCA_038224685.1. GTDB lineage: Bacteria > Pseudomonadota > Alphaproteobacteria > Sphingomonadales > Sphingomonadaceae > Erythrobacter. The sequence goes on from JBBRFG010000019.1 coordinate 26,891, forward strand.
GGCGGCGGGCGGCGCGGGCAGCTTGGCCTGCACGAACAGCACTTCGGCCAATTGCGGCGCGGTGGTGGCTGGCGACAGAGCGGCATAGCGCGCAGCCACCCCATCAGGCGCGCCGCCGATGAAGGGTTCTACCGCCGAAAACTGGCACAGCGTATCGAACGCGGCCCGCTCTGCCCCGACATCGGCTGGCCCGTCGAGCACGATGGCGGCGCGCGCTTTGACCGCCGCCCGCACGCCAAGCGGGCCGTCCGCGCCTTGCGCCGTCGCCAGCCATTGCGCCGGCAGAGCCCCGGCAGAATGGCCGATGAGCGTTACGCGCGCACGGTCAATCGGGTAACGCGCCGCCGCCTCGTCAATCGCCTGAGCCGATGCGGCCCAATCGACGAACGACCCCGGCCACCCCCCGCCATCACCAACCTCACGGTAATCAACATTGAGCGTGGCGATCCCAAGCTGCTGCCAGCGGGTCGCAAGCGCAGCCATGTAGGCTTGGCTGGCAATCCCGGTTTTCCAGCACCCGCCGTGATAAATCACTGCGAGCGGAAATGGGCCTTTGCCTTGCGG
>JBBRFG010000020.1:0-27429 GCA_038224685.1 Sphingomonadales bacterium
CCTTTTGGCCAAATCCCTTCGGGACGGCGGAATGGCTTCCATCTCGACCAGAAATCCCCTTGGAAAGGCAAACAGCCTTCCCGGCGCGAATTTCCGCCCGATATGTTCGCCATTCCGCCGCCTCGATGGTGCGGTTAATAGGTCCTGACCCTAAGCCTGTCGAAACACTTGGCGCAGGGGTTGCGTAGGATCCTTCGACAGGCTCAGGATGAGCGGGGGGTAGCGGCTCGCTCCCCCAACATGGTCGAGATAAGCGGGGGTTCGCGCGCCAACCCCTCACCCCGCTTGCGGTTTGCCATTTCCGTCAAAATGCAGCTCGGGCGGCACCGCGATCACCGGGCGGCGCGGGTGTTGGCCGCGTTTCAGCGCCATCACGAACGCCACCAGCGCGGCGATGGCGACATACAATTCCTCGCGCACCATCTGATTGGGGCGGGTGGTGAAATACACCGCGCGGGCCAGTTGCGGGTATTCGAGCAGCGGCAGGCCAGCCTCGCCGGCAATGTCGCGCATCGCCAGCGCGGTTTCGCCGCGCCCCTTGGCCAGCACCACCGGGGCCGGAGCCAGCGCCGGATCATATGTCATCGCAACCGCGAAATGCAGCGGGTTGACGATCACGAACTGCGCATCCTTCATCGCCTTGGCGACCCCGCCGCGCGCCAGATCGCGCTGACGCTGGCGGCGAGCGGACTTCATTTCGGGCGAGCCTTCGGATTGCTTGTTCTCGTCGCGCAGGTCTTGCAGGCTCATCATCAGGCGTTTGTTACGCTGGAAAAGTTGCAGCGGATAATCGATCCCCGCGATCAGCAGCAGGCCCAGCAGCACAGCGCCGATCAGGCTGGTGAACGCATCAAGCGCGAAGCCCAGTTGCACCTCCAGCGGGTTTTGGCCCAGCAGCAGCAGGCCGGGCACGCGGTCTTTCGCCCACCACCACGCGATCGCGCCCAGCAGACCCACTTTCAGAATGGCTTTGCCCAGTTCGATCAGCCCCTGCCAGCCGAAGATCCGTTTCAGCCCCGATAGCGGGTTGACGCGCGATGCCTTGGGCGCGGCGCTGCCGGGGTTGAACCGCCCTTCGCCCAGCAGCAGTTGCGATGCAATTGTGACCGCCGCCACCAGCAGTCCCAGCGCCATTACCGGCGGCAATAGCGCGGTTGCTGCATCAATGATCGACGCGCCCGGCGCAAACCGATCAAGCGTCGCGCGGTCAAACGTGAACCCGGCGCGCGCGGTTGCGCCCAGCGCATCATTCAGCCATCCGCCCAGCCCCGCCAGCGCCAGCGCGCCGGTGCCGGTCGCCGCGACGGTGGCGACTTCGCGTGATCGCAGCACGTCGCCGTTCTTGGCGGCATCGGACCGGCGTTTTTGCGTGGGGGCGAAGGTTTTTTCGCCGGGGGTCGGCTCGCTCATGGCGTCTGCTCGCTCATGGTTGGCCCGCAACCACTTCGGCTGCCCGGTCAAGCGCGGCTTCGATCACGCCTTCCATCTGCGTAACCATCACCGGCATGGCGATAATCAGCGCGGCAATCCCCGCCAGCACGCCCGCTGGCAGACCCAGCGCGAACAGATTGAGCGCCGGGGCAGAGCGTGCCAGCAGCCCGGTTACCACCTGCACCAGCAGCAACACCAGCACCACCGGCAGCGCAATCGCCGCAGCGGTGGCAAACACATACCCCATGAACAGCACGACATTTTGCGCCCGCCATGCGCCAAATTCATAATTGCCCGCAGGCAGCAGGCGGTAACTTTCGATCAGCAGTTCAAACCACAGCAGGTGTCCGCCCACCACATAGAACAGCAGCGACAGCACCAGTCCCAGAAACGTGCCGAACGCGCCCGATTGCGATCCGTTGGATGGGTCGATTGAGGTTGCGATGGCAAGGCCCATCGTGCCCGCAATCTGTTCTGCTGCGATCAACGGAATGGCGAACGCCAGTTGCAGCACAAATCCCAAGGCGAGGCCCACGATCACTTCGTGCAGCACCGCCAGCACGGCGGCAAAGCTGAGCATGTCGGGCGCGCGGGCCAGCGGCACCCAGGTCGCGATGAACAACCCCAGCGTGATCGACAGCAGGATCCGCACCGGCGCGGGCACAGCAGTGCCGCCCACCATCGGCGCGGCCAGCAAGGCCGCGCCGCAGCGGATCGACAGGAACATGATCTGCCACAATTGCGCTTCGAGATTGCCGAAGCCGAGATCGAGGATGTTCATCGCCCGTGCGCGCCGATCAGGTCGAAATTTGCGCGACCTGCGCCATGATTTCGCGCATGAAATCGGTCAGCAACCCCATCATCGCCCCGCCCAGCACCACGAACATCAGCGCGGTGACCGCCAGTTTGGGAATAAAGCTGAGGGTTTGTTCGTTGACCGATGTGGCCGCTTGGATCAGACCGACCACCAGGCCCACCACCAACGCTGCGATCAGCACCGGCCCGGCGATCAGCGCGGTGACCCACATCGTTTGATCCGCCAGCGCGAGCAGCTGTGCATCATCCTGCATCACGCGAAACTCATCACAAGGCTGCCCATCAGCAGCGCCCAGCCATCGACCAGCACGAACAGGAGCAGTTTGAACGGCAGCGATATGATCGGGGGCGACAGTGTCATCATGCCCAGGCTCAGCAGCACGCTTGCCACTACCAGATCAATCACCAGAAACGGCAGGTAAATCATGAACCCGATCTGGAACGCGGTTTGCAATTCGCTGGTGATAAACGCGGGCAGCAGGATTGAAAATGGCACATCTGCGCCGCTGGCAAACGCAGCGCTGCCCTGCCCAACCCCGGCAATGTCGGTGAACATGATCAGGTTCGTTTCGCGCGTTTGCGCCAGCATAAAGGTATGAAACGCCTCGCCCGCCGTGCTGATCGCGGCATCGGCGCTGATCGTTCCGGCGGCATAGGGCGCAATCGCGTTGGTATTCACCTGATCGAGCGTCGGTGCCATCACGAACAGCGACAGGAACAGCGCCAATCCGGCCAGCACCTGCCCGGGAGGCGATCCTTGCAGGCCAATCGCTTGGCGCAAAATCGCCAGCACCACCAGGATGCGCAGGAAACTGGTCATCATCAGCACCAAGGATGGCAGAATGGTCAGCAGGCCCATCACCACCAGCAATTGGAGCGAGGTGCTGAGCGGGGTATCCTCGCCCGCGCCCTGATTGCCGCCCTGACTTCCCAGCGCGCGTTCTATCGCGGTGCCAACCCCGGCTGTCATCGGATCAGCCGGAGCGGCCAGCGCGGCGTCGGGGAGCAGCCAAAACATGGTTAACACAGCAAGGCACGCCAATGCCGCGCGGCGGATCAGTTGGAGGCGCATCATTCGCTCTCCGCAATTGGCGCAGCGGCGGGCGCTTCGCCCAGCCGGACGAGGCCTTGCCGGGACAGCCCGACCAGAATGTCGCGGTTGTGGAACCGCACCACGGCCAATTTGATCCCCGGCGCAATCAGGCTGGTTTCCAGCAGTTGCAAATGGCGGCCCGTGCCCGGCGTCCCGGCCAGCCGGGTTTGCAGGAACCGGGTGAGCCACAGGCTGCCCCAGATCAGGCCCGCCAGCAGCGGCAGCAACAGGGCCAGCCGCGCAATATATTCAAGCATCGCCGCGCCCCTATCAATATGTATCGGCCGCGCCGACGCCGTGGTCAGACGCCGCACCAGCGGAAAGATCAGCAGCGGCAAATGGCGCTGAAGGCGGGGATGCAGAGGGCGCGTTTGTAGAAGGGGGCGGCGGCGCTTCCGCCCCGTCTTCGCCCACCAGGCTGACGATGCGCAGGCCAAACCGGCCCTTGTCCGCCACCACTTCGCCGCGCGCGATCACCCGGCCATTGGCTGTAATATCAAGGAGTTCGTCAGTCAGCCGGTCAAGCGACACCGTGCTGCCTTCGCGCAAGTTCAACACATCGCGCAGGCACATTTCGGTGCGGCCCAATTCGACCGACAGCCGCACGGAAACATCGCCAAACCGCTGCGCCAAATGGCTGGGCCCGGCAGGTTGAAAAACACTCATTGCGCAAATCCTTCGGCAGCAGCGGGCAAACGGGTCAGGCGGATGGCCATGTGATCATCGGCGGTGCCGATGCTGCCGTGGGCCAGCACACGCGCGCCCACCATCAACGGCACCTGTCGGGCCATCGTTAGCGGGATCTGGTCACCGGGGGCGAGCGCCTGCAACCGGGTCAGCGACAGATCAAATTCGGCCAGCACCACGTGCAAGGTCATCGGCATGGCAGCGAATGGTTCTGCCATCCCGCTGGCAGGGCCGCGCGCCGCCGAGCGAACGGGCACAGCGCCGCCGCCTCCGGGCAACAAGCGGTCCATCCGTTCCGCCGTAATCGCCAGCGTCGCCTGCCATTCGCAGCCCTGCCGATTGGCAATTGCAATTGTCACGATCACGCAATCAGCATCAGGATCAAACGGTTTGAGCCGCGCCGCGCTTTCAGAGCGGATGATCACTCCCCCGCGTGTGGCAGCGCCAGCAGGCGGGGGCGTATCGCCGTAACTGACCCGGGTGATGGCAGCCGCTATCGTCGCTGCGGCGTCTTCAACCATCAGCGCAGCAGAGCGCGGCAGCAGTTCGGGAACGCTGGCGGCTGGCCTGCCATCGCCGCCAAACGAACGGTCGGTCAATGATACGGCCGCCGCGAAATCAAAACTGAGCAGCGCGGTTTCGGCGCTTTGTCCACCGCCGACGTTCAAGCGCAGCAGGCTATTGGCGGCGACCGCGCCGATCCGCGCCAGCGCCGCCGCGCCGGTCAGCGGTTCGGGCGCGCCAATGGTCACATCCAGCCGGTCACCCGACAATAACGGTGACAAATCATCGGCCAGCGCGCGCGCCAGATCGCTGCGCCATGCGGTGATCATCGCGCTGCGGTCTTCGGGCCGCAGCCCTCGCGCGCGGCTGTGTTCGGAGAGTTCCCGGCAATGCTGCGCAGCGGCGTGCACGGCGGCGAAATCGTGGGACATTTTCATTGGACCAAGAACCCGCGAAAATGCACCGCATCGATCCCGCCAAACCCTTCGTTTTCCTCAAGCACGCCGTTGATTGCGGCGGTCAGCCGTTTGGCGAGGCGTTCTTTGCCGCCGACCGCATAAATCTCGGCTTCGGGCGTGGCGGCAAGCTGCGACAGGATCGCTGAGCGGATCGCCAATTCGTGGTTGTGCACCCATTGCAGCACGCGGCCATCGCGCCGGGTCGATACGGCCAGTTCAACCTGCACCAGCCCCGACGAGTCCGCGAGGTTGGAGGTGAAGGTTTCTTCAAAACTGTAATAGACGGTGCGATATTTGCTGCCGCCATCGCCGTACACCGGCGGCATTTCATCTTTTTTCTCGTCTGCGCCGGGCAGCGGGTAGGGGTCTTCTTCGCCCTTCATCACCAGCTTTGGGGTATCGGGTTCATCATGCCCGTCGCTGCCGAACACGCCCATCGCAAACGCGCCGTATGCGCCGCCTGCACCAAGCCCAAGCAGCAGCACCGCGCCGATAATGATCTTGATCTTACCGCCCTTTTTGGGCGAGTCGCCGCCCTCTGCATCCTTGTCGGATTTTTCCTTGCCCTTGGACATGCGCACTCAACTCCCTGTTCGCGACCTGCGCGCGGCCCGCCTGCGGCCATTGGCCGATCAGGCGAACACGCCGCGCTCGCTTTGGCCGGGCCGTTCCGCTTCCGCTTCGCCCACGCGGCTGGCCACCGCATTGGTGGTGCTTGGCTGGCGGTTTTGCGGATGCGAAGATTGGCCCCCATCACGCGATGACGATTGCGCCAGGTATGGTTGAGACGATCCTTGCCCACCGTTAGGGGAAGACCCGTAGCGTTGATCAGATGTGCCGTTTTGCCCCGTACCGTTTTGGCCCGTATTGGCGCTGGCAGTATCGGCAACCGCCGCCACTGTGCGGTCGGCCAACGCGGCCTGGATCGCCGGGACAAAGCCGGGATCGCGGCTGGCCAGCACGGCGCGCCAATCCTGCGCGCCGGTGGCTTCCACCCGCAGTGAGACAAAACCAAATTCGGCATGGCGCAAAGTGAGTTCCGGGCGCGCTGCGCGCAGGGCTTCGCGCAGTTCGCCCACGGCTGCGATGGTGGTTTCCTGCTGCGGCGCAGGGCTGCGCAGTTCGCTGCGTTCGGTGGCGGGTGCGGCGGCCGGTTGCGCGGGCGCAGCCGCCGCTGTTGCGAAGGTGGCGGGCGCGGCGGCGGCGGGCTGGGGATCGGCCGGCGGCGAAGCGGGGAAGGAAGGGAGTGCGGGCGCATCCTTGGCATCGTCCGGCGCATCGGTCAGCACCGCGCGCGCCGGCAGCGGCGCATCTTCAGACCGCAGCGGCGGCGATCCAGGGTGCTGCGCTGCGCGGCCCGCCAAACGGGCTGACGGTGCGGGGGGCGGTGCGGCGGGCGGATTGGCAGGAGACGGGATTACCGCCGCAATCGGCACGGGCATCGGGACAGGCGGCGGCGGGGGCGGCTGCTGGGTCGGGGGCAGGGACGGGGGCGGGGGCGGGGACGCAGTAGCAGGCAAATCGTTCTCTGCGATATCCGCATCTTCGCCATCGGTAGGTTTGGCCGGGGCTGGTTTTGTTTCCACTGACGTGTCTGCGCCTATTTGCGCCGGTTCCAATGGCTGTGTCGCGATCGGCTTATCCGGCAAAGCCGTGCCGCTGTCCGGCACAATCGTGCCGCGCGGCAATCGGTTCGCCGGAGGCTGCGGCGGTTCGCGCAGCAGTTCAGGGGTTGTTGCGATCGGCGCAGCAGCAGCGGCGGGCTGTTCGTTGGGCAATGCGGCGTTGAGCAGCCCGGCGAAATCCCGCGCCGCTGCGCCGCCGGGCAGAGCCGCGCCCGGTTGCGGATGCAAACCGGACGCGGTTCCGCCAGGCAGAGGTGAGCCAGAGGGGACGGCAAAGTCGGACATTAACGGGATCATTGCGGCGTTATCCTTGACGCGGGGATCAGGCCCCCGGCGTTGACTGCAATTTGCGTGCCAGCGATGATACGGCGTGGGCTTCGGCCCGCCGCGCCTTAACCAATTCCAGCGCTGCGCGGGCTTCGCCGCTGCGTTCAGCCAGCCGTTTGGCGCGGGTTTCGGCCAGCGCCAGCGTTTCGGCCTGCCAAATGGTCTGGCGCGCGGCATCACCTGCTGCTTTTCCGGCGATCACGGCAAGCTGGGTCAGACTGGCGGCAAACGCCGCGCGGTTGCGCAGCAATGCGCCGGTGGTGGCACCCGGCTGCGCGGTGCTGGCAGCCACCAGCACCCGGCTTTTATCCGCCAGCGCAGTGCTGCGCGCCTCGGTATCTAACGCTTCGGCCAGTCCGCGCAGCGCCTGTTTGCGCGCAACATCGGCGATCAGGCTCTGGCGCTGGATCAGGGCGAGGCGGCGGGCCTCATCCATCGCCGTTCCCCATCAGCTGCGCCAGCGCGGCATGGCTATCGGCCAGCGGCTCCGCTGCGCCGCGCGTCTGGGTCAGAAATGCATCGATCACGCCCGACAGCGCCAGTGCCTCGTCCAGCAATGGGTCGCTGCCTGCGCGGTATGCCCCCATCAGCACCAGATCGCGGTTATCTTCGCGCGCCGCAATCAATGCGCGCAGGCGGCGCGACGCGGCGGCGATGGCGGGCGGCACCAGATCGTCCATTACCCGGCTCAGGCTCGCCGGAACATCAATCGCGGGATAATGCCCGCGCTGAGCCAAGCCGCGCGACAGCACAATGTGCCCATCCAGAATGGCGCGCGCGGTATCGACCACCGGGTCGTTGGTATCATCGCCGTCAGCCAGCACGGTGTAAATGCCCGTCACCGCGCCGCCCGTCCGCGCCGAATTGCCCGCGCGTTCAACCAGCCGCGTTACTGCCGCCAGCGCGGACGGGGGATAGCCGCGCGCTGCGCCCGGTTCGCCCAAGACCAGCGCCAATTCGCGCGCGGCGTGCGCCACCCGGGTCAGGCTGTCGAGGATCAGCAGCACGCGCTTGCCTTGGGCGCGGAAATATTCGGCAATCGCGCTGGCATATTGCGCCGCGCGCAGCCGCAGATTGGGCGCATGATCGGCGGGGACGGCGACCACCACGATGCCGCCCCGCCGATGCCCCGCCATGTGGCGGGAAACGAAATCCGAAACTTCGCGGGCGCGCTCGCCAATCAGCGCGACCACGGTAACATCGGCGACCGCGTGGCCCGCGATGGTATCGACCAGCACCGATTTGCCCACGCCCGATCCGGCCATAATGCCCAGCCGTTGGCCCACGCCCATCGTCGCCAGCGCATTGATCGCGCGCACCCCGCAATCGAACGGCACGTGCACGCTGGCGCGCTCCAATGCGCCTTCGCGTTTGCCAGCCAGCGGCCAGGTCTGTTTGAGATCCAGCCGCGGGCCGCCATCAATCGGATCGCCCAACGCATCAACCGCGCGGCCCAGCAAGGCCGGGCCAACCCGCACCTCGCCCGGATTGCCAAGCGCCCGCACCCGCGCGTGGGGGCGCAGCAGCATCGTATCGCCCAGCAGCATCATCAGCGAATGCCCAGCGCGAAACCCGATCACTTCGGCAAGGCATTCTGCGCCCGCGTCATTTTCAATGCTGCCGAGCGATCCGACCGGCAACGGCAGGCCTTCAACCTCGATCAGCCCGCCGTCGCAGGTCACCACCCGGCCGGTCAGCACCGGGCCGCTGGCCACCGGCGCGCTGCGCATGCGGGCGAGATCGAGCTGCAATTCGGCGATCATCCGCGCACCGCCGCAGCAATCGCGCGCCGCCATTCAGCAGGGCCATCGCTGATCACGCCGTCTGCGCCTTCGATCATCAATCCGCCGCGTTCCTGCGCCGGGTCGGGCGTCACTTGCCAGCCGCCAATCGCATCGGGGCCGAGCAGCGCAAGATCATCGGGGTGGAGGTGGAGGTTGAGCGTTTCTGCCGCGCCGCCGATCCGCCGCGCCGCCGCGTGGCAGCGGGCCAGCAAGGCCGCGCGATCACCCGCGCATCCCGCCAGCGCGCTGTTGCACAGCGCCAGCACGGTTTCGGCCAGATCATCGGCCAGTGCATCGCGCGCGGTTTCATCCAGCGAGCGGAAGGCGAGGCGCAGCGCGCGTTGGCGCGCGGTGGCCGCTTCTGCTTCCGCCTGCGCGGCCGTGCGCCCAGCGGCCCGACCGTCGGCGAACGCGCGGGCGATGGCAGCTTCGGCCGGGTCGGGCGAGGGCACCGGCGCAGCGTCGTGATCCTCGGCGGCGGGCGCGCCAAACCGGAATGCCTCACGAAAATCCGCTGGCTGGCCCATCAACGCTAGCCAATCCGGCGGCGTTGCGCGCGGCGGCGCTCCGCTGGTTCCGGGCAGTGCGCCCATCCAATCAGACAAATTCGCCATTGCCGCTCCCGATCACAATTTCGCCAGCATCGGCCAGCGCGCGCGCGATTTCGACGATGGCTTTCTGCGCGGCGGCGACGTCGGCCTTGGAAAGCCGTCCGCGCAGTTCAATCTCATCCTTGACCCCGTCAGCCGCACGGCTCGACATGGCGGCGAAGAACGGCGTGCGCTCTGGGTCTTTGAGGCCTTTGAGCGCATCGACCAGTTTCTCGCTGTCGACATCGCGCAGCAGCCGGCCCATCGCCATCGGATCAAGCGCAAACAGCATTTCAAACGTGAACAATTCGTCTTCGATCCGGCTCGCCAGCGGCGCATCGCGGCTGGCAATCGCTGGCAGCACCGTCTGGCGCAGTTCGCCTGCGGCCAGATTGATCAGGTTGGCCGCTTCGCGCGGGCCGCCCAGCGTGAGCGCTGCTGTGCCAAAGGTCGCGCTGATCCGCTGGGTCAGCAGCGTGTCAATGGCGGCAATCGCCTGCGCCGATATGGCCCCGCTGCGCGCCACCCGTTCAACCACGAGCGATTGCAGTTCGAGCGGCAGCATCGCCAGAATTTCGGCTGCCGGTTCGGGTTCGATCAGCAGCAACAGCGCCGCGATCACCTGCGGGTGTTCATCCAGGATCAGCTTGACCAGCACTGTCGGTGCCAGCCAGTGCGCCATTTCAAGGCTGCGCGGGGCGGCGTCTGGCTCGATCCGCTGCATCATGCTGTCCGCGCGCGCCGGGCCGAGCGCCCTGTCGAGCAGCGTGCGCACCCGGTCGGTGCGGCCGCGCTGGGGCAGCATTTCGCGCGCGGCCTCGCCTGCAAAATCGGCCATTGCCTCGGCCATGCGCGGCTGATCGATCTCGCCCAGCGCCATCATCGCTACGCCCAGCTTTTGCAGCTCGTCGGGCGACAGGCGCGACAGCAGGCTGGTCGCCTCGTCATCGCCCAGCAGCATCAGGAACACCGCCGCGCGGTCCACCCGGCTCAGCAAGGTATCGGCTTCAAGGCTCATGATGCGCTAACTTCCGGGCTGCGAGGTGCGGGCGCTTCGAGCATCCGTTGCAAGGCTTCGACCGCGCGTTCGGGCTGGCTGGCGGCCAGCCGCCGGGCAAGTTCGACCTGCTTGGGCAAATCACCGATTGATGCATCATTGCTGCCTGCGTTCAGCGCAGCGCCGTTTGCAGTCGCCCCGACGTCGCTGCCGATCATCGCATTTGGCGCGCCGTCCGCCAAAGCCGCAGTCGCGCCGCGCCCGCGCAGCATCCCAATCAGCGGACGCACCGCCAGCAGCAGCACCAGCAGCACTGCGATCAACGCCGTGCCGTATCGCACCAGCATCGCAAACCACGGTTCTTCGTAAAACGCCGGGGGTTCCAGATCGGTGGGTTCAAATTTGCTCGCCACCACTTCGATCTGGTCGCCGCGCTCGGTATTGCTGCCCACCGCCGCGCTCACCAGCGCTTCAAGCCGGGCGGCGGTCAGCGGGGCAGCGGCTTTCAACGCATCATTGCTCACCGCGACGGCCACTGACAGCTTCCGCAAACCGCCGGGCCGCGCGGTGGTAACAGCAACCTCGCGCCCCAATTCGTAATTGCGGTCGATGGCGGTTTCGGTGTCGGTTGGGCCAGCCCCAGCGCCAGCGCCTGCCGGAGTCGCAGGGGCTGGCTGCGGCGCGCCATTGACCAACGTGGCATCGGGCGGCGGAGTGTTGGCTGTTACACCCGGCACACCGCCCACCGGGGCTGCGCCCGCGCGCGATGAATTGCGTTCGCTGCTTGTGCGCACCGCGCCGTCCTGGTCATAAGTTTCGCGCGCCGAGGTGACTTCGTTCTGATCGAGTTCGACCTGCACCTGCGCGGAAAAATTGCCTTCGCCCAGCAACGGCAGCAACAGCGCATCGACCTGTTCGTGCAGTTTGGCTTCAAACTCGCGTTGCAGCATCAGTCCGTCGGTGGCTTGTTCGTGCGGGGACGATAGCAGGCGGCCGTTCTGGTCAACCACCCGCACCGCATCCGCGCTCAGGCCCGGCACCGATGCGCCGACCAGGTTGACGATTGCTTCGACCTGGCTTTGCGACAGCCCGCGCCCGCCCACCATCCGCACCATCACCGATGCGGACGGCGCGTTGTTTTCGCGCACAAACACCGATCGTTCGGGCGTGGCGAGGTGGACGCGAACGCTTTCGATTCCGTCAATTTCGCGGATGGTCAACATCAGTTCGCGTTCGCGCGCCAACCGCAGGCGCTCGCCTTCGAGCGTGCGCGAGGTGCCAAGCGGCATCGCGTCGAGCATCTCGCTCGCACCTTCGGGCGCAGCGATCCCGGCGTCGCTGGCAACCAGCATCCGCGCGCGGTAAAGATCGTTTTCCGATACTGACAGCGCGCCGGTGGAATTGTCGATGGTGTAGCCGATCCCGCCGGTGTCCAGCGTTTCGACCACCTTGGCCCGTTCGATATCGGTCAGGCTGCTATACAGCAGCCGGTCGGGGCCGGACGACAGGCTCATCCACAAGGCACCCGCCGCCGCCAGCGCGCCCACCCCAATCAAGGCGGGCAATGCGCGTGACAGCGCAGGCTGCGCGGCGAATTCTGCCAGCGGGGCAGGCAGCATCGCGCGCCAGCCTGTGATTGGTGGGCCCGCTGCATCAGCAGCAACCGCAAAGCTATTATCGGCCACGGTTTAGCCCCCCATCCGCATGATATCTTGATATGCGGTCAGCAACTTGTTGCGCACCTGCAAGGTCGCCTCGAATGCGACACCGGCTTCCTGCCGGGCCAGCACCACTTGGGCGATATCGGTCACTGCGCCGCGTTCATACCCGGCCTGCAACTCGCCTGATCGCGCCTGCACCGCGCTAACCTGGCGCAATGCGGTGGTGAGCGTGTCGGCAAACCCGCCGCCCGGAATCCGGGTTGGCGCGAATGCCTGCTCCCCCTCGCTCGCCGCGCGCACTTCGCGCAACGACGTGCTGCGGGCGAGCACCTGTTGGCGCAGCGCCATGACATCTTGGACACCGATGGCGGCCCCCAAACCGTTCATGCCGCACCGCCCAGCGCCATCAGGCCCGCGCCGCGCATCGATGCGAGGCGGTAGCGCAAGGTGCGTTCAGAAATGCCAAGGCTGCGCGCGGTCGCGGCGCGATTGCCGCAATGATCGGCCAGCGTTTCAGTGATCGCGCGGGCTTCGGATGCAAATGCCACATCGGACAGCGAGCGCGCCGGATTGACCGGCACTCCCGCGCCCGCCGCTGCGGCTGACCAAGGATTGGCTGGGTTTACGGTAACCGGACGCACCGCTGTATCAAACACGATATGCTGCCCGGTGATCACCGCTGCGCCGTCAGCCAGCAAGATCGCGCGGCGGATGACATTTTCCAGCTCGCGGACATTGCCGGGCCACGGATGCGCTTCGAGCAAAGACAGCGCGCCGCGTTCGATCCAGCTCGGGCGACCTTTTGCCGCAGCATGGCGCAGCAGCATCCCGAATGCGAGCGGCGCAATATCACCCGCCCGGTCGCGCAGCGCAGGCAACCGCAAGGGGAAGACGTTAAGACGATAAAGCAGGTCTTCACGGAACCGCCCGGCTTCAACCTCGGCGGCAAGCTGCCGGTTGGTGCAGGCGATCACCCGCACATCAACCTTGATCGGGCGGGTCGCGCCCAGCGGCAACACTTCGCCTTCCTGCAATGCGCGCAGCAGCTTGGCTTGCAATGCCAGCGGCAGTTCGCCGATTTCGTCGAGCAGCAGCGTGCCTTTATCCGCCGCGCGGAACAACCCCTCGGCTGCGTCAGCCGCGCCGGTAAATGCGCCCTTGCGGTGGCCGAACAGCAGCGCTTCCAGCATCGCTTCGGGCATGGCCGCGCAATTGACCGCGACAAACGGGCCGGTATCGCGCGGGGATAGCCGGTGGATGAACTGCGCCAGCACTTCTTTGCCGGTGCCGGTCGGCCCTTCGAGCAGCACGGGGATCTCGCTCGCAGCAATCCGTTCGGCCAGCGTCAACAGCGCCAGCGAATGCGGATCGGCGGCAATCGGCCAGCCCCCCCGCGCCGAGGCAGCGATCAACGCCGCGCGCGCATCGCCCAATTCCGCCGGGTCATAGGTCAGCGCCACGTGCGCAGGCGCGGTGAGGCAGATTGCGGGCGCATCGGACTGCGCCAGTGCAATCCCGACCATTCCTGCGCGCGCACCTGTGGCACGCGCCTCCGCCGCGTTGCTCAGAACGATCCGGTCGCGCTGCCAACGGACACCCATCAGCGGCACGGTCATCCCGATCAGCGTTGCGTGATCGGATGCGCAGTGCGTTGTGGTGGTTGCTGGAGTTGTCATCGCGGCCCCTTGTTTGTGCTTACGGCAATCCTCTGCCGCCGGGACGCTGGAGATGAGGCAAATTTAAGCCCCCGTAGCATTCCTTATGTCGCGCGCAGTCGCAAACGGGCGCAGCGACCGCCGCACTGGCTGACAGGGCGCGGGCTGATCTCGTAACTATATGATTTACAGCGATTATTTTGCGGACTTAAACATTCCGGCAGACAGCCGCTCTAGTTGCCAGCAGCGACGGGCTTATTCGTGCTGCCTGACCATTCGGGAGTTTATTATCATGACCGTGATCAACACCAACATCTCGGCGCTGCGTGCCAGCAACGCCAACTACGACGCTACCAAACTGCTCGCCACCGCCAGCGAACGTCTGTCGACCGGCCGCCGCATCAACAGCGCGGCAGATGACGCCGCCGGCCTTTCGATCGCCACCGGCTTTACATCGGACATTCGGGCGTTGAACCAGGGCATCCGTAACGCCAACGACGGGATTGCGCTGGCGCAGACCGCTGAAGGCTCGCTGGAAGAAGTATCCAACATCCTGCAACGGGTCCGCGAATTGGCCGTGCAATCGCAGAACGGCACGCTTGACGCTGAAGACCGCAGCTTCCTCAATACCGAAGTCACCGAATTGGCCGCACAGGTGAGCGACATTCTCACCAACACCCAATTCAACGGCGTGACGCTGTTCAGCACCACCGCTGGCACCGATGTGACGGTCGATATTCAGATCGACGCGGGCCGAACCGTGGCGCTGACCAGCACCGGGATTGATGGCGCTGTCATCACCGCTGCGGCGCTGGCCGTGGACACGGTTGCCAATGCGGCAACCACAGTCACCAACGTCGATACAGCGCTGTCGAGTGTGAACACTGCACGTTCATCGCTGGGCGCGGGCCAGAACCGGCTTGAATCGGCGATCAACAACCTGACGACCACGTCGACCAACCTGACCGATGCCCGTTCGCGGATCGAAGACACCGATTTTTCGGCAGAAACGACCGCACTGGCAAAGGCCCAGATCCTCAGCCAGGCTTCGACCGCCATTCTGGCACAGGCCAACCAGTCGCAGCAGAACGTACTGTCGCTGCTGCGGTAAGACCCAGCGCTGTCGGCGCCCTTACGCCCCCAAGGGACAAGGCAGGAAAACCCGGAGTCGCAAGGCTCCGGGTTTTTGCCGTGCCGGCGCCGCCGTGAAGGTTAAGCCCAATCGCCCAGCAGCGGGGTGAACTCGTCTACCCGGATCAGCTGCCATACCCCGCCGGTCAGGTAGGGGTCGCCTGCCAGCACCGTGCGCGCGGCGGCTTCGTCTGCGGCTTTCACGATCAGCAGCGATCCGATGATCAGCCCGTCGGCGTTCTTCAGCGGGCCGACGATCACGAAATGATCGGCATTGGCGTGGATGAAATCGAGGTGCGCGGGGCGGTGGATTGCGCGCAGCCGTCCGCCGTCTTCGCCATCCCGGCAGTGGAAGCAGAACATGCGCATGTTAGAAGCCCCCGTTGATCCCGCAGCCGGACTAACCGGGCGGGGCCGTGCGATCAAGACGCACCTGCTGCGGAGTGTTGCAAACAGCGCGCTTGAAGCGCAGCCTGCACCGGTTCAAGGCGCGGTTTTCCGGCCCGAATCGTTTCAGGTGAAATCACAAATGGCAGATGCTGACGCCGCCTTCCCCGCCCTTGACCGCAGCGATTTGCGCCGCGCCTACCGGCTTGAGGAAGAAGCCTGCATCGCTGAACGGCTGGATCAGGCCGCGCCTGCCGCGCAGGTGCACACCGCTGCCGCCGCGCTCGCGGTGCGCCTGATCGAAGGCGCGCGCGCACACAAGGCCAGCGGGATCGATGCGTTCTTGCAGCAATACGGGCTCGACACCGAAGAAGGCATCGCGCTGATGTGCCTGGCCGAAGCGTTGCTGCGGGTGCCCGACGCTGTCACCGCCGATGCGTTGATCCGCGACAAGATCGGCGCAATCGACTGGAGCGAGCATCTGGGGACAAGCAGTTCAACCTTCGTCAACGCAGCGACATTTTCGTTGATGCTCACCGGCGAAGTGCTCGATCCGCCTGACGCGCGCCAACGCGGGATGGGCGGGGCACTGAAGCGGGCGATCAACCGGCTGGGCGAACCGGTGATCCGCACCGCGACCGGCCAAGCGATGAAAATCCTGGGCGGGCAATTCGTGTTCGGCCGCACGATTGACGAAGCGTTGAAGCGCGCCGCGCCAGAACGCGCGCAGGGCGTCACCCACAGTTTCGACATGCTGGGCGAGGCCGCGATGACCTTTGCCGATGCCGAAAAATATCGGCTCAGTTACGAAGCCGCGCTGGACCGGCTGGCGCGTGAGTCTGGCGCAGGGGTAACCGCATCACCGGGGATTTCGGTCAAGCTGTCGGCGCTCTATCCCCAATACACGTTCTTCCACGCCGACGCGGCGCGCGCGGCGATGGTGCCGGTGATCAAAGCGCTGGCGATCCGTGCGCGCGATGCCGATATCCATTTCACGATTGATGCCGAAGAGGCCGAACGGCTTGAACTCAGCATGGACATTATCGAGGCATTGGCTGCTGATGACGATCTGTTCCGCCGCCCCGATGGCAACCGCTGGGACGGGTTTGGCCTTGCCGTTCAGGCGTACCAGAAACGCGGCGTTGCGGTGTGCGATTGGGCCGGGAAACTGGCGCGGCGGCACGGGCGCAAACTGTTCGTGCGGTTGGTCAAGGGCGCCTATTGGGACAGCGAGGTCAAGCTGACGCAAGTGGGCGGCTATGCTGATTACCCGGTGTTCACCCGTAAGGTCGCGACCGATGTGTCGTATCTTGCCTGCGCGGCACGGTTGTTTGAACATGCCGACGTGCTGCACCCGGCCTTTGCCACGCACAACGCCTATACCATCGCCGCGATCAAGAGCATGGCGACCACCGCCAATTTCGAATTCCAACGCCTGCACGGCATGGGCGAGGAAGTCTACGAAGCGCTCCGCCGGATCGAAGGCAACAACCCGACCCCGGTGCGGATCTATGCCCCGGTTGGCGGGCACAAGGAACTGCTCGCCTATCTGGTGCGCCGCTTGCTCGAAAACGGGGCGAACACCAGTTTTGTGAACCGCATGGGCGACGCGGATATTCCCGCAGCGGCGCTGGTCGGCGATCCGGTGGCAGAACTCGCCGCGCTCGCCCCGCGCCGCAATCCGGCGATCCCCTTGCCCAAGGACATTTTCGGTGCCCGCGTGAACAGCGCCGGGATTGATTTGTCTGACCCCACGGTGCGCGAACCGCTGATGGAACGCCTCGCGTCGCTCAAAAACGTCCACTGGAGCGCCGAGCCGACTTTCGCTGGCGCGGCGGCGGGGGAGATTGCCCTGATCACCATGCCGCATGACCTGTCAGCTGTGGTCGGCACTCGCCGCGATGCGACCGCCGACGAGGTTGATGCAGCGTTCACCCGCGCCGCCGCGATCCAGCCCGGCTGGGATGCGCTGGGCGGCGAAGCGCGCGCGCTGCTGCTCGAAGAAGCCGCCGACCTGTTTCAAGCCCACGCCGCCGAATTCCTGTCACTATGCCAGCGCGAAGCGGGCAAGACGCTGCTCGACGGCGTGCTCGAACTGCGCGAGGCGGTGGATTTCCTGCGGTATTACGCCGCCGAAGCGCGCCGACAATTTGCTGCCCCCACCATTCTGCCGGGGCCGACGGGAGAGGAAAACTCGCTCTCGCTGCACGGGCGCGGGGTGTTTGCCGCGATCAGCCCATGGAATTTCCCGCTGGCGATCTTTATCGGCATGGCCTCTGCCGCGCTTGCTGCTGGGAACAGCGTGATTGCCAAGCCCGCGCCCCAGACCCCGTTGATCGCCGCACTCGCGGTGAAGCTGTGCCATGAAGCGGGCATCCCGGCCGACGCGTTGCAACTGCTCCCCGGTGCAGGTGCGGTCGGCCAGATGATTACCGCCGACCCGCGGCTTGCAGGCGCGGCGTTCACCGGATCAACCGAAACCGCCCGCGCGATCAACCGCGCGCTGGCGGGCCGCGATGGGCCGATTGCCACGCTGATTGCCGAAACCGGCGGGCAGAACGCGATGATCGTCGATAGCTCGGCGCTGCCCGAACAGGTGGTGCGCGATGTGCTCGCCAGCAGTTTCCAAAGTGCGGGGCAACGCTGTTCGGCCTTGCGGGTGCTGTATTTGCAGGAGGATATCGCCGGTCCGGTGCTGGCGATGATCCGCGGCGGATTTGCCGCGCTGACCATCGGCGACCCGGCTGATCTGTCCACCGATGTCGGCCCAGTGATTGATCGCGATGCGCAAACCGCGCTGGAACACCATGTCGCGCACTGCGAGACGAGCGGGCGGATCGTGACGCGCCTGCCCTTGCCGGATGACGCCGCCAAGGGCTGCTTCGTCGCTCCCACCATCGTCGAAATAAGTTCGATCAGCGACCTGAGCCGCGAACATTTCGGCCCGATCCTGCACGTGGTGCGGTTCCGAGCGGGCGAGTTGGCGCAGGTGGTGGATGACATTAACGCCGCTGGTTTCGGCCTCACGCTTGGCCTGCATAGCCGCATCGCCGAAACCCGGCGGTTCGTACAATCGCGCGCGCGGGTCGGCAATTTCTACGTCAATCGCAATCAGATTGGCGCGGTGGTGGAAAGCCAGCCGTTCGGCGGTGAAGGCCTGTCGGGCACCGGGCCAAAAGCGGGCGGCCCGCATTATCTGGCGCGGTTCGCAACCGAGCGGGTGATGACAATCGACACCACAGCAGCAGGCGGCAATGCGAGCCTATTGGCGGCGGGTTGAAGCTGGCGGGTATATCGGCGTCTAACAACGGGCTGCAAACGTAACTGAATTTGCATTCTGCGCATCGGTCCCCGTTGCACCGCGCCATTTGACGCCTATTACCTATAAGGCGATGCACTGGAATGATTGCGCTTGTTTGGCCCGCATCGGATGCTGGTTCGACAAAGATGCTTGGATCAAGATTGGAATTTATTGTTTTGACGAGCAATTTAGTGCGCGATGAAACGCCAGTCGCTGGCGCGAATGCTGCGCCGTTTGAGCCGCGAAAGCTCGTTTCGCAGCTTAAGCCCTTCACCAAGGCCCGCACCAGCCGCAGCATCTGGGAACTGGTGATTACAGTCGCGCCGTTCGTTGCCGTGATGCTTGCAATGCTGTTTGCGATCAATGCTGGCTATTACATCGCGCTTGCGCTCGCGCCGCTGGCGGGGTTGCTGTTGCTCCGAACATTCATCATCCAGCATGATTGCGGGCATGGATCGTTTCTGCCCAAACGCGCGGGCAATGACTGGACCGGACGCGCGCTGGGCGTGCTGACATTCACTCCGTATGATTGCTGGAAACGCTCGCACACGCTGCATCACGCCAATACCGGCAATCTTGATGCGCGCGGGTTTGGCGATGTTGACACCCTGACGGTCAAAGAATTTAACGCGCTTGGCCGCCTGAAACGGCTGGCCTATCGGTTTTACCGCCATCCGGTGGTGCTGTTTGGGGTCGGCCCGGCCTACCTGTTTCTGCTGCGTCATCGCTTGCCCATCGGCTTGATGAAACAGGGGTCGGAATACTGGGTCAGCTCAATGGCCACCAACCTCGCGACAGCGGCCATCCTTGGCACCCTGATCTACTTTTTCGGGCTTGGCACTACGGTCGTGGTGGTAATCCCCGCACTGTTGATCGCCGCGTCGACCGGGGTGTGGTTGTTTTACGTCCAGCACCAATTTGAACAATCGCATTGGGACAAGGGTGCCGACTGGTCGTTCCACGAAGCGGCTTTGCATGGCAGTTCGCACTTGGATTTGCCGCAGCCGCTGCGCTGGTTCACTGCGAACATTGGGGTGCACCACGTGCATCACCTCGCCAGCCGTATCCCGTTTTATCGCCTGCCGGAAGTGCTCGCCGCCTATCCCGCACTCGGCACGCTCAACCGCTTTACGGCGTTTCAAACGCTCAGAACCACGATGCTGACCTTGTGGGACGAAGATCAACGCCGGCTCATTACCTTCCGTGAAGCAGCCGCCACTGCCGCCTGAAGCAGACATATCCGGATAATTCCGGGCTGCCCCTTGCTGGCAATGCGTCCATCGGGAAACACAGCGGCATGGCGATTCTCTCCGACAAATGGATCCGCGCGCAGGCGCTGCAGCACGCGATGATTGAGCCGTTCGTCGAGGCCCAGCGGCGCGACGGGGTGATTTCCTACGGTCTGTCATCCTATGGCTATGACGCACGGGTCGCGCCGGAGTTCAAGATCTTCACCAACGTCAATTCGGCGGTGGTCGATCCGAAGCAATTCGATCCCGCCAGCTTTGTCGACCGCGAAACCGATGTCTGCATCATCCCGCCCAACTCGTTCGCGCTGGCCCGCACGGTCGAATATTTCCGCGTGCCCGAAGATGTGCTGGTGATCTGCCTGGGCAAAAGCACCTATGCGCGCTGCGGGATCATCGTGAACGTGACGCCGTTGGAACCGGGCTGGGAAGGGCACGTCACGCTGGAGTTCAGCAACACCACCCCGCTGCCTGCGAAAATCTACGCCAATGAAGGCGCGTGCCAATTCCTGTTCCTACAAGGCAATGAACGGTGCGAAGTCAGCTACAAAGACCGGGCGGGCAAATATATGGGCCAACGCGGGGTGACGCTGCCTAAGCTTTAGAGCACTTTCCGCTCACGCTGCGCTTGTCGAAGCATCCCCGATGCGCCTAATCTGTTCTTCGACAAGCTCAGCACGAGCGTAACGAGGGCAAACCATGACCACCCGCGAATTCGACATCATCATCTACGGCGCGACCGGATACACCGGGCGGCTTGTCGCTGAATATCTCAGCACGCATTACGGCGCGCGCGCTGATGGACCGACGTGGGCGATGGCAGGCCGCAGTCTGGCCAAGCTGGAGGAAGTGCGCGATCTGATCGGCGCGCCAGCCGCCACCCCATTGGTGGTCGCAAACGCCGATGACAGCGCCGATCTTGAAGCGATGTGCGAACGCACCCGTGTCGTGCTGACGACCGTCGGCCCGTACCAGCTTTACGGTGACAAGCTGATCGCCGCTTGCGTTGCCACGGGCACCGATTACGCCGATCTGTGCGGCGAGCCGGCGTGGATGGCGGAAAAGATCGCGCAGCATCACGCCGCTGCCGAAGCCAGCGGCGCGCGGATCTGTTTTTCCAGCGGGTTCGATTCGATCCCATTCGATCTTGGCGTGATGATGACCCAGCAGGCGTGCGTCGCCCGCTTTGGCAAGCCTGCGCCGCGCATTCGCGGGCGGATGCGCGCGATGCAGGGCACATTTTCGGGCGGGACGGCGGCCAGCCTTGGCGCGACGATGAAAGCTGCGGCCAAAAGCCCATCGCTGATCAACGTGCTGCGCAATCCGTTTGCGCTGACGCCGGGGTTCGACGGGCCAAGTCAGCCGTCCGGCATGATCCCGTCGTATGAGGATGATCTGGGCAAGTGGTCCGCGCCGTTCGTGATGGCACCGATCAACACCAAAAACGTCCACCGCACCAATTTTCTGCTCGGCCACCCTTACGGCACCGATTTCCAGTATGACGAAATGATGCTGACCAGCCCCGGCGAAGCGGGCAAGGCCGCAGCCAACGCGGCGCTGGAATTTATGAAGAACCCGTTCGGTGCCAAGCCGCCCAAGCCCGGCGAAGGCCCGACCAAGGAAGAGCGTGAAAACGGCTTTTACGATGTCGTGTTCGTCGCCGACATGGCGGACGGGGGCCGGCTGCAATACGGGGTCAAGGGCCGGTTTGATCCGGGCTATGGTTCAACCTGCCGGATGTTGACAGAAACCGGGATCGCGCTGCTGGCGTGTGACAAGCCGGGCGGGATCGGCACGCCGGGGTCGTTTCTGGGCGAAGATCTGGTCAAGCGGTTGGAAGAACACGCCGAACTGACCTTTGCAGTTGAGGATTGATAATCTGTGAGTCCCCGCGCAGGCGGGGACCCACAAGGTTGATCAAAAACTCAGCCGCACGCTCGCACGAAAATTGCGGCCTGCCAGCGGCACAAAGTCTTTGGTGAAGCTGGCATGGCGGCGACCGTTCACGTCGAAGATATTATCGGCAGCAACCTGAACCGATACCTTCTGGCTCGCCTTAAACGGACGGAAGGTCGCAAACGCATTCACAAAGGTAAAGCCGTCGGTTGACGTTTCAAACGCGGCGATATCATTCTGTGCGGCGAAGTATTGCACTTCGCCGCGCAGATCGAACATGCCGGTCTGCGCCTCCAATGCGCCAAACAGCGAAAGCGGCGGAATGCGGGGGGCGTTGGTCCCATCGTCGAATTCGGCTTCGACAAACGATGCGCGCAGATCGGCAATCAGCGCGAACCCATCATTATCGATCAATGGCGCGCGTATCTCGCCCTCGGCCCCGAAGAAATCGGCATTCTGTTGCAGGAACACAAACACCGGCAGGTCGTCTTGGATGGTGCCCGTGTCTTCCAGGTAGATGAAATTGTTGAACCACTGGCGATAAACCGATGCGCTGAATGTGACAGCGCCGATCTTTCCGCGCGCGAATGCTTCGGCCCCCCACGCGCTTTCAACGTCGAGGTTCGCATCACCGATTTCAAAGATCTGGGTCGCCACGTGCGGACCGTCGGCGAACAATTCCTCGCCAGCGGGAGCGCGTTCGGAACGCGATCCGGTAACCCCAAAGCGGATATCCTCATTGCCCGGCGCGAACACCAGCGATGCAGCCCCCGAGAACAGATCGAAACCACGCTGCAATCCCAGCGTTTGCGATTCGACATCCACATTTTCATAGCGCCCAGCGCCTTCAAGCTGGAGCGCGCCAAAATCGATTTCCTGCGCGGTGAACACTGCAAGCTGAGTGGTTTCGTTGGGCGGTACGAACGCTTCATCACCAATCGCCTGGAAATCGCGGAAGGTGTATTGTGCGCCAATCACCCCGCCTGATCGCTGGGCCAGCTCCAATCGGGCTTCGATCGACTGGGTATCGAACACAGTGCCAACTTCGGCACCTTCAAATTCGGTGTGGGTGTAATCGGAAAAGCCGCCGCGCAGTTTGAGCCGTGAGAAAAATCCATCGCCCAAGGCAACATCGGCCCGCAAATCGGCCCGCAATTGTTCAAGGCCGATAGTGACCCCTTCTTCTCCGCCCGGCCGGGTAGAAAGGCCATAATTTGAATCGTAATACCCGACCGACGCACCAAGCGTGCTTTCGCCGACGATTACGCCAAACCCGCCGCTAAGCGCGTAGGTTTCCGTGGCAGTGTTGGGAACAAACCCGCGCTGATTGGCGCCGGTGCGCAATGCTGCGGCCCCTGCGATATCGCCGTCAGCCTGAAGGTCATCGGCATCGGCGAGAACACTCGCACGCAGGCCGGGTGCCAATTGAAAGCCGGAAATTTCGACGTCATCGGTATTGCGGTACGAGCCATCAAAATGCAGCACGAGGGTTTGGCCGACGGCAACATCAACCGATGCCCCGCCGCTCAGCAGATTGGACGCCGTATCGGCAGCGGCCAAGGCATCAAGGTGAAACCCGTCTTCGGGCCTGCTGATCGGGATCCGCCGGTCGATCACATTGACGACGCCGCCAATCGCCTGACTGCCGAACAGCAATGCCGCTGGCCCGCGCAGAACTTCGATGCGCTCCACCACCAAGGGTTCGATTGTGGTGGCATGGTCGGCTGACGTGTTCGCCACATCGGCGGTGCCAACCCCATCGATCAGCACGCGCACCCGCTCGCCATCAAGGCCGCGCAGGATCGGGCGGGATGCGCCCGGTACAAAACTGCTGGCCGAAACGCCCGGCAGTTTGGCCAGCACTTCGCCCAATTGGCCATTGAGATTGCGCTGAATTTCCTCCGGCCCGACGACTGACTGGCCGCCGATGAAATCCAGTTGGCGCAAGGTATCGGCCGTCACCAAGATTTCGCCGCGATCATGCGGATCATCCCCGCGCGCCTCTTCGCGTTCTTTTTCGATCTTCGTTTGCGGCTTATCGCCTTCATCGCCCGGTGCGGCATCAGCGCCATTCGCGAACGCAGCAGGGGTGTAGGCGGCGAAGGCGAGCGTAGTAGCGAGCGTCAGACGGGTCTTGCTGCTGATCATGGATGTTTCCGTTGCTTGTATGAGATAACGTATCCTCGCCTAGCGCGGCATGCGATGAATGCAAGCGCAAAAGCGGCCAACGCACGACAATGCCCGATGAAGTGCGGCACAAACGCGACAGCCGCCGCGATGGACCGAGCGGCATCCCGCGCACCACCTATTGCTTGCGCCACACCTATTGCGACGTTCAGGCTTTCCGCAGGGGCCGATGTCTATTTACTCGCCCAGCAAATGGGCACGTCGGTCAAGATGAGCGGACAGCATTATGGCGATGTAAACACCATCAGGGACGCCACTGATTTACGGCCTTGTGCGGCTCTTCGCTACTGTAGCGATCAGGGTTCTTCTTGCGGACCGTGTTACGGGCATGATTTTGCATCTAGCCAGCGGCAATTGTTCCGATTTGGTCGAAGCATGTGTACGAAATCGGCCGCTCCTAGTCCACTAACAATTAGCTTGGTCCACCAGGTCGGGGCAGATCAAGTGGTTTTCTGGTTCAGGTGCAACTTGTTGCACGTTATAGGAAAAGATGAGATTTACGACCTTCCAGCCACCCTCGGTTTTGACCATCTGCCATGTTTCTAGCCCCCAATTCTGGACGGCATTGTTGACACGAAAGTCATATTTGAAAGTCACCGAAGCCAACTGACCATCACTGATAATAGTTGGCTGGCCAAAATGCTCTCGAAGAGCCAGCTGCTTGACTTGAGGGTTGTCGAGCATCTGATTCGCTCCTTGAGCCTCTAGCACGGCAACTGGCATGCCGGTTAGCTTGGCTGCAAAAGCGCGCGATTCAGGGTGGCCTGTTGCTAACCAGTTGATCTTATCTTCGTAAAATAGTGCGGTGAGCTGAGGCAAATCTTTTGCGGCAATCGCTTCGTCGAAGCTAGTCATAATGGATTTGATTTCAGCGGAATCGCTTTGTGGCACCGATTGCGTAGTGGCCGCCGTTGTGACCATGAGCATCAACGATGAACCCCCTTTCATCCCGGCTACCGCTGCCGATATTATGGGAACACCGTTTTCGATCGTCATGGCGATATCATCGTGGGTTTGAGCCTTCGCAGCTGGTGCCAGAGCACCAAAGCTTGCAAGGGCCACACCGATCAATTTACCAAAAACTGCCACGCTGATCTCCGAACCATAATGAATGAGAATTCGCATTCGCAATACGTGGTTGTGAAAGCCGTTGTCAAGAGGTAGAAGTAAGGGATGGTAGTAGCTGCACAGCAGGTGAGGAGCCGGGCGACAGAAGCGTCAATTTTTGACGCTGCAAGTTCGCTCTTGCGTGAGGGGGGCCTAGATGCATGCACGATCCCCGCAATTGCCAGCAGAGCTGGCGTGGCTGTTGGCACAGTTTATCGCCGCTTTGCCGACAAGGATGAGCTGCTCAGCAGGGTCGTTCTACAATTTCTGGATAAAAGTGCAGACGCGATGGTGGACCTCGTGGGCCAGCTTTCCAACCAGTCATCTACACTCGTTGGATTTGTGGAAAGGTTCATAGAACAGTTGATCCTAGGCTATCGCGCTGAGCCCGTTTTTACGGCCGCAATCCACAAGTATGGGCGCGAACATCCGAGCGAACTTTTCCGCACCCGTTATCGAGCAGCCGTCGAGACTGCCCATCGCCATGTTGCAGCCGCGCTGGTTCTGTATGACGAAGTGAATGCGGCGCACAGCGATCCTTTCGAAGCCGCCCGTTTTGCCGTCTTCACCGCGGGACTTACATTGCAAGGAATCCTCATTTACGGAGCGGCATCAAGGTCCGGACCTTGGGATGACCAGCAGCTGCAAAGTTACATCACGGCTATGCTTGTTTCTTTCCTATCGACCCCCGCGCCTACCGCCACGCAACCTTGCTGATCCTTTACGGGACAAAATTGCCGCAGATGGTGCTGTGATGTCGGGACGGCACACTGCAATCAAGGGCGATATTGGGTTGGGTCGCGAACCCATGAATGGGATTCCCCGGATCAGATTTGTCTGATCCGGCGTCGGCATGAGCCGACATAATCTGACCTACTTTAAGTGCCGCGTCATCGAGCCGCTGATGGCGAGCAAACTCTGAATCGTGACCCTTGCCGAGACGGCGTGCCGTCCGGCGCGTTTGCGTAGGGCGGACGGCATGTTGTTAGCACGAGCGGTCCTTTACTATCCGTCCGCTGAACGTCGTAAATTTGGGCCTTCGCGACATTGGCGCGGCCTATCTTACATTACAGGAAAGCTCTTCGAAAAGGCCGCTTTGCCATTGGCTGAGAAAGTGATGACGCGCGATCCATTTTCAACGCGAAGCCAGCCCAATCCCTTCATGTGATCAAGCAATTTGCGGCCTAAACTGCCTGCAAGATGAGAACGGCGTTCGCTCCAATCCAAACACTCCCGGCACAAAGGGGCTTTTAGAAGTGAAATGCTCTCAATGCCCAGGCCAAATTGTGACATGAAGCGATGGCCATTGCTGGTGAGTTGCAGCCCCATTTCGTTGTTTTCGAGATGGCCTCGTTCTACCAAACTATCGTAGATCTGTATCCCAGCCTCGCCAGCCAAATGATTATAACAAATACGCGCGGCTCTCAGCGCGTCGTTGCGTGGACCGGTTCGGGTGCGCAAGTGGCCTTTGTCAGAAGCCAATCCCATCAGCGCTTCCAAAAGACTCGCCACGTTTGGCGATCCTAGCGTAAAATACTTATGCCGCCCTTGTTTGCGTGCCGAAATAAGCCCGCCTTCCTCCAGCTTTGACAGATGGACACTGGCGGTTTGAATCGTCACGCCCGCTTCTTGAGCAAGTTCGGTTGCCGTAAGCGCTTTTCCGACCATAAGTGCGGTCAGGATATTAGCGCGCGCGGGGTCGCCGATCAGCGCGGCTATCCGGGCAATGTCGGGGCCTTCTTTCATAGTTCGTCCATGAACGAAGCATTAGCGCAGATCAACCTGATATTGACCAAATCAGTTTGATCGACGGAGCCAAAACATGCTGACCTGTTTTATTCGATATGAGATTGACCCTTTCAAGGCAGATGCTTTCAAGGAATATGCGCGAAACTGGGGCGAAGCGATCCCTAGATGCGGTGCGGATCTGATCGGCTATTATGCGCCGCATGAAGGGTCGAGCACGACTGCTTACGGTGTTTACAACATCGCTAGCCTAGCAGCTTATGAGGAATATCGTGCTCGTCTTGCCCAAGATGAAGCAGGTCGCGCCAATTATGAATTTGCAAAGCGCGAACAGTTCATTCGCAGCGAAGCCCGCCTCTTTTTAAGACGCGCATCGGCACCGCTCGTACAACTGGTGATGCCATGATTGGTGTCATTTTCGAAGTGTTTCCCGTTCCGGGTCGCACGCAGGAATATCTTGATCTAGCCGCTGCCCTGAAGGATGAACTTGTCCAGCTCGACGGTTTCATCTCGATCGAGCGCTTTGAAAGCCTTGCCGAACCGGGAAAATTGCTCTCGCTGTCGTTTTTCCGGGACGAGCAGGCTGTGCAAAACTGGCGCAATTTGCCGCATCACCGAGCGACACAAGCGCGAGGCCGGAAAGGCATGTTCCTAGATTATCGTCTGAGGGTGGTGGGCGTTATGCGAGACTATGGGCTGCACGAGCGCAAACAGGCGCCGACTGATAGTTCGAACTATCATGATCAATCGTCGCAACCCTGAATATCCGTTTCGAACCCAAGGGCGAAATTCAGGCTAA
>JBBRFG010000021.1:0-26143 GCA_038224685.1 Sphingomonadales bacterium
GGCGACAAGGCTTACACCGCGTCCGATGGCACCGCCCATACGCTGCCGGGCCGCAGCCTGCTGTTTGTGCGCAATGTCGGCCATTTGATGACGAACCCGGCGATCCGCCTCGCGGACGGGAGCGAAGTGCCCGAAGGCATCATGGACGCGGTGTTCACCAGCGCGATCAGCACCTTGGATGTCGAAGGCCGAGCCGCGTTCGGCAATTCGCGCTGCGGATCAATCTACATCGTCAAGCCCAAGATGCACGGGCCGGAAGAATGCGCCTTTACCAATGATCTGTTCGATGCCGTCGAAGACCTGATCGGATTGCCGCGCCACACAATCAAGGTCGGCGTAATGGACGAAGAACGCCGCACGTCGGCCAATCTTGCCGCCTGCATCCATGCAGTGCGCGACCGGATTGCGTTCATCAACACCGGCTTCCTTGATCGCACCGGGGACGAAATCCACACGTCGATGCACGCCGGGGCAATGCTGCGCAAAGGTGCAATGAAGGGCGCTGACTGGCTGCGTGCCTATGAAGCGAGGAACGTCGCTATCGGCCTGCGCCACGGTCTGTCGGGCAAGGCGCAGATCGGCAAGGGCATGTGGGCCGCGCCCGATCTGATGGGGCAGATGATGGTTGAGAAATTTGGCCACTTACGCGCCGGGGCGAATACTGCGTGGGTGCCGTCGCCAACGGCTGCGACGCTCCACGCGCTGCATTATCATGCCGAAGATGTGTTCGCGATCCAGCGTGAAATCGTCGCGACTAGCCCGCTCATCCTGAGCTTGTCGAAGGATGGCAGCGCAGGGCCGGATGTGCTTCGACAGGCTCAGCATGAGCGTGACAAGAGCCTAGATTCGTTGCTGGCGATCCCTCTGGCACACGGCGCGAATTGGTCAGACGACGAAATCCGCGAGGAACTCGACAACAATTGCCAGGGCTTGCTCGGATACGTGGTGCGCTGGATCGATGCCGGCGTCGGCTGCTCCAAGGTGCCTGACATCAACGATGTCGGCCTGATGGAAGATCGCGCAACTTTGCGCATCTCTTCGCAACACATCGCTAACTGGCTGCTGCACGGCGTGATTACCGAAGCGCAGGTGCTCGATTCGCTGGTCCGCATGGCCGCCAAGGTTGACGCCCAAAACGCAGGCGATCCGCTGTATATGCCGCTGACGGGTAACGAAAATGGGGCGGCGTTCAGCGCGGCCAAGGATCTGATCTTCAAGAGTTTAGAGCAACCGAGCGGCTATACAGAGCCTTTGCTTCACGAATGGCGCAAGGTGGCTAAAGCAGGAAAAGGCAGAGTGAAAACGAAGTTTGAGATCCGGTTGAGACATAGGCGGCAATATCTGCCCCGCGACCGTTGACCCTGAGCTTGTCGAAGGGCTGTTCTTCACTTCAGGCGTCTTGCGCCAGACTGTGAAGAAAAAAAGCAGTCCTTCGACAAGCTCAGGATGAACGGGAAGCGAACGGCGGGCATATTTCGCTTTACGAAAGCGCCCGTGCCACGCTCACAAACTCCGCCACACTGACCGTCTCCGCCCGCCGCGTTTCGTCAATTCCCAGCACCGTCAACGCATCCAGCGCGCCCGGCACGCCCTTCAAGCTCTGGCGCAGCATTTTTCGGCGTTGGCCGAAGGCGGCCTCGGTTAAGCGTTCGAGGGTGCGAGCCGATACGCCTTCGGGCATCGGGGCCGGGATCACGTGGACGACGGCGCTCATAACCTTGGGAGCGGGGGTGAAGGCGCTGCGGTGGACCCTCATCGCCAGCTTCGCCTCAGCGCGCCATTGGGCCAGCACGGCGAGCCGGCCATAGGCGTCGTCTCCGGCAGAAGCGACAATTCTTTCAGCCACTTCGCGCTGAAACATCAGGGTGAGTGATTGCCACTGCGGCGGCCACGCCTCTCCCGATAGCCAGCGCACGAACAATGCGGTGCCGATATTATAGGGCAGGTTCGACAATACGTGGAACGGCGCGCCGCGCATGATTGCGGTATGGTCGAGTTTGAGCGCATCGCCTT
Organism: Sphingomonadales bacterium; assembly: GCA_038224685.1. GTDB lineage: Bacteria > Pseudomonadota > Alphaproteobacteria > Sphingomonadales > Sphingomonadaceae > Erythrobacter. Next base: position 2,014 of record JBBRFG010000021.1, read on the forward strand.
CGATTACAGTGAGTTGGCCGGGGAAAGCCTGACCCAGTTCGGCCAATGCGGGGAGGCACCGACGATCCATTTCGATGGCGGTGACATTTGCCCCTGCCCGGAGCAATGCGCGGGTCAGGCCGCCGGGACCGGGGCCGACTTCGAGCACGCTTACGCCCGCCAAATCGCCCGGCAGCGCCGCGATCCGGCTGAGAAGCTGTTCATCCAAAAGGAAATTTTGGCCCAGCGCTTTGGATGCAGCCAGTCCGTGGCGCTTGATTACATCGCGGATCGGGGGGAGATCAGCCACGCGCCGCTGCCATTTCGGCCGCCATCACAATCGCCGCCAGCATCGCGCCGGGATCGGCCAGCCCTTTACCCGCAATGTCGAAAGCGGTGCCGTGATCGGGCGACGTGCGGATGATCGGGAGGCCGAGTGTTACGTTCACCCCTTCGTCAACCTCCAATGCTTTCAACGGGATAAGCGCCTGATCGTGATACATGCATAGCGCTGCATCATAGGTCGCGCGCAATCGCGGGGTAAACAGCGCATCGCCGGGAACGGGGCCGAATGCGTTGACGCCTTGGGCCTGCAAAGCGGCAATGGCGGGCGCGATGATACGCGCTTCCTCATCACCAAATTGCCCACCTTCACCGGCGTGGGGATTCAATGCCGCAACCGCAAGTCTGGGCGCTAACACCCCGAAATCCCGCTGCAATCCCGCTGCGGCAATGCGCGCTTTGTGAACGATTAGGTCTGTTGAAAGCAGTGCTGGCACCTCGGCAATGGGCACGTGGACCGTCAGCGGCACGGTGCGCAGACTTGGCCCGGCGAGCATCATCACCGCGTCGCGGTATGGCAGGCCGCAGGCATCGGCGAGAAATTCGGTCTGGCCCGGGTAATCCCAGCCAATCGCCGCCAAAGCGCCCTTCGCCACCGGCGCAGTGACCAGCCCTACAGCCACCTCGGAGAGTGCGAATTTCGTCCCCCACTGGAGCGAGGCAAGCGCCAGTCTAGCGCCGTCCAAAGTGGGGCTACCGGGGGTCAAGGTGCCATCAAGACCGGCCAAGACCGGCAATCCTACAGCAGCGGCGAACATCGCCTCAGCCGGATCGGCAATCGGCACAATTGGACAATCAATGCCCATCCGTTCGGCTACGGCGCGCAACAGTTCGGGCCCGCCGACCACGAATGCCGGGGTGATTTTGCGCGCCGCCCTCAGTCGCATCCATGCGCCAATAATGACCTCGGGCCCGATCCCAGCCGGATCGCCGAGCGTTATCGCCAGCGGAGCAGACAGCGCGCCAATCAATTGTATTCGATATAGGCGTCGTTGCGCAGATCGCGCAGGTAACGCTGGGCGCGCTTGTTGACGCGGTCTTCCTCAATCTGGTCCATCACCGCGGCAAAAGTCGGCGCGCCTGCGTCTTTGGGGTCGTCACGCCCGCACACCATCAGCACCCGCACGCCTTCGTCCACGCCGCCAAACAGCGGGGTTGTCTGGCCAATTTGCAGGTTGAGGATAATCCCGCGCAGCTGTTCTGGCAGGCCTGCCGCTTTGATCTGATCGTTGGTGACGACCTGAGCGCCCACCGCTGCGGCGCCCGCTTCAACACCACCGCAACCGCGCAGCGATTCGATAAAGGCACCAAATTTTGCCACCCGTTCATCGGCGACGGCTTGCGATACGCCGGGTTCGAACACAATTGAGATCTGCTTGAGGCTGAGCAGCGCCTCGTTCGGATCAGCGCTCAGCACTTGGCGTTTATTGATCAGATAGAGAATTGAAAAGCCGCCGGGAATTTCAATCGGGCCATTCAACTGGCCGGTCTTCATCGACCGCGCAACTGCGGCGAGCTCCGGCGGCAATTGCCCCAACCGGACCCAGCCAAGATCGCCGCCGACCACGGCAGTGGTCGCTTCGGAGAATTGCCGCGCATAGGCAACAAAGCTGCCGCCACCCTGCAATTGCTGAATAATCTGTTGCGCATTGGCGAGCACGGCGGCACGGTTTTCAGTGGTGGATGAAAGGAAAATCTCACCCAACCGGAATTCGTCAGTTCCGCGCGAAGCTTCGAGCCGGGCGAGCACGTCGTTCACTTCATCGGCCGACACGTTGACGAACGGCGTGATGTTGCGCCGCAGCAGGTTTTCCCACGCCACTTCGCCTTCGATCTGGCGCTTCAACGATGCGGGGGACGAACCGATGGTCCCAAGATAAGCGTCCATCTTTTTGGGTTCGGACGAGAAATTCTGCACTGCGAGCTGTTGATAGGTCTGATCAACCTCTTCGCGCTTGACCTCCAGCTCAGCCGCAGCAGCGGCCTGAATTTTCAGCGTTTCGTCGATCAGGTTGCGCAGCACTTGCACCCGCAGCCGCAGCAATTCCTCTTCGGAAACGGCGGCCTCGGATGCTGCGGTGACCAATGCCACGCGCTGATCGATGTCGGTGCCGGTGATCACATAGCCATTGACCACAGCGGTTGCGGTGCGGCGGTCCGGATCGGCCTTGCCGAACAGGGTGATGTCTGCGGGCAGGCCGAACGGATTGTCGGCGGTGGGCACGGCCACGGTCTGCGCCTGAATGGCGATCGGCGATACCGCCAGTCCGAACAGACCGACTGCGGCCAGCGCCGTGCCTGTTTTACCAAAGGCGTTTTTAACAAACACCGGTTTGGATAATGGCGTCTTGGAAAACACTGTCTTGCAAAACACCGTCTTGGAAAACACCGTCTTGGAAAAAATCATCAGGTTCACTCGGTCAATCCCGCTTTCAAATCTTAAAATCCAGCGCGAACCCTCTCGCACAGATTGCCAGTGCGATGCAGCGGCTGAACGAAAGCTGAGCCTGCTGCGTTGCAGCACAGCCCGCTGCGCGCTTGGTAATCCTTTAACCGAATTTTCGCATGCTGCCAATTCGCGCCGTTAATCTGTCTTGGCAATAGGCCAACGCTATCTGAACCCGAGGTTTTTCAGAGCAAAGAAGAATTGGAACGCATTGCCGCGCCGTGCATCGCCTGCGTCGATGAAATCGCGCCGCCACGTCGCGCCGAATTCCAGCGATCCATCTTGATAGGCAACGCCGAGCCGGGTGCGGATCGGTTCGAACCCGTCGGATGTCAACTGCGGATCTTCATCGGCATTGGTCAGGTTAAACACGCCCGATCCGAACACCGACCATTTGCGGCCAATGGCCACCCGTGCTGCGGCGCGCACTTCTTCGCGGTCGTTCAGATCTTCGACTGTCTGGATATTGCGGTTGAGCCGCAGATAACCCAGTTCGAGATAGGTCCGGCGCGAGCCGATGGTCGCATCAATCTCGTTGCGCCGGATAGCGAAACTATCCTTGTCGATCCGAAACCGGTGGGTGAGACCGATAAGGTTGCGAAACCGCACTTCGGTGCGCCCGACAAAATCCGATACGCGGCCCGACAGGCCGGTGCCTTCGGGGAAAATATCCTCACGCGGGGCGGCGATCTGAAACGATTGCCCGATGGTCGATTTCACCCGCCAACCGGGGCGTTGCAGTTCCCAATCCACGCCCCACGTCACGCGGGTGCCATCTTCTACGCGGTCATAGCCGGGAAAGCGACTGAGCGCGAACAGGTTGGAATCTTCCAGATCAATCGCGCGTGCATCCTCGTTGGGAACAGCCAAGTTGCGGATTTTAGGGCTGGCGACAATCTGTACGCGCGGTTTGAACACTTGAGTGCCGCCAAACGCTTCGCCCACAAACGGCCATTCAATGTCGATTGCGGTGGTGGCGATCCCGCGCGCGGTAAAGCCTTCGGAGCCGCGATAGATCGCGGTGGTGGTCGCTTCTGAATTGTTGGTGTTGTAGACATCGCCGCGCGCCAACGCGGTCAGCGTCACGACCTGGCCCCACCTGGTTAACCGGCGCAAATCCCACTGTGCTGCGGCAAAAGCGCGCTGGGTATCCTGCCCATCATTACGCAACAGCGCCAGGCTATTGGCCTGAAACTGCACCTCTCCGCCAAGCACGGGGTTGGCAAGGCGTTGACGGTAATCAATCGCGGGCAGTGCCAGCGGAATTTGGCCTTGTTCAGCATTGATCCGGAGCGTCTGGGTCGCCCACCCGGCAATCGAGAGGTACGAAAGATCGGTGATCCGTTCCAGATTGACGGTCGACCGCAACCGATCATCGCGGCTAATATCATAGCGGCGCAGGAAGGTGCGGTCAGTGGCGAGGCGCACCGATGTCGTAAGGCTCCAGTCGGGCGAGAACTGGAACCGGCCATTGCCTTCGATATAGCCGCGCGGATCGTTTTGAAAACTTTGCTGGCCGGTAAAGTCTGTCAACCGGTCGCTGGCGGTGAGATAGCCGGTGATCTGGTAGGCACCCTTTTCGGTCAGCTGCCGGAACTTTGCGCTTACCAAGGGGGCGACGTTGGAAAACACCGTGGCACCCAGCGTCAGATCGGCGTTTTGCGCAACGCGCCAATAATATTCGCCGCTCAATTCCAGCCCGTTGACCTGCGATACCCGCACGTCCGGGATGAGAAAGCCAGATGTCGCCCTGCCATCCGTGCGCAGCGACAAGCCCGGCAGCGGCAGTATGCGGGCACCGAACAGTTCAAGCGTTGCGCCAGAAAACCGTAAAGTGCTTTCGTTTTGATCGAAGACCACCCGGTTGGCAGTGACCCGCCAACTGGAGTTTTCGGCGCAGCCTTGCGGATCGGCGGCGGCGCAAGCGGTGTAGGCCGCATCGGTCAGGATCGCTGTGCCATCCGCGCCGCGTGTCGCTGATCGCGCGGCGAGCCTGCCGCCTGCCCGCAACGCGATCAGCAGTTCGGACATTGCACCGGTATCAAATTCTTCAGTCAGTTCGACCTGATCGGTGAATAGCTGATTGCCGGCTTCGTCTACCAACCGGACATTGCCAGTGGCGACGATCTGCCCGGTTTGGCGATCCCAGACCACTTCGTCAGCGCGCACTGATCGGTCGTCGGACCGCAGGATCACATTGCCGCGCGCGGTGACCGTTTGGGCATCTGTGTTATAGGCAAGTTCGGCCGCTTCGAAATCAATCTTGCGCGGCTGGGCTGGCGCGGTAACTTGAATTTCAGGCGATTGGTCTTGCGCGGCAAGTGTCACTGGCATCGCCAGTAATACAAGGCCCATAACGACGCACGGCGTTGATACCCGCGCCGGAAGGGGCAGGACTAGGCGCGCGGTTTTGCGCGGTCCGTTTAACGAGCCTCCCGACATGGCCTTGCCTATTGCACCGCTCGCGCTTAATCGCAATCGCGTTTGCGGCCCGATGCGTGTGGCTCGTCGCGGGTGCCCGGCAGGCTGCCTTAGCGCCGGGCGAGCGCGCTAGTCCGAGCCGCCATTTCATCCCAATTCTTGCGGAGAACCCATGCAGATCCTTTTCACCACCACCTCGCCGACAGAAATCCGCCTGCACGCGCGTGTGGTCAATCAGGGCGCATCGCTCGTCGGGCTCGACGCAGCGCTAGTCGAAGGCGCTTCGGCATCGCGGTTTTCGGGGCGCGCGGGGCAGGTGTTTGAAGGTTTTTCCAGCATCGGCGGCGCGGTAAAGCGGATCGCGCTGGTCGGCGCGGGAGAGGATGACGTGCCCGACCGCAGACTTGATTGCGAACGCGCGGGCGCGGCGCTGACGGCCAAGTTCCTGGTTTCAACCGAGCGGGCGATGGTGCTCGATCTGGGGCAGGCCGGGCTGACGGCTGAAAACGCGGCGGCGGTGTTGCTCGGCCTGCGACTGCGCGCTTGGCGGCACGATGGCTACCGCACGCAGCTTGCCGCCGACAAACGCCCCAGCCTTGAAACGGTGCATGTCACCGGCGCGCCCGATGGCACCGAGGCCGCGTGGGAGCGCGAATCCGCCATCGCCGCAGGCGTGGAATTCACCCGCGGGCTGGTGACGGAACCGCCCAACATCATCTATCCAGCCAGCTTTGTTGCTGCGTGCGAAGCCGCGTTTGCCGAAACAGGCGCTGAAATCACCGTGCTGAGCGAGGCAGAAATGGCGGCGCTTGGCATGGGCGCGTTGGTCGGCGTCGGGCTGGGTTCGGAACGCGAATCCAAAATGATCGCGATCCGCTGGAATGGCGGTGCGGCCGGCGACAAGCCGACGGTGTTCGTGGGCAAGGGCGTGACTTTCGATACCGGCGGCATTTCGTTAAAGCCGCCGCCGGGGATGGAAGATATGAAGTGGGACATGGGCGGCGCAGGCGCAGTGGCAGGCGCGATGCTCGCACTCGTTACCCGCAAAGCCAAAGCCAATGTGATCGGCGTGATGGGGCTGGTGGAAAACATGCCCGACGGCAAGGCGCAGCGCCCGGGCGATGTGGTGACCACCATGAGCGGGCAGACGGTCGAAGTGCTCAACACCGATGCCGAAGGGCGGCTGGTGCTGTGCGATGCGCTGCATTGGGCGCAGGAACAATATGATGCGGCGCGGATCGTTGACCTGGCCACACTGACCGGCGCGATCATCATTTCCTTGGGGCATGAACACGGCGGAATGTTTGCCAATGACGATACGCTGGCCGATCAGCTTGCCGCCGCTGGCAAGACCACCGGTGACAAGCTGTGGCGGATGCCGCTGGGCGCGAATTACGACAAGCTGATCGATTCGCCGATTGCTGACATCAAGAACGTCGGCCCGCGCGAGGCCGGATCGATCACCGCTGCGCAGTTCCTGCAACGCTTCATCAAACCCGGCATGCCGTGGGCGCATCTCGACATCGCCGGGATGGTGTGGTCGGGCAAGCCGGGCCACACATGGGAGAAAGGCGCAACCGGATACGGCGTGCGCCTGCTCGACCAGTTCGTTCGGGATGTGGTTGAAAGATAGGTATCCCCGCTCAAGCTGAGCTTGTCGAAGCATCTCAGGGCAACACCCGTGTCCCTCGACAGGCTCAGGACGAGCGAACTCGGCTTGGATAATCGGAGGTTATGGCCATTCCAAAAATGCGCAAGAAATCCGATCTGCCGTCCAAAACCTGCCTCGCCTGCGGGCTGCCGTTTACGTGGCGCAAGAAGTGGGAGCGTGATTGGGACAATGTGAAATATTGTTCCGACCGGTGCCGCAGCGGCAGCAAGAAGGCTGACTTGTGAAGCTCGATTTCTGGCAATACACCCACGACAGCCTCGAAAAGGTCGCCGCGCTGATTGCCAAGCGGGTGCTGGGTGAGGGCGCGCGGCTACTCGTCGTTTCTGCCGATCCCGAACAACGCGCCGCCATTTCCCGCGCATTGTGGCAGGCGGGGCCAGAGACGTTTCTCGCCAATGGCGAAGCAGAAGCGCCCGGCGCAGATCATCAACCGGTCCTGCTGTCGGACAATCTCGCCGCCCCCAACGGGGCGACTCATCTGATCCTGGCAGACGGCGTCTTTCGTGACGCGCCCGGATTTGCCCGCGTGTTCCTGTTGTTCCCACCCGATGCCGCCCCCGCCGCGCGCAAGGCATGGCGTGCGCATGATGGCCGCACGGACGTGGAGCGCGCCTACTTTGCGCAGCAAGACGGGCGCTGGGAGAAGAAGGGGTAGGGGCTTGCGCCGTCGTAGCCGATGGGTGATGTTGCAGTCCGGCATGTGATTGGGGGGTTTGGCAGATGCGCAGATTGGCATTGGTTTTGGTGAGCGGCGCAGCTTTGACGCTTGCAGGATGCGGTTCGGAACCATCGAGCGAGTTCACCACCCCCGACGGTGAGAACGCTGAATTCACCATCGACGATGACACCGGCGAAACCAGCATGACGGTCAAAGGGCCAGATGGCACCGCCACCTTGCGTTCGGGCGCGGATGTGCCGATCAGCATGCCTGCCGGGTTCAGCCTGTTCCCCGGATCCAAAGTCGTGGCCAACACCGTTGTCAGCCAGCCCGATGGGCAGGGCACGATGGTAACATTTGAAGCCGCCGCCGCCGCCGATGCCGTGATCGCCCATTACCGCGATCAGGCCAAGGCGGCCGGGTTCGACATCCAACTTGAAATGACCACCAACGGAACGATGATGGTGGCGGGCGAGCGCAAGAGCGACGGTTCGTCGCTATCGGTCACCGCGACGGCGGGCGAAGGCGATGCAACCACCGGACAGATCATCATCGGCACCAAGCCGGGCTGAGCGGTGTCCGATGGAAGCGCGGGGAACGCCGCGCACGGTTGGGACTTGAAAGCGCGGGCCAGCGCGGGTAGGGGCGCGGCGCTATTGATCTGCCGGGCGTTGCCGGGCGGGTTCTCCCCCTTGCAGCCATACCGCGCTGCTTTTCAAGGATACTGATACCATGGCGGCCACCCGCACCTTTTCGATCATCAAGCCTGATGCCACCCGCCGCAACCTGACCGGCGCAGTGACCAAAATGCTGGAAGACGCCGGCCTGCGCGTTGTCGCATCCAAGCGCATCCACATGACCCGCGAACAGGCCGAAGGTTTTTATGGCGTGCACCGCGAACGCCCATTCTTCGGCGAGTTGGTCGATTTCATGATGAGCGAGCCGGTGGTGGTGCAAGTGCTCGAAGGCGAAGACGCCGTTACCAAGAACCGCGACGTGATGGGCGCAACCAATCCGGCCGACGCAGCGCCGGGGACAATCCGCAAGGAATTGGCCTTGTCGATTGGCGAAAACACCGTCCACGGTTCGGATTCAGCAGAAAACGCGGCGATTGAGATTGCGTTTTTCTTCAACGACGCTGAACTGGTGGGGTGATAGATTACTCCCATCTGTCTGGGTGGGCGCGATTTGTGAATCAGATCCTCGATGGTCGCTTCCCCCAACAACCTTTTGTCCGGATTGGGCCTACTCCCAAAATCCTTCGGACCTACGGTCTCGGGCCACACGATTTGACAATCACAGCTGGTAAGATTGTCAAAATATCGAAAGAACACCCTGAAATCAGAAGACAGATATGGCAAAACCTACCTGATTTGTTGAAAAATCCGAGCGCGGTAATACCTTCGCAGAAACGCGACGGATCGATAGTTCCGGTCCTCGTTGCGATGCGGAGATCGACATTCCGATCTTTGTGCCGATTATGCCTGAAATATCTGTGAACATCGTTTTGTCGGTTTATGGCCGAGTAGACGGGGCGCAATGGGTTCACCGAGAAGCGAAAATCGCTTCATCTGAAGGAGCAAAATTTTTCATCAGGGATGACTTCGCCGCCACTATGCCGAAGCCGGGGTCTGATTCAGAAGAACCTATCCCCTCGTCATCTGGTGCAATTCCAGCAGACGGGACGGCGAAGCCTAGATGAGAGATACTCAAACTCCGCCAAAATTCAACTTAATTCGACAAAATTTTGACCTGACGCAAACAAGCGAATCGTTAAATACAATTGTTTCAACACCGTAACATTTATCGTGGTGAGATGCCGTTTTTTGCACCTGACATTATCGGGCTCCATTGCTTGCAAACCGTGCAAGCTGCTGCGCATGGGCGCGGTGGTGGCCGGTTTCGCTCGCCGCCATCAGCTTGCGCATCGCTATCAGCGTCTGAGGCGAGAGAGTGAGGCCAAGGTCGGCGTAGCAGCGCGCAATCGCAGCTTGCCAATCCGTGCCCAGATCGTTGAATTTCATCTGCGCAACCGGGCCTTCCCAATCAGCCAGCACCGCCGCCATGCGCGCCTCCCGCAGTGCAATCTTGTGCCGCCAACGCGCTTCGATCGCGGCCAGATCGCAGGTATCGGATTGCATCGCCATCTGGTTCGCGGCCAGCGACACGGCGCTGTGCAGCACCGCGTCATGCTCGCGGTGCGCGGCCACCAACCGGGCTTCAGGAAATATGGCCAGCAACGCGGCCAGATCTTCGGCAAAGGCGGGCACTTTCATCACCCGCGGTTTATCAGCCAGCCCGCGCATCGCGGCATCAGTGCGCAAAATGCGGGCAAATTCGCGGTATATGGGCGCGGGATCGCGCGCTTCGCTCCATCCCGAATAGGCCGGGATATGCCACTGCGATTCGTAGATCGAATGGTGCAGCGCGGCGGAAATCCACGCCAGTTCTTCCTCGACCGCGCCCGCCGCCATCGGGTGGATTGACTGCATCCACGGATTGAGCGCGCCGAGCATCGCGAGTTCCAGCGCAGCCTTGGCGCGGTTCATCCCCAGCCGCGCCCCGTAACGCGCGGGCACAGGGTGGTAGGCATCGCAGTAGCGGGTGTGCGAATGCGCCGGATCGGCCGCGAGCAACGTGTGGACGCGGGTGGTGCCGCTGCGCATATGGCCGATGACGATAATCGGCGGGGCGAGGGTGGTGTCGCGCAATTCAGGCTGATCGCTCCATAGCGCGCCAAACGCCAGCCGGGTTTTCAGGGTGCGCGACAACTGCCCGAACGCCATCGCTTGGCCAAGCGGGTTGAGATCGGCCTCGGCCTTGATTGCTGCGCATAGGCGGGTCAGCCGCTCGCGGAAATCGGCGACATCCGCGCCGCTCCGCCCGCCATGTTCCGCTGCCTCGGCCTGCGCGCCATAAGGCTTGGCGGCAAGCGCCCACAGCGCCTGCGGATCAAGGTCGGGCGGGGGGAGCCAGCCCTTTTCCCACGCTATGCCGAGAAAATCATTCGCGCGCTGTGCCAGCGCCCCGCGCGCCAACAGATGATCGCGTGTTGGGGGCAAACCGCGTGCCATCAAAATTCGTCCGCGATTTCCATGAACCGTGTCAGCCGCTTGGGCGCGGCGCTGCGCCAGCTGCGCGCCAGCCAGGCGGTGACATCGTCCCAATCAAGGTCAGGCCGGTCGAGCGCCACGCCCACCCACCCGCTTGCTCCGTAAAACGCGGGCTTGAAATAGATCTCCGGCTGATCTTCGACGAGGCTGTGCAGCTCGTCCATGCTGCCGGTCTTAACCAGCAGCGCGATCCGTTCGTGCCCGTGGGGGCGGTCGGAAAAATATGCGAAATACTTGCCCGATTGGCCCGCCCCCACGCGGAAACCGGCGGAACCGAAGCTGTCCTGTTCGCAAGTCTCGGGCAGGGCGAGCGCGCGGCGGCGCAGTTCGGCCAGCAACCACACCGGGCTGCGCCAGCGCGACACATATTCTGCCACCGCGCGCGGGTAGAGCTGGTGCTCTGCCATTCGCACCCGCTCGGCCAGGCTTGCGGGGGTATCACCGGCGGCGATGGCGACGCGGGCCTGCGCCAGCACTTCGCCCGAATCGAGGTCGGGGGTGACCAGATGCACGCTGGCGCCCGCATGGGCATCGCCCGCCGTAATCGCGCGGGCAAAGGTGTCCAGCCCCTTGTATTGGGGCAGCAGCGAAGGGTGAATGTTGAGCATCCGGCCGGCCCAGCGTTCAACAAACCCGTCCGACAGGATGCGCATATATCCGGCGAGCACGATGTGATCCGCGCCTGCTGCGCGCACGGCAGCATCCATTGCCGCGTCATGCGCGTCGCGGGTCATACCTTTGTGGGAATGGGCAAAGGTGGCAACGCCCTCAAGCGCGGCGAGTTTTAGCCCCGGCGCTTGCGTGTCATTGCTGGCGACCAGCACGACTTCGTAAGGGCAATCGTCCAACCGGCTGGCATAGAGCAGCGCGGCCATATTGGTCCCCGCGCCCGAGATCAGGATGGCGATGCGGGCCTTGTCAGACATCCCAATCCCGTTCGTGTCGAGCATAGTCGAGACACCTTGCGCCAATACCTCTCGACTTCGCTCGAGGCGAACGGAAGCGCGCGAGATCAGCCAAGGTGCGCTGCGCTCCAGCCAGCCTTGGCTGACCACGTTTCGACCGATCCGCGCACAGTGCAGCCTTTTTCGCCAGCGTCGATCCGGCCGACCGTGACGACAGTCTCGCCCACCGCTTCAAGCTGTGCAGTGACATCGCCCGCCGCGTCCGCTGCCACCGCCAGCACCATGCCGACCCCGCAATTAAACGTGCGCGCCATTTCTTCGGGTTCAATTTGCCCCTGCGCTTGCAAGAACGCCATCAGGCGCGGCTGCGGCCACAGATCGGCATCAACCACCGCATGCGCGCCGTCCGGCAGAATGCGCGGGATATTTTCCAGCAGCCCGCCGCCGGTGATGTGGGCAAGCCCGTTGATTAGCCCCGCGCGGATCAGCGGCAGCAGGCTGGCGACGTAAATCCGCGTCGGTTCGATCAACGCATCGATCAACAACTGGTCCTGATCGAACAGGGCCGGGCGGTTCAGTTTCCAGCCCTTGTCCGCCGCCAAGCGCCGCACCAGTGAATAACCGTTGGAATGGACGCCCGACGACGCAAGGCCCAGCAGCACATTGCCCGGCGCGACTCGCTCGCCCGTCAACTGCTCGCCGCGTTCGACCGCGCCCACGCAGAAACCGGCCAGATCATAATCACCCGGCGCATACATTCCCGGCATTTCCGCCGTCTCGCCGCCGATTAGCGCGCAGCCAGCCATTTTGCATCCGGTGGCAATGCCCGCAATCACCCGCTCGGCAACGCCGTTTTCCAGCTTGCCGGTGGCGAAATAGTCGAGGAAGAACAATGGCTCTGCCCCCTGCACGATCAGATCGTTGACGCACATCGCGACCAGATCAACCCCGACGCTATCGTGCCGGTCATGTTCGATCGCCAGTTTGAGTTTGGTGCCCACCCCATCATTGGCGGCGACCAGCAACGGATCTTTATATCCGGCGGCTTTGGGATCGAAAAACCCGCCAAATCCGCCGAGTTCACTGGTCGCACCGGGGCGCGCAGTCGCCTTGGCCAACGGCGCTATCGCTTTCACCAGCGCATTGCCCGCAGCAATCGATACGCCTGCACCGGCATAGGTATAAGGGGTGTCCTTCAAGCTCATGCGCAGTCTGTAGCCTTTCGCGCTTGGAATTCCACTCGCCTTTGGGCAAAAGGCCCGCGATTTCCACGATGAACATGCCACTCACCCTTTCCGGCCAAGTTGCCGCCCAACCGCGCAGGGCCGTGCGCCCGCTGCGGCGCTGGCTGGGCGGGGCGGTGCTGGCGTTCGGTGTGTTGGGCGCTGGTTATGTGCTGGTCGCGCAGGTTGCGGGTGATCGCGGGTTCGCGCCCACCGCTGCCAGCGCCGACATCGAGGTGAGCGGCATCAGCGTCGATGTCAGCGGCAAAAGCGCCGAAGATGCGCGCGCGAACGGCTGGCACGAGGCGCAGCGTCAGGCGTGGGCCAAGGCCGGCGGGCCCACATTGTCCGACGGGCAGCTTGATGGACTGGTATCGGCCATCGTGATCGAACGCGAACGGCTTGGCCCCCGGCGTTATATCGCCACGCTGGGAGTGATTTTCGACCGCCAGCGTGCAACCGGCTATCTTGGCGGAGCGAAGCAGGCGGCCCGGTCTGCCCCGATGCTGCTGATCCCGGTGGTGGAAAGCGGCGGCGCGTTTATCACCTTTGAACAGCGCAATCCTTGGCAGCGCGCTTGGGCTGACTTCAATCCCGGTGCCAGCCGGATCAATTATGTCCGGCTCAGCGGGGCGGGCGGCGATTCGCTGCTGGTCAATTTCGGGCAGGCCGGGCGGCGCAGCCGTGCATGGTGGCGCAGCACGTTGGACCAATATGGCGCAACCGATACGCTGATGGCGTTTGCGCGGCTGGATCACCAGTTTCCCGGCGGGCCAGTCATCGGCACTTTTACAGCGCGCTACGGCCCCGACAGCCGCCCGTTGGAAACTTTTACGCTCAAAGCCGAAGGGCCGGACGAATTGCCCGCGATGCTAAGCCGCGCGGTTGAGCGGTTGGACGGTGTGTTTGCAGCCGCATTGGCGAGCGGGAAACTGCGCCCCGATCCGACCTTGCGCTTTGGTATTGCAGGCGAAGTTGATCCGGCGATCCAGCGCCTGATCGAAATTGGCCGAGCGATCCGTGCGCGCGATTCCGCGACGAAGGCAGCCGCAGCGGCCGCAGCGGCTGGGGCTGCACCCCGGATAGAAGCGCAAACGGTGACGGGGATCGAGCCGGGTGAAGTGACCGTGAGAGTGATCACTGTGCAGTTCGCCACCCCTAATCCCGCGGCATTTGACGGCGCGCTGGGCGCAGTGCGCGCGGCTGTTGGTGTGCGCGGTGTGGGTGTGACCAGCACAGCGATTGGCGGAACATCGGTAATGAATGTCAGCTTTGCCGGATCGCTCGATGAACTCGCTGCGGCGCTTGAAGCGCGCGGGTTTGCCGTGCGGCGGGGGGCGAACGCGCTCGCCGTCAGCCGCTGACGGCGGGCGGTGATGGACACTTTGTTCCCGACGCAGATTGCCTTGCCGTTGGCAGGCCGCCCGCCTGCCGGAACGCAGCGGATCGTGATCGGCGATGCCAATGCGGCCGTGATCGAAGCCTTGCAGACCCCGGCGCGCTGGCCATTCCACGTGGCGGTGCTGACCGGCCCGCCGCGCTCCGGCAAATCGCTGATCGCACGCTGGGCGCAAAGCCTTGCCGGGGCAGACGCGCTTGATGTGATTGATGGCGCCGGGGCGCTGGATGAAACCGCGCTGTTTCACCGCTGGAATGCGGCGCAGCAGGGCGGAGCGGCAGCTTTGTTGCTGGTCGCCAATGGTGATCCAGTGCACGGGGGCTGGACAATTGCGCTGCCCGATCTGGCATCGCGCATCGGCGGATCTTTGCAGCTTGCCATCGGCGCGCCTGATGACGCGATGGCAGGCGCGCTGATCGATGCCCACGCACAGCAGCGCGGCCTGACCTTGCCCGAAGGTGCAGCCGAATACCTTGTGCCTCGCACCACCCGCAGCTTTGCCGCGCTTGAGGCTTTGGTCGCAGCGATTGACCGCATCAGCCTTGAACGCCAGACGCCCGCCACCATGTCGGTGTGGCGCGCCGCGCTCGAAGCGCTGCACGGGCCGCAGCAGCAGCGCTTGCTTTAGCACGCGAGTTGCATCGCGCGCAGTTTGGTGGGATTGAGAGTGCAATGTTTGACAGCCTGATCAGCTATCTCGACTCGGTGCGTGCGCGCGATCCGGCCCCGCGTTCGCGGTGGGAAATCTTGTTGTATCCGGGTGTTCTCGCACTCGGCCTGCACCGCGTGGCGCATTGGTTATTCGAGGCGAAGCTGTATTTTCTCGCGCGGTTCGTGAACCATTTCTCGCGCGTGCTGACCGCAATCGACATTCATCCAGGCGCGACCATCGGCAGAAATTTCTTCATCGACCACGGCTTTACCGTGATTGGCGAGACGGCCGAAATTGGCGACAATGTCACGATCTATCAATGCGTAACGCTGGGCGGCAGCAACCCGACCAACGGCAAGGGCGGCAAACGTCACCCGACGTTGTGCAACAATGTGATCATCGGATCGGGCGCGCAAATCATTGGCCCGATTGTGGTGGGTGAACGCGCGCGGGTTGGGGCCAATGCGGTGGTAACCGATGATGTGCCCGCAGGCGCAACCATGATCGGGCTGAAAGCGCGATCAACGCTGGTTCCGGCGGAAGAATGGATCAAGGAATTCATCCCCTATGGCACGCCGTGTGATGATCCGCCGTGCGATGACGAAGGCCGCCCACGGCGCGACTGTGTGGAAAAGCTGGAGGAGGACATTGCCGCCCTGCGCGCAGAGCTTGACGGGATGAAGGCAGTGCTGGCCGACCGCAGCGTGCCCGCGCCGGATCCTGTGCCGCTGAGAAACGGAACCTCCGATTGAAGACAGGCGGGGGCGTAAGCGGGCCGGGCGCAGGCAGTGCCGGGCAAGTGGTCGCATTTCCCGTGCACGCGGCTGCGCAAGTGGGGTTTGAACGGGCCGAATTGACGCGTATCCTTGATCTGTATGGCCGGATGGTCGCCGCCGGGCAATGGCGCGATTATGCAATGGATTTTGACCGCTATGCCGCCACCTTCGCCGCATTTCGCCGCGCGGCAGAACGTCCTCAGGCGCGAGTGGAAAAACGCCCGGCCCTGCGAGGCAAGCAAGGCATGTGGACGCTGTTCGGCGAACACGGCCAGGTGCTGAAACGCGGGCATGATCTGGCCAATGTGCTCGCCCCGATGGAGCGGCGGCTGCTGAAGGCTGTGGATTGAGCTTTAATGGTCAGGCAGGGCTAGCGCTGCTGCCGGGTGTGAAAGCCGCGATTGTAGTTGCCGGAAGCATCGCCTGCAATTTGCCGGGCAACAGCGTCACCACTGCGCGCCGGATTGGCTGCCAGAATGCTGACAAGCTCAGCAGCGCCGATCCGATCACCAGCGCGGTCAGCGCGAAGTTCAATTCTACGGCGCCGAATTCGCGGAACAGAAATGTCAGTGCGAACAAGACATAGGCCAGCGCCGACACCAACAGCGCGCGTCGATCCGTCGCCAGCGCAACCAGTCCGAACCCGATGTAGACCGCCAGCACGCCAACAGCTGCCCCCACGCCTGGGTTGTCGCCATCGGTCACGCCAAGCAGTGCAAACACCGGATGTGCGATCATCGGTGCGGCCAGCAAGTGCAGCCAGAACGCGACATCGCTGCGGCGGGTGGTGCGATCACGGTCTGATATGTCCCACCGCATGGCGAACGCGAACACACACAGCCCGGCGCTAAAGATCAGTGCAAGGATGTGTTCTTCCTCCAGATTGTCTGGCCCGATCAGGGATACGATCAGCGCGATCACAGTTGCGCCCACTGCGGCTGAACCGGCAGCAACCGTAATCGGCACCATGAACCGCCGCCAATGCAGGAATGCCGCGCCTGCTGCGATCAGCGCCGAACCTGACACCAGCAGCGCGCCCAAGGGGCCATTTGTGGCAGTCGCGACGAGCAACATACCGCCGCCGAACATCGCTGCAAAACATCCGCCGACAAATGCCAGCAGTAGCAGGATCGATGGCAGCGCCATGCGTCGTTTGCGGGTGAAGAATTCCGCCAATGGCCAAGCGGTTGCTGCGACCAGCAGACCCGTCAACATGGCGGATGCTGCCCCATTGCGATCTGATTCAATGTCGTAGATATCGCGAGCTGCATTGTAAGCATCTTGGGATAGTGCTGTGCCATTCGGCCCCAAATCGGGCCAAAGCGGCTCAGGCGCAATCATGCCTGCCAGCGCCTGCCCAATCGCGCCGACCGCAACCAGCAGGATCACGATCCCGATGCTGACAAAGATATCGTTGAAATTGTTAATAAGCCGGAAATCTTCTTCCGCCCCGCGCGGCAATTCGCGGATCTGGCTGATGTGGGCGCGCAGGCCTGCGACCGCTTCGGCGCTGAGCGCGCCAGCGGCAACGGCGGAATTGAGTTCGTCTTCGCTATACACCGGCCACCCCCTTGTTTAACGGAGAGGATGAAGCCGGTGTCTTGCAATGTCAATACAGCTCGGTTCAGCTCCGCGCGCTGCTTGGCCCCGTTCCTGTCACCTTCTGCATTGCGCGCAGGATGTTGCCCGATTGCTCGCTGCCCGATTGCGGGGCGATGAGGTTGGTGAAGGAATTGATGTCATCCCACCGCGCGGCAAAGCCTTCCACCGTGCGGTCTTCGTCGGGCAGCCACACGGCGTCGTTCATCACCACCCAAGCTGAATGGAACCCGCCCGCGCCTGCGCCAACAATGGCGTTGGTCGGCGCATCTTCGCTGACGAGGAACAGCGCGGCTGGCACCACGTTTTCCGGCGCGAACAGCTTGAACGCTTCTTCGGGGAACAGGTCTTCGGTCATACGCGTGCCCGCGACTGGGGACAGGGAATTGCAGCGCACATTATATTTTGCGCCTTCCAGCGCGAGCGTCTTGGTCAGACCAGCGAGGCCCAGCTTGGCCGCGCCGTAATTGGCTTGGCCGAAATTGCCGAACAGCCCGGTCGACGATGCTGTCATCAGCACGCGGCCATAGCCTTGTTCGCGAAAGGTTTCCCAGCATGCCTTGGTGGCAAAGGCGCTGCCGGTGAGGTGCACCTTGACCACGAATTCAAAGTCAGCCGGTTCCATCTTGATAAAGGTCTTGTCGCGCAGCACGCCGGCATTGTTAATCAGGACATGGACGCCGCCCCATTTCTGCTTGGTATCGGCGACCATCTTTTCCATCTGGTCGTATTCGGTGACCGAGTGGCCGTTGGCGATTGCCTCGCCGCCCATCGCCTCGATCTCCGCGACGACCTGCGCGGCGGCGTCCGATGTGCCGGTCCCATCGCGCGATCCGCCAAGATCGTTGACGACCACTTTCGCGCCGCGCCGGGCAAGTTCCAATGCATAGGCTTTGCCGAGCCCGCCGCCTGCGCCGGTGACGATGGCGACCTTGTCTTTGAAGCTGATGGTCATGCGTGTTCTCCTGTCCTAGCGGCGCGGCGCGGTTTACGCCTGCGTAAAGCTGAATTGCGGGCGCTGCGTGGCACTTTCGCAGCGAGGTTGCAACACTCGAGCAGCCCGGCTGCGGTGCCGTAGGGTCAGGTGCGCGGTGAAAGCGCTTGCAGCGCCGGGATCAACTCGCCGAGCGAATCAATCACCGCATCTGCGCCCATCGCGTCTGCCGGTGCATCGCAATATCCATAAGCCGCCGCGACGAACGGCACCCCCGCGCCGCGCGCTGCCCGCGCATCATAGGTGGAATCGCCGATGAACACGAACCGGCTGCTGCTGGTAGCTTTGTGCGCGGCAATAACCGGCGCGGGGTGGGGCTTGGCGAGGAACTGACCGTCATCGCCTTTGCCCATGTTGTCCCCGCCAATGACAATGTCGAACATGCCGATCAGATCAAGCTGGGTCAGCACACTGCGGGCAAAGCCTTCGAACTTGTTGGTCACCACCGCCATCCGCACGCCGCGCGCCGCCAGATCGCCAAGCACTTCGCGCGCGCCGGGATAGGGTTCGGTGTGGACGGCATTGTGCGCCTCGTAATAGCCAAGCATCACCTTGTAGAGCCGTTTGAATTCATCGCTGGGCACACCGCCTTGGGCTTCAAGCCCGCGGGCCAGCATGATCTTGGCCCCTCCGCCGATCAGATCCTTGCTGGTTTCGAGCGGCACTGCGTCAAACCCGCCAAGCACCAACGCATGATTCACCGCCGCGCCCAGATCGCGAAATGTATCAAGCAGCGTGCCATCAAGGTCAAACCCGACGGCGTCAAAGGGGATGTTCTTCATACCCGCCCGACTGACGGATGGTTCTTCAAACCGCAAGCATTTGCTGGCATGTGCACGTTTGCTAACAGGGGCCACTATGACCACGACCACGATCACGATCCCATTTGCCGCCATCATCCTTGCCGCGGGCAAGGGCACCCGGATGAAGAGCGACCTGCATAAGGTGCTGCACCCGATCGCGGGCAAGCCGATGCTGTTCCACTTGCTCGACAGTTTGGGCGAATTGTCACTGGCGCACACGGTGGTGGTGGCTGGCGACCGGCATGACCAATTGCGCAGCGCGCTGGCGGGCCATGATGTCACGGTCGCCTTGCAAGAACCGCAATTGGGCACCGCGCACGCCGCGCTGCAAGCCAAAGCCGCGCTCGCCGATTTCGATGGGCTGGTGCTGGTGTGTTTTGGCGATTGCCCAATGGTGCAGGCCGATACGGTGCGCCGCCTGTTCGGCGCGCTGGAGGGCGGGGCGAAGGTCGCCGTGCTCGGCTTTCGGCCAGCCAACCCGCTGGCCTATGGCCGGATCATTGCGGGCACCGATGGTACGGTGGCCAAAATGGTCGAATACAAGGATGCGAGCGCCGACGAACGCGCCAGCGACCTGTGCAATTCCGGCCTGATCGTCGCGCATTCGGACGATATGTGGCCGCTGCTCGAAGCGGTCGGCAATGCCAATGCGCAGGGCGAATACTACCTGCCGGATGTCGCGACAGGCGCGATTGCGCGCGGCGACCGGGTGGTCGTGATTGAAACGGGCGCAGACGAAGTCGCCGGGATCAACAGCCGCGCCGAACTCGCCGGTGCCGAGTCGCGCTGGCAGGCGTCGCGCCGCAGCCTCGCGATGGACGAAGGTGCGAGCCTGATTGCGCCCGACACCGTGTTTTTCAGCTGGGACACCGTGCTGGGCCCCGATGTTACGATTGAACCAAACGTGTTTTTCGGCCCCGGCGTGGTGATCGCCGACAATGTGCTGATCCGCGCCAACTGCCATATCGAAGGCGCGCGATTGGCGAGCGGGGTCAAGGTCGGCCCATTTGCACGCCTGCGCCCCGGCACAGTGCTGGAAGCAGACAGCTTCGTCGGCAACTTTGTCGAGGTGAAGAACGCGGTGCTGGGCGCGGGCGCGAAAGCCAGCCACCTCAGCTACCTGGGCGATGCGACCATCGGCGCGGACGCGAATATCGGCGCGGGCACGATCACCTGCAATTATGATGGCTATTTCAAATACAAGACCGTGATTGGTGAGCGCGCGTTTATCGGATCGAACAGCGCATTGGTCGCTCCCGTCACCATCGGCGCGGATGCGATTGTCGCGGCGGGATCAACCGTCAGCCGCGATGTGGCTGCTGGCGAACTGCGCATGGTGCGCGCCGAACAATTGGTGAAAGATGGCTGGGCCGACCGGTTTCACGATACCATGAAGAAGAAAAAAGCGGCGGAGAAAAAGGTGTGAGCGGGGGGCGCAACTGCTGGCTGTGCGACCGCCCGATTGGCGATATCGAGCAGTGGCATCACCCTGTGCCAAAAGCGAAAAAGGGCAAGATCAAGGTGCCGATTCATCCGATTTGTCACAACACCATCCACGCCAACTTCACCAATAATGAACTCGCCCGGATCGGTGACAAGGCGAGCGTGATCCGCAATAACGCCGCTATTGCCAAATTCGTCGCCTGGGTGGCCAGCAAGCCAGCGGATTTTGACGCGCCGACGCGGTAGCGGGAACTTTCTGATGCTCCGCCGACTTCTAATCGCAAGTCAGGAGACACGCCATGAAAGCCGGACGTTGGATCGCAGCCGGGATCGGCATCGCGCTTGCAGGAGCCGCTGCTGTGTACGCCCAATACCGCAACATCGAAGAACCTGATTTCGCGATTGTGAAAGCCGATGGGGATTTTGCGCTGCGTGATTACCCCGCGCTGGTGGTGGCGGAGGTCACCTCGTCCGGCGACCGCCAGCGCGCCAGCGGGGCGAGTTTCCGCCGCCTTGCCGCCTATATTTTCGCGCAGGATCGGCCCCAAGGCGGTGAGAGCATTGCGATGACTGCGCCCGTGCTCCAGCAGGAAACATCGGCAGGCACATGGCAGATGCGGTTCGTGATGCCGGCGAAATACACGCTTGAAACCCTGCCGCCTGCACCCGCCGACATTGCGTTGTCCAAGGTGCCCGCGCGGCGAATGGCTGCGGTGCGATTTTCAGGCAATGGCGGCGCGGCGGATCTGGCTACCCATGAAACGCGGTTGCGCAACTGGCTGGCGGGACAGGGGATTGCGCCTGATGGTGACGCTGAATATGCCTTTTACGATGCCCCGATGGTGCCAAGCCCGCTGCGCCGCAACGAAGTGCTGATCCCCGTCGCAGCCGAGTAACTGCAACGGAGGGCGTCAGGCGTTCACCATCGGCGCTTTGTCGCTCACCGCACCGCCGCCAGCGGCAACGTATTCGCGCTCCCACTGCATAAATTCGCTCCGGCTCAGCAGATACCGGGCCCGTGCCTCGGCAAAGCTGATCGCGTTTTCTCGCACGGCGCGCACCACATCATCCTTAAGCGCTTTGGACCAATGCACCCGGTGCGTTTGCGGCAGCCCATAGCTGCGGATCGCGTCGGCAATCGAACTGGTTTGTGGATAAGCCATCATTGTGCTCCTTGCTGCTGGTTCTTCGTCGCCCCCGATGGACCGATTGTTGACCGGCAGACCTAACAAGGTGCTGCGAAACAGGGTTAAAACCGCATTGACTGTCCCTCCCGTGCCGCGCTTGCGACGAGTGGAGGGTAAAGTGTCGGGATGCTTTACACGCAGTCGTTTCGCTGATGATGGCCAACGCAAAAGGGGCGGCTCTGTGTGAGAGCCGCCCCTATGGAAACGCTATTTTGAAGCGATCTTTATCCGCCGGTTTTGGCCATCGGTGCGTTCATCAATCGCTGCATCAGATAGACATATTGGAGCGCCTGCAGCTTGGCGCGCTGATCATTGTCGACCCCGCCTGAATGGCCGCCAGTGGTGTCTTCGAAGTAGTAATAGGGCTGGCCCAGCGCCTTCAGTTTGGCCGCAGCCTTGCGCGCGTGTGCGGGATGGGTGCGATCATCTGCGGTTGATGCCCACAGGAACGGGGTTGGGTAATCAACCCCCGCCACGATCTTCTGATACGGAGAATACCCTTCGATCCAGGCGCGTTGCTCAGGGATGCGCGGATCGCCGTATTCGCCGATCCACGATGCCCCGCGCCCGATCAGATGATACCGCAGCATGTCAAACAGCGGAATCTGCACAATCGCCGCGCCGAACAGGTCGGGCCGCTGGGTGAATGCCGTGCCGACCAGCAATCCGCCCTGACTGCCACCTTGGATGCCGAGATGCGCAGGCGAGGTGAAGCCGCGCGCCACCAGATCTTCGCCTACTGCGATAAAATCATCCCAGGTGCGCTGTTTGTTTTCGCGGATCGCGGTCTGGTGCCAATTCGGCCCGAACTCGCCCCCCCCGCGCAGGTTGGCAAGCACATAAGCCCCGCCTTGTTCAATCCACAACTTGCCAGCCACGCCAAGGTAGCCGGGTAGGCTCGGGACCTGAAACCCGCCATATCCGGTCATCAACGTCGCGGTGGCGCCGTCCATCACCATGCCTTTGGGCTTCACGATAAAGTACGGGATTTTGGTCCCGTCTTTGCTGGTTGCCGCGTGCTGCTCGATTGCCATTCCGACAGAGTCGAAATATTCTGGCCCGCGTTTGACCTGTTCCAGCGTCGTCCCGTCCTTGGCATAAAACCATGTTGCGGGGCTGAGGAAGTCGGTTGAAGTGAACATGATCTCGTCGGTCTCGTCCGACGATGCGCTGATGCCGACCGTGGCATTGTCGGGCAAAGCCAGCACGGTGCTGGTCCATTTGCCGCCAGCATAATCGAACTTCAGCACCCGCCCGCGCACGTTGTCGAGCAGGTTGACGAACAGGCTGTTCTTGGTGGTAGTTGCACCGAGTTTGGTCTGGCGCTCAGCCGGTGCCCATACCAGCGACATTTTCACGCCATTGGGATCGGCTTTCCACGCTTCAAGATCGGCTGAAACGATCGAGTCCGCCGGGAAAGTTTCACCGCCGCGAGTCCAGTCTTCATCAGTCGAAAACAGGATCTGCCCATCGATGATGCCATAAGGCCCGGCTTTGGTCGGCAGGTCGAGCGGTAGCCACGCCCCGTCTTTTTCGAAGAAGTACAGCCGTTCGTGGAACGACACGCCGCGCGAGGCAAAGCGGCCGTGAACAACCGAATTGCCATCGCGCAGCAGCGATGCGCCTGACGACACGTCGGTCTGTTCGCCCCGAAAGATTTCGGGCGCATCGTCAATGGCCGTGCCGCGCTTCCAAAGGCGGGTGGTGAAAGGGTACTCGCTTGTCGTGGTGGTCTCGGGCGAGAAATTGCGGCTTACCAGCAAGGTGTCGGCATCAAGCCATTCCGCGCCGCCCTGGCTTTCGGTCAAGGCAAAGCCATCTGCGACAAAGCTTTTGGTGGTAATGTCGAATTCCCGCGCGAGGCTGGCGTCCTTGCCGCCATCTGACAGATAGACCATGCAGCGCGTGCCAGCGGGCGGAAGGCAAGCCATGCCGCCATAGACCCACTCTTTGCCCTCAGCGGCAGCCAGCGCGTCGATGTCGAGCAAAGTTTCCCACTCGGGCTTGTCGCTGCGCCAGCTTTCCAGCGTGGTGCGGCGCAGCAAGCCCTTGGGGTTCGTGGCGTCCTGCCAGAAATTGACCATGCCGTGCGGGGTGAAACCCACACCGGGCACGCGCTCGTCCGAATTGAAGATCGCCAGCGCATTGGACTTTAGCTGGGCATAGCGCGGATCGGCTTCCATCGCGGCCAGCGTGCGCTCGTTCTCCTTGGCGACCCATTCGAGCGCCTTGGGGCTGCGGGCTTCTTCCAGCCAGATATAGGGATCCTGTTCGGGGCCGGGAACGCCGGGGACTGGGGTTTCCTTGGGCGTTTCTTGCGCGGTAGCGCCAGTGGCGGCGGCAGCAGTCATTGCGAGCGCCAATGCGAGCGTTGAGACAAGTTTCAAATGTCCTCTCCTTCGGGGAAATATTGGACGTGTTGTGCCGTTGGTGTGCGGGAAAGGGAAGGGGGGCAAACAAAAAGAGCGGACTTTACAGCCCGCCCTGACAAACTCTTGCGATTCCCCGTGTCGGCGGG
>JBBRFG010000022.1:0-25928 GCA_038224685.1 Sphingomonadales bacterium
CCGCAGCACCCATTATCCCGATTTTCGACCAACCGCGCTTGTGCATCCGCGATCCTTCCCTAGCTGTAACTGATAACAATTCCTCACCTATGCCATCGGAACTCCGTGACAAGCCCCTCTCTCGCAATCAGCGCCCGCAACCTCACCCTCACCCTTGGCAGCAGAGCCGCACCTGTCACGATCCTGCGCGGTATCGATCTCGACATCGCGCGCGGCGAAGTGGTCGCGCTGCTCGGCCCTTCGGGTTCGGGCAAAAGCTCGCTGATGGCGGTGCTTTCAGGGCTGGAACGCGCCAGCGGTGGCAGTCTCACCGTGGCGGGTGCCGATTTTGCTGGGCTGAGCGAAGATGGCCTTGCCGCCGCACGGCGCGGGCGGATCGGGATTGTGCTGCAAGCCTTTCACCTGCTGCCCACCATGACCGCAGCTGAGAATGTCGCGACGCCGATGGAACTGGCGGGGGCAAGCGATGCGGCCCCGCGCGCGCTGGCCGAATTGGAAGCCGTTGGTCTTGGCCACCGCACCGGGCATTATCCCACTCAGCTTTCCGGCGGCGAGCAGCAGCGTGTCGCCATCGCGCGCGCCACCGCACCGCTCCCAGAACTGATCTTTGCCGACGAACCGACCGGCAATCTGGATGCCGCCACCGGAGAGGAGATCATCAACCTGCTGCTCGCTCGCCGGGCCGAGACCGGGGCGACGCTGCTGATCATCACCCATGATGCCAGCCTTGCGGCGCGCTGCGAACGGGTGCTGACGATGGCCGACGGGGTGATCGTATCGGACGCCACGCCAACGACTTCAGGCGCACAATGAGCGCGGCGTACCGCCTATCTTGGGGCACCGCATGGCGTATCGCCCGGCGCGATCTCAATGCGCGCTTCAAGGGTCTGCGCCTGCTGCTGGTGTGCATCTTCCTTGGCACAGCGGCACTTGCGGCCATCGGCACGCTGACATCGGCGATTGAGCGCGAGTTGGCTTCATCCGGCCAAGAACTGCTGGGCGGCGACTTGGAAGTCGAAGTGTGGCAGCGCGGTCTGTCTGACGCAGAAAGCACCGCGCTCGCCAAATATGGCGCGGTGTCGAGCGGATTCAGGCTGCAAGCGATGGCGAGCACGGCCGATGCCGCCGCGCCGATTGAACTCAAGGCTGTGGACGCCAAATGGCCGATGTTCGGTACGCTTGTGCTGGCCGATGGCCGCACAGTCGGCGCGCCTGCGGGCACGGACGCTTGGATTGCCGAGACCGCGATTGAGCGGCTTGGCATCCGCGTGGGCGACACGTTCACCGTCGGCACGGTTACATTGAAGGCCGCAGGGGTCATCAAGGACGAGCCTGACCGCCTATCCGAAGGCTTCGCCCTCGGCCCGACGGTGATCGTCGCGCAAAGCGTGCCCGCCGCAGCCGGATTGCTGCAACCGGGATCACTGTACCAAAGCAAGCACCGGATCGCCTTTACCGACGCAGCGCGCGATCCCGAAGCTGTGGAAACTACGCTGACCAAGGCATTCCCCAATGCCGGGTTCGACATCCGCACCCGCGACCGCGCGTCGCCCGGCGCGGACCGGTTCGTGCGGCAGATGAGCAATTTCCTCACGCTGGTGGGCCTGGCCGCGCTGGTGATTGCCGGGATCGGGATTGCAGGCGGGGTATCATCCTACCTCGATCAACGCCGTTCAAGCATCGCGACGCTCAAGGTGCTTGGCGCGACGTCGGGCGACATTGTGCGGATTTACGCGATGCAGATCGGCGTTGCCGCGCTGATGGGCAGTGTTGCCGGGCTGGGTGCGGGCGTGTTGGTTACGCCGCTGC
This sequence comes from Sphingomonadales bacterium, assembly GCA_038224685.1. Taxonomy (GTDB): domain Bacteria; phylum Pseudomonadota; class Alphaproteobacteria; order Sphingomonadales; family Sphingomonadaceae; genus Erythrobacter. The sequence goes on from JBBRFG010000022.1 coordinate 1,810, forward strand.
TGGGCACAGCGCTGCAAGGGCTGTTGCCGGTCGAAAGCGGGTTTATCTTTGCGCCCGCCCCGCTCGCGCTGGCCGCTGCCTACGGCTTGTTGGTTGCTTTCGCATTTGCCGCTGCACCATTGCTGCGCGCGCGCACGTATCCCGCAATGGCGCTGATGCGGTCGGGTGTAGTACCCTTGGCGCGGGACAAGCGTGCGCTGATTGCCACCGCGCTCGGCATCGCCGCAATCTGCGCGCTGGCACTGCTGACCACCGCGCAGCCGTTGCTGTCGGGCGGGTTCCTGCTGAGCGCAGGCGCGGCGCTGGCGTTGCTGGCCGCACTTGGCTGGGCGATCCAAACCGTTGCCCGGCGCCTGCCGCGTCCGTCCAATCCGTTGCTGCGCAGCGCCTTGTCCAACCTCCACCGGCCCGGCGCGCCGACCGGGGCGCTGGTAACGGCGCTGGGTTTCGGGCTTGCCGCCTTCGTGCTGCTCGCTGCGGTTCAGAGCGCGATTGACGGCAATATCCAGAGCCGCGTGCCCCAAGAAGCCCCCGATTACTTCGTGCTCGACGTGCCGCGCGACCAAGAACCGCGCTTTTTTGAGCTGGTGCAGGCGGAGTTCCCCAAGGCGGGCATTCGCACTGTACCGACCATGCGCGGCGCAGTGCTGGCTTACGGCGCGAAAGACGCGATGACCCGCGTTGCCGATCTTGATGAATTGCCCGAAGGCGCGTGGGGCATGCGCGGCGAACGCGGGCTGACCTATGCTGATACCATCCCGCAGGGCAACCGGCTGGTGGCAGGCGAATGGTGGAGCCCGTTCCACAAGGGCGAACCGCTGGTGTCGGTCGATGCCGATCTGGCCAAGGCAGCCGGGCTGGAAGTGGGCGATTACCTCACCGTCGGGATCCTCGGCGTTGAGCGGACCGCGCGCATCGCCTCGCTGCGGGAAATTGACTGGGAAAGCATGGGGTTCAATTTCCTGCTGGTGTTCAGCCGCAACGCGATTGCTGATGCACCGCACAATCTTTCAGCCACGATTGATCTGCCCGAAGGCACCGATGCGGCGGCGCGCGGACGTTTGCTGCGCGGGTTGGTCAAAGAAATGCCGTCAAGTTCCGTTATCGAAGTCGGCGGCATTTTGACAGAAGCGCGCACCATCTTGCAGCAGGTCAGCCTGGCAACGCTGGCGGCGGCGGGCGTGACTGTGTTGGCAGGGCTGGCGGTGCTGATGGGCGCGATTGCCGCAGCGCGGGCAGCGCGCACCTATGATACGGTGATGCTGCGGGTGCTGGGCGCGAGCCGCCGGCAAATCCTGCTGTTGCAACTGGCCGAATATGGCCTGATCGCCGGGCTGCTGGCGCTGGTTGCGCTGGGGCTTGGATCATTGCTGGCATGGGTGGTGATCACGCAGCTGTTTGAATTCGACTGGCTGCCCGATTGGGGCCAAGTGCTCGGCGTGCTCGGCCTTGGCGTCGGGCTGGTGCTGGCGTTCGCTCTGGCCGGATCGCTGCCGCTGCTCAACGCGAAACCGGCGCGGGCGCTGCGGGAGCTTTAGGCTCCGGCGGGCGCCCGCACCGGTGCAGCATTAAGCGAATACGTCTTCGGCGTAGGGGTCTTTCGGATCGAGACCAAACCGGTTTCCGCCCTGTGTTCCTGGCAGAACCAACAGCACGAACAGCGCGATTGAGGCGAGAAAACCGATAACTGGGACAGCGCTGGCCAGCGAAAGACCAAGATACCACCAACCCGACATATTACAGTCATGGAGGCGCCGGACTGCCACTGCAATTGACGGAATAAACACCGCCAATACGTAGAGGCCGTAGAGGCCAAGCCCAGCAATCGAAAGACTGAGCCCGCCCGCAATCAAGGCCTCCATTGCGGCAGCTTCCGCCCCCGGATCACCGGACGAGGCGATCACAGCGCTTATGTAGCTAAAGAAGAATGGACCAGCCAACACCAATGCGACGATCGCATTGAGGAGCTGAAACAACCAGAATTCCTTGCGCCGCGAACGCCCCTGAAAATCGGCATAGCGTTTGAACGGCAAAATCATCCATTCCATTGCGTTGTACCCCTGCTGCTCATGTGCAATCGACACGTTCGCAAGCGACCACAATCGTGTCCGCAAGGCAAATGAAAAAAGGCCCCGCGCTTTCCCAGCGCGGGGCCCTTTTCGTATCAATTGGTGCGTCAGATCAGAACTTGAACCGAACCACGCCGCCGTAAGTGCGCGGCTGGTTTGGGTAGCCCGAGACCGTTCCGGCCTGTGCAACGCCGGGGAAAATCGTCAATATAAACTGCTCGTCGAGCAAGTTACGCGCAAACGCCCCAATTTCGATCCCGTTGTCGAGCTGTAGCGTCATCGAAGCGTTTACCAGATTGACTTCGCGGCGGAAAAGATCGGGATCGAAGCCCCCAATCCCATCAAGAATATTGACAGTACTCTCGTGATTGTAATCTAACCGTGTGATCAGGTTGCTTCCGCTATCGCCAAATTCGTGGGTGTAGGTCGCCGAAGTGGCGAGGCTCCATTCAGGAATGCCGGCAGGACGCTGACCGGACAGGTCGCCCAGCGGGCCACCGGTAAAGTCATCATATAGCGCATCGAGATATGTCGCCGCAAATGTGAATACTAGCCCCTTGGTCGGCTGGATCGTTGTGTCCAGTTCAAATCCCCTAACTGACTGTTCGCCAGCATTTGCCAGAGCAAAGCCGAGACCGGTGAACAGGAAGCTCTGGAAGCCCCGGATCGACTGATCGAATACCGCGAGGTTGAACCCAAAGCCGTCCCACTGTGCCTTTACGCCGATTTCGTAAACCTCAGCCTCTTCCGGCCCGGCAAAGCGAGTGCCGTTGGAAAGATTGGGTGTTGCTAGCCCGGCATTGGTGATCGGTGAGGCCGGAGCAGCAAATGTTGATCGGCCCGGTCCCGGAATAAAATCAGTTAGCAGTGGGCGACTATCACGCGACAAATTGACGGAGCTTGCCTTGAACCCGGTCGAATAACTGCCGTAGATATTGACCTCGTTCGAGATTTGATAGGCCACGCGCAGCAAGTAGGTGAGCTGGTCATCTCGGGTGCGTCCATTTTCCACCGCGTTGGGCACGTCGGGGAACGGAGTTTGGAACTGCAACTCCGCAAGTCCGAGCAACGGGTTCGCAGCCGGATTGGTTGCCGCCGCCAGCAACTGCTGCTGCACCGCCAATGGCAGAGCTTGGAACTGCGTACGGTTGAAGACGTCGGGCAGGTTGGGGTTCTGCACCGTCGCACCAGTGATGAAGGCATCGACCAGATTGATGTTCGCCAATGGATCAAGCGCATCAAAGTTGATCGCAAAATCTTTCGAGTCATCAGTGTAGTTGAACCCGCCGGTGAATACGAGACCGTCAAACGGCTCGAAATCTACCGTGCCAAAAATTGAATACGAGGTGTTATCCAGTGAGAACCGCTCCTGCGTCAGGAAATCACCGCCAAGGATCGAACCGATCGGCAGCCCAAGGCCAGCTTCGGCACCAGCGAGAACTTGGTTGCCCACCGCGATCTGTGTCGCTGCCGGAGTGCCAGCAGGGACCAGAGGGGTAGCTGCCTGAAATGCTGCAAAATTGCGGAAATCCTCACCGACGGTCAGCGAACTGTCCTGCGTGATCGATTCGTCGAAGTAATAGCCGCCCAGCAAAAAGTTGATCGGCCCATCGAAATCCGAAGCAATCCGTAGCTCCTGCGTGAATGTATTGACGCCCTGATCGCGCGCTTCAGTCGTGATATCTGCGCTGGTAAAGTCAACGTCTTGGGTAAAGGCATTCCGCAATTCGCGATAGGCAGTGATTGACGTCAGCGTGAAGGCCCCAACCGACCAGTCGACTTGGCCTGAGAAGCCGTAATTATCGTTTTCGTTCACCGGCACGGTGTTGAGGAAGTTGTCGAAGCTGAAGAAATCGGTCGGGAACTGGCCACCCACACCGCCGATTGCGCCGCGCGTCAACGCACCAACGACGACATTGCTGGTCTGACAGCAGACTTCTTCGATTTTCGAATAGTCAGCAATGAGGCGGATTTTAAGATCGGCCGACGGCTCGATCAGCAGATTTCCGCGCGCCGACCAACGATTGCGGTTGTTAATTTCCGCATTATCAAGGTTGACGATCCGGCCAATGCCATCGCGGCGCTGATAGGTGCCGTCGAGCGAGAAGGCTATATTCTCGGCAATCGGACCAGTTACCTCGCCGCGCACATTGACCGCATTGAAATTACCATAGCTTGCTTCGATCTGGCCGCCGAATTCATACTGCGGCTCTTTGGTGATCACAGAAATTACGCCTGCGCTCGCGTTTTTGCCGAATAGCGTTGATTGCGGCCCGTTTAGGACTTCGATGCGCGACACCAAGTTGAGATCGGACAGAGCCGAGGCCGAGCGTGAACGGAACACGCCATCGATGAACACGCCGACCGATGGTTCGATGCCGAAGTTGTTATCGCCGTTGCCGAAGCCGCGAATGATAAACGTTGTCGCAGACGAGGTCTGCAACTGGCTGACGCGCAGCGAAGGCACCACGGTCTGCAGGTCCAGAATGTCGCGGATCTGCGCCCGCTCAATCGTCTCCCCGGTCGTGACCGACACAGAAATCGGCACTTCCTGCAACGTCTGCTCGCGCTTGGACGCAGTCACGATGATGACGTTGCTGCTTTCAGCGTCGTCGACTTCAGGATCAGCGTCCTGTGCAAATGCGACACCGGGTGCGCCAAGTGCAAAAGCTGCCGCGCTGGCAAGCAAGGTGAAACGGTACGCGCCGGCAGTGCCGGTCAAGGTCGAACGCATGGAAGTTCCTCTCCTGTTGTTTTTGACCCCGGCGCCTGTTCCGGCCCGCATTTAAAAAATGCGGTCTCTCCCGTGGTCGTGTGAGGCATGCAATAAGCGAGTGTTACGCCAGCGACAAGCGGTAGGACCGCGCTTTTCCCGGCGAAATCGGGATATTGTTGCGCAAGAGTCACACCCGGACCGGATCGGTAAAGACAAGGGCGCTGCCCCGGCGCTTGCCCCGAACGCGCTCTTGCGCTAGGCGGCGCGGCAATGTTGCACCGCAGCACGTTGCGCATTGGCGGCCCATGCCGCCGTATCGCAGCATGTCGCTAACCCGCCACAATGACCGCTTAACGCTCCGCGCCCGACTTGCGCTGCTTGTATCCCAATCCCGGGCTCATGCGCCCGGCCACTTGACCGGAAGCCCCCGAATGTCCCTAGCGCTGAGAAATATCGCGATTATCGCCCACGTTGATCATGGCAAGACCACGCTGGTTGACCAGTTGTTCCGCCAATCGGGAACTTTCCGCGAAAATCAGCGGATTGAAGAACGGGCGATGGATTCGGGCGATCTCGAAAAAGAACGCGGGATCACCATTCTGGCGAAATGCACCAGCGTTGAATGGCACGGCGCTGGCCCCGACGAAACCATCCGGATCAACATCATCGACACCCCCGGCCACGCCGATTTTGGCGCGGAGGTTGAGCGTATCCTGAGCATGGTCGACGGGGTGATCCTGCTGGTCGACAGCGCCGAAGGTGCGATGCCGCAGACGAAGTTTGTGACCGGCAAGGCGCTGGCGCTGGGCCTGCGCCCGATTGTGGTGGTCAACAAGATCGACCGATCTGACAGCCGCCCGCAAGAAGTGCTCGACGAAGTGTTCGATTTGTTCGTCAGCCTTGATGCCGAAGATGATCAACTCGAATTTCCGGTGCTCTATGCCTCGGGCCGCGATGGTTACGCCAGCGACGATCAGGACGCGCGCGAGGGCAGCTTGGCTCCGCTGTTTGAAAAGATCATCGAACACGTGCCAGCGCCGGGCCTCGACCCATCGGCTAAGTTCAGCTTTCTTGCCACGCTGCTTGATCGCGACAACTTCATGGGCCGCGTAATTACCGGGCGCGTGCAATCGGGATCGATCAAGGTCAATGATCCGATCCACGCCATCGATATGGACGGCAAGGTGATCGAAGTCGGCCGGGCAACCAAGCTGATGAGTTTCGATGGGCTGGAGCGCGTGCCGGTGGAAAGCGCGCAGGCGGGCGACATCATCGCGCTGGCGGGCCTCGAAAAAGCAACCGTTGCCAACACCATTTGCGATCCTTCGGTGAGCGAGCCGATTGCCGCCCAGCCGATCGATCCGCCAACCCTGGCGATGCGGTTTTCGGTCAATGACAGCCCGCTGGCCGGACGCGAAGGCACCAAGGTAACCAGCCGCATCATCCGCGACCGGCTGCTGCGCGAGGCGGAAACCAACGTCGCCATCCGCGTCACAGAAAGCGCCGACAAAGACGCCTACGAAGTCGCCGGACGCGGCGAATTGCAGCTCGGCGTGCTGATCGAAACGATGCGCCGCGAAGGGTTTGAACTCGGCATCAGCCGTCCGCGCGTGCTGTTCCGTGAAGAAAGCGGCAAGCGGATGGAGCCGTATGAAACCGTCGTGATCGATGTGGACGACGAACATTCGGGCACGGTCGTGGAAAAGATGCAGCGCCGCAAAGCCGACCTTACCGAAATGCGCCCGTCGGGCATCGGCAAGACCCGCATCACCTTTTCCGCCCCGTCGCGCGGGCTGATCGGTTATCACGGTGAATTCCTGTCCGACACCCGCGGCACCGGGATCATGAACCGCCTGTTCGAAAAATACGGCCCTTACAAAGGCTCGATCGAAGGCCGCAACAACGGTGTCCTGATTTCGAACGGCGATGGCGACGCCAATGCCTATGCGCTCAACATGCTCGAAGAGCGCGGCGAATTGTTTGTTGGCGCGCAGGCCAAGGTTTATGAAGGCATGGTAATTGGCGAAAACGCCAAGCCCGATGATCTTGAAGTCAACCCGATGAAGGCCAAGCAGCTATCCAACGTGCGGTCGAGCGGCAAGGATGACGCAATCCGCCTAACCCCGCCGCGCCGCATGACGCTGGAACAGTCGATCGCCTATATCGACGACGATGAAATGGTCGAAGTGACCCCGCAATCGATCCGGCTGCGCAAAGCCGAGCTCAATCCGAACGAACGCAAGAAAATGCGCCGTAAGAAGGATTGAGGCGAACTTTAGCCGCCCGCCCCTAGCCCCCCGACAAAAGATGGACTGGCGGTGGGAAACTATCCCCGCTCTGGCACTGGTCGCTAAGCCTTGCGGGTGGCCAAGCCGCGCTCTGATTGTTACGCCCGCGCTATGAACGCTTTCACCCTTGCATCGCTCGCTGCCTATTTCGTCCTGATGCTCGCCATCGGGGTTTATGCTTGGCGCAAATCGACCGGCGATAGCGCCGGATACCTGCTGGCAGGGCGCAGCCTGTCGCCTTCGGTCGCGGCGCTGAGCGCAGGCGCAAGCGATATGTCGGGCTGGCTGCTGCTCGGCCTGCCGGGCGCGCTGTTCGTTGGCGGGCTGGTTGAAGCGTGGATCGCGATCGGGCTCACCGTGGGCGCGGCGCTCAACTGGATTATCGTTGCGCCCCGATTGCGCGAACAGACCGAGCGGCTGGGCAATGCGCTCACCATCCCGCAATTCCTCGCCAACCGCTTTCCCGAAAGCGGTACCGCGTTGCGGATCACATCGGCGGTGATCATCGTGGCGTTTTTCACCGTCTACACTGCGTCTGGGCTGGTCGGCGGAGGCAAGCTGTTTGAAACCGCATTTGCCGGAGCGCTGCCAGCCACTGGCCTATCGGACTATATGCTCGGCATCGTCATCACCGCCGGGATCGTGCTGGCCTACACCATGATCGGCGGGTTCCTCGCCGTCAGCCTGACCGATTTTGTGCAAGGGCTGATCATGATGGCAGCGCTGGTGGTGATGCCGTTGGTGGTGATGTTTGGTGCAGGCGGGAGCGCAGGTGAAAGCATTGCTGCGGTGCCGCAGGAAGGGTTCCTGAGCCTGACCCACGGGCTGACCGCGATGGGCCTGATCAGCGCGGTGACTTGGGGCCTGGGCTATTTCGGGCAGCCGCATATCATCGTGCGCTTCATGGCGATTGACCGGGTTGAAAATGTGCGCCGTGCCGGGATTATCGGGATGAGCTGGATGGTGATCTCCATCGTCGGCGCAGTCGCGCTGGGGCTGGCGGGCCGCGCCTATGCGACCCGTACCGGGCTGGTGGTGGATGATCCCGAAACGATCTTCATCCTGCTGGCGCAATTGCTGTTCCACCCGGCGGTGACCGGGTTTCTGTACGCCGCGCTGCTGGCCGCGATTATGAGCACGATTTCATCGCAATTGCTGGTCAGCTCATCGTCGCTGACCGAAGATTTCTACCGCCTGTTCCTGCGGCGCAATGCCAGTGAGCGTGAGGCGGTGAATGTCTCGCGCGCGGCGGTCGCGCTGGTCGCTGCGGCGGCGATGATCATTGCCGCCGATCCCAGCAGCGAGGTTTTGGGCTTGGTCGCGCACGCCTGGGCCGGATTTGGCGCGGCGTTCGGCCCGCTGATCCTGCTCGCCTTGACGTGGAAGGGCATGACCGGCGCTGGCGCTGTGGCCGGATTGGTCACCGGCGCGGGCGTCGTCGCAGGCTGGATCGCGCTGGGGTGGAATGCCAGCTTTATCGGCGGGCCGGGATTGTACGAAATCGTGCCCGGTTTTGCCGCATCGCTGATCGCAATTGTGGTAGTGAGCGCTCTCACCCGCGCACCCGGAACAGACGCCGTCTCAGCGACTGCCGCCGCACCGGCTGGTTAAACCACCGCACCCTCGGCATTGTGCGTAGGGCAATAAAAACCAATGCGTAGCCGCATTTGTTTCCCGTCTCTTAACCATTTCTGGGCAATAACCCGTAACCATGATGATCAAGGGTTCTTTGCGCGCAACGGCGCTGCTTGTCGCCGCGCTCACTCTGGCGGGCTGTGGTTCGCTGATTCCGGGCGGCAGCGGCGGCGCTGCACCGGGCGCCGCGAGTGGTGGGGCCAGCGGTGGGGACAAAAGCAGCTCCAGCCAAACCGCCCGAGCACCAGCCAAACCCGCCACCCGCATCGCGTCCGCCCCGCAAAGCTATGCCCCGCGCCCCGAAGACGCCAGCTGCCTTGCTGATCTTGGCGCAAGCGGCGCACGGTTTGATCGCCTGCCTGACACCTATGCCGCGCCGGGCTGCAACAAATTGGGGACGGTGCAATTGATGGCGCTCGCGGGCGACCGGTCGCCGCTGACCATCAGCAATCTTGGCCCTGTGCGCTGCGGCACCGCCAAAGCGTTTACCGATTGGGCCCGCTTTGGTGTGGACCGCGCCGCGCGCCAACTGCTCGGCAGCCCAGTCGCGCAGATCGAAACGATGGGTTCTTACGCCTGCCGCAATGTCGCCGGGACCGAGCGCAGATCCGCCCATGCCCGCGCCGAAGCGATCGATGTGTCAGGATTTGTTCTGGCTGATGGACGCCGGATCGTATTGACCCGCGACTGGAACGGGGGCGACGCGGCAACGCGCGAATTCCTGCGGGTGGTGCAAAAAAGCGCGTGCAAGCGATTTGGAACCGTCCTTGGCCCCGAATATAACGCCGCACACAAAGACCATTTCCACCTTGAAGGCACCGGCGCAAGTTTCTGCCGATAGATCATTGATCGGCCCCGTCAGGGTGATCCAGAATGGTCGGAAAAGCGCTCTAGGCGCGCAATTTGGGTTCTAGCTTCGCCTCCATCTTCAATCGCACAGCTTCAGCCGCGTGGCGCGCGCCCAATTTGGTCATCATGTTGGCGCGGTGGATTTCCACGGTGCGCGGGCTAATATCGAGTTCGCGCGCGATGGCCTTGTTGCTGCTGCCTTCGGCCAGCCAATCGAGCACTTCGCGTTCACGCGACGACAGGGAGGAGATGCGGTCACGCGCTTCGATCATCCGGCGGCGCGCAGTGCCAAATTCCTCCGCCTCTTGAGCGATCCTGTCCAAGCACCGGGTAAATCGTTCAGGATCGAGCGGCAGAGTGAGGTAATCGAGCGCACCAGATTTGATCGCTTCGACGATCCGTCCGGGCCGCGGCTGGGCTTCGGCAGCGATCAACGGCAGCCAGATGCCAAGCCGCCCAAGCCGGTCGAGGATCATCGCCACGCCGCCATCTTCGGCGGTGTCGCAGGCGATGATGATCCCTTCACGCGGCGGGTGCGCGGCGAGTTCGGACAGATCGCCATACACCTCACAATGATGGCCAAGCGCAAAGCCCACACGGGCCAATTCAGCGCGCTGGCGGCTGCAGGGATCGATGAAGTGGAGGGTGGCTTTGCGGGTCATGCGATGCTGTCTGCGCGATACCCTTAGGGTTTTCACGCAGGAGCGCCGCCGAACCGGAGGATTTACCCTATCCGTTAACCATCATTTCATTGAAAACTATCGGTAATTTTGCTCCATTTTGGACCATGATCACCCGCCGCAGCTAGTCTTTATCGGCAAAACTATACGGCGGGAGCGAATGAAACGCGGATCGCAGCGCATTGCCCCAACCCGATGAGATTGTATCGAAATACGGATCGTCGGCGGTAACGCGGTGTTGGTGAGCCACCGCGAATTGATCTTTGCCAATCACCAGCAAATCGAGCGGCAGCCCGACCGAAAGGTTGGCTTTCAGGGTGGAATCGAAACTGACGACCAGCAATTTGACCGCGTCTTCAAAACTCATATCGCGATCATACCCGCGCAGCAGGATTGGGCGGCCATATTTGGTCTCACCAATCTGGAAAAACGGAGTGTCCCAGCTGGATTCGATGAAATTGCCTTCAGGATAAATCATAAACAGGCGCGGCTGCATGCCAGCGATCTGCCCTGCGACGATCATTGTGGCCGTGAACCGGCCCTTACCGCTATCGCCGCCCATCGCCTGCGCTTTTTCAATCGTGGCGCGCAGCAGCCGCCCGATTTCGGTCGCGACCTGAAACATGGTCGCGCCCTTAAGCAGGGCATTGTCGCGCTCGCTCGGGGTTTTGGTGCGTTCATCCAGCTGGCTGATCACCGCCTGCGTCGTCGCAAGGTTGCCCGCCGTCATCACCGCGATCATGCGTTCACCCGGCACGCTCCAATGGAACAGCTTGCGAAAGGTTGAAATGTTATCGACGCCAGAATTGGTGCGGGTGTCGCTCATCAACACCAGACCCTTGTCCAGCACCATGCCAACGCAATAGGTCATGCCCTCACCCCTTTAACTCACTGCCGCTTGTGCGCGGGCACTAGCGCGGATGGCAGCGCGGCGCAAAGGCCGGATTGCCGCCTACGGGCCGTGACCAGCAAATTACTGGGTGCTTTGAGTCTGGGATTGATCTTGTTGCTTGCCCTGCTTTTGGCCCTGCTTTTGGCCCTGCTTTTGGCCCTGCTGCTGGCCCTGCTGCTGGCCGGTAGTCTGCGCCTCGACTGAGACCCCCACCGTCAGCACTTCGGCTGCGGCCCCGCCTTGGCTGATCCCGGTGACCGGAGCAGCATCGCGGTAATCGCTCCCGGTCGCCACGCGGACATAACGCGGATCGGGACTGATCCCGTTGGATACATCAAACCCGACCCAGCCCAGCCCTTCGACGTGCGCTTCGGCCCATGCGTGGGTGGCTTCCTGTTCGATCCGGTCATCCATCATCAGGTAACCGCTGACATAACGCGCCGGAATGCCAGCCTTGCGCGCCGCGCCGATAAAGATATGCGCGTGATCCTGACACACGCCCGCGCCCTGCCCAGCCGCTTCTTCGGCGGTGGTGGCAGAATTGGTGCGCCCCGCTTCGTAAACGACGCGGTCACGGATCAGCGCCGACAGCGCGTGCAGAAAATCGAGCGGCGCATCATCGGCCGGCCCTGGCACTTCGCGCAGCAGACCGCGCAGTTTTGCCCCCGGACGGGTCAACGGGGTCTGACGCAGGAAACTCCACAAGGGCAGATGGCCCGAATGGCGGCCGATTACGCCTGCATTATCGTCGGTCTCAACGATGCCTTCGCAGGTCACCGTTACTTCACGCGCGCCGGGGGACAGCCCGATCAACGTCGCGTGGTTGAAATGCTGATCATCATATTGCAGTTCGGCATGCGCGTTTTCAAACGTCATCGCCCAGTTGATGATGCGCTGGCCCTGCGTTTCCTTGGGCGTCAGCCGCAGCCGTTGCAGCGCGTGCACCACCGGCTGCGCAAACGCATAATGGGTGGTGTGCCGGATCGAGAGGGTCATGGTGCTCATGCGTGGAACCGGTAATCCTGCGCAATCGCCTGAGCGATGGACAGATTGCGGGCGACGAAATCAACCAGAAATTCGTGCAATCCGTGATCAAATATCTGATCGATGGTAAGCTCGCTGATGCGGGTATCAGCATCGCGCATCAAGACGTTGCTGCGCCCTTCCACCCCATGCATTCGCGCCAGTGCGCCAAGATTATCCCGTAACGCAGTGCGGCAGAACGCGAGGCTGCGCGGAAACCGATCATCCAGCACCAAAAATTCCACGATCCCGCGGGCTTCGATCTTTCCAGCGTTCAGCCAGCTGTAAACCCGCGCGCCTGCGACTGATCGCAGCAACTGTTCCCATTGCCCGGTATCCAGGCTCGACCCGACATAGGACAGCGATGGCAGCAGCAGGAAATATTTCATGTCCAGAATGCGCGCGGTGCTGTCGGCGCGTTCAATATAAGTGCCCGCGCGTGCAAAGTGATACCCTTCATCGCGCAGCATCGACCCGTCGAATGCCCCATGCACTTGCGTACCCGCACGCCGAACCGCACCGAGTACCTCGCCAACCGCCATCTGGCCTACGGGACGCGCCAACAGCTTGTCGATCAGCATCCAGTTATCGTTCACCGCTTCCCACACATCGCCGGAAATATTTGTGCGCGCGGTGCGAGCATTGCTGCGCATTGCACCAATCATCACGCGGACATTGCCGGGGTTCGCCGACCCGCGTAGCACAAAGTTCCAGACCGCCGCCGCGTCATAGCTGTCATGGGCCGCGTCATAGGCGCGTCGCAAGCCAAGGGTCGCGATCACCGACCGCCATTCTGCCTCAGCCGTGGCCAGATCGCGGGTCAACGCCATACGCAAAGCCGCTTCGAGCAGGCGAGCGGTGTTTTCGGCCCGTTCAAGATAGCGGAACATCCAGAACAGGCTGTTGGCCGTGCGGGCTAGCATGATTGCGGTCCCGCCATTAGTCCTTCAGCACCCACGTATCCTTGGTGCCGCCCCCTTGCGAAGAATTGACCACCAGCGAACCCTTTTTCAGCGCCACCCGCGTCAGCCCGCCGGGGGTAATGTCGATCCCTTCGGGCGACACCAGCACAAACGGGCGCAGATCGATATGGCGGGGCGCCAGCCCGGCGCGGGTATAGATCGGGCACGTCGACAAGGCGAGCGTCGGCTGCGCGATATAATTGTGCGGTCTGGCGATCAGCTTTGCGCGGAACGCGGCAATCTCGCGCTTGGACGATGTCGGCCCGATCAGCATCCCGTATCCGCCCGATCCGTGCACTTCCTTAACCACCAGTTCGGCCAGATTGTCGAGCACATAGGCCAGACTGTCCTTGTCGGCGCAGCGCCAGGTCTGGACGTTGGGCAGCAACGGTTTTTCGCCGGTATAGAACTCGACGATTTCGGGCATGAAGCTGTAAATCGCCTTGTCATCCGCCACGCCAGTGCCCGGCGCGTTGGCGATGGTGATGCCGCCTGCGCGGTACACATCCATGATCCCCGGCACGCCCAGCGCGCTGTCGGGGTTGAAGGTCAGCGGATCGAGGTAGTCATCATCGACCCGGCGATACAAGACATCAATCGGCATATACCCGCGCGTGGTGCGCATCTGCACCCGCCCGCCCACGACCCGCAGATCGCTGCCTTCAACCAGTTCGGCCCCCATCTGATCGGCCAAAAAGGCATGTTCGAAATAGGCCGAATTGAAGCTTCCCGGCGTCAGCACCGCGACCGTTGGCTTGCCCCCGGTGAATGCCGGCGGGACGCAGGCGGCGAGGCTGCGGGCGAGGCGGCGCGGGTAGTTTGACACGCTTTCCACCGCGATCCGACTGAACAGATCGGGGAACATTCCCATCATCGTCTCGCGGTTTTCGAGCATGTACGAAACGCCCGACGGCGTGCGCGCGTTGTCTTCGAGCACGAAAAATTCATCCGGGCCGGTGCGCACCAGATCAATCCCGACGATATGGGTGTAAATCCCGCCCGGCGGGGTAAAGCCGACCATGTTCGCCAGCCACGCCGAATTGCGCTGTAACAGGCGTTCGGGCAGTCGGCCCGCGCGCACGATTTCCTGCCGGTGATACAGATCATACAGGAACGAATTGAGCGCCCGCACCCGCTGTTCGATCCCGCGCGAAACCTTGCGCCATTCGGCCGCGGTGATGATACGCGGCACCATGTCGAACGGGATCAGGCGTTCTTCAGCCTCGTTTTCGCCGTAGACATTAAAGGTGATCCCGGTGCGGCGAAAAGAATCGTCAGCCTCGCGGTCTTTGCGTTTGAGAAATTCACCGGGTTGTTCATCAAACCAGCGGAAATATTCGCCGTAAGCCGGCCGGGTCTGACCGCCGCCCTCGAACATTTCATCAAACGTGCTGCTGCCCGCGTCCATTGACCCCCACACTTGCCCCACGGGTTCCAACCCTTGGGTGCAGTGCACAATGTAACCGGGCTTTCGGAAAAGGAAAGCGCTTGCTTGGGTTTGCAGCGTTAGAGCGTGCGTTCAAGCTCGCCGAGCAGCGCAGCGATCACCTGCGGATCATAGGTGAAACCCATGTGCGTGCAGCGTACCGCAATCGCACGGTCACGCTCACCCGGACGGCCCGCTGCACAACGCGGCGCAATCGCCCCATCATTGGCGCTCCACATAGCCACGGTTTCGACCGGCGGTTTGACCGCCAGTTCCGCCTCAATCGGCGGCGCATCAACCGAATGGCCGGTGATCAGCTGATAAGCGCGCCAGACATTGTTGGCACGCGGAGAACCCGAAAACGGCGATCCCATAGTGATGACCTTAGCGACAGCCTGCGGCTGCCGTTTGGCCAGTTCGCGCGCGAACAATCCGCCCAGGCTCCAGCCGACCAGCACCACCTTGCGCCCTTCGCGGGCGTGCAGATCGAGCAGGCGTGCCTCAATCTGTTCGAACCGTTCGGGGTTTGGCCCCCAGTTGCGGCCCTGCCCCCAGCGTTTGGCGGTGTGGCCCGACGCTTCGAGCTGCTCGGCCAGATACCGCATCCGCCCCGGCCGCGTGCCAAAGCCGGGCAGGATCATCACCGTTTGCGGGTTGGTGCTGGCGGCAATTTCCGCCTTGGGGCGGCGATGGCGGCGCAGCGGTTCGATCAATATCTGCGCTTCGGCCAGCATCCGCACCAGCCGCGGTTTGCCCGCCTCGTGTTCTTCAGGGCAGATTTCGCGGGCCAATGCCACGCGCCGCGCAAATTCGCTGTTGGCATAGGCCTGCTGCGCTTGCGCACCGGCAGCCGCCGCCGCACCGGTCCAGCGGCTGGGCACGCGGGGTGTTTCAGGCGTGGGGCGCAAAAATTCCATATCTCCGTCCAAGCCATCATCAAGATGAACAGTCCCTGAAATGTCACAATCCGCAGCCAGCCCTACGCGCTCTGCATCAGGCTCAGGTTCGCTCGCTACTTTGCGGGACACTCACCGATCCGTTCATGCTTCGCTGCAAATTTCATGGTGGCATCGCCCACGCCTTCGAAATTCATCGCCATGACGGCGGTGAAATCGGATCCGGTTGGGGTGGCGGTGCCGTTCATGGTCATCCGCGCGCTGCCTTCGGGGGTTTTGCACACCATCACCCCGTCATATGCCCCGCCATCAATGGCAAATTTTTCGAAAGAACATTCGCCGTTCTGGCCGCGCTTCAGCATCTCTTCAAAGCCGCCCTCGACATCTTGTTTGGTCAGGCAATCTTCGGTGGTGGTGGTCATCCCGGCGCCGTGCCCGGCCATTTCGGGCGGCATTCCGGGAATGTCGATCCCGGTCATGGTGATTGTGGCGCGGTAAAGGCCGGGCTGCGGCGTGATGCCCCCGGCCTTGACCTGTTTGGCCACCTCTTTTGCGGTTATTGTGCCATTGCCATCAGCGTCCGCATCGCCGCCGCCTGAACAGCCAGCCAGCCCCGCTGATAATATCGCCGCGCCCGCCGCTGCCATGATGATCCGCTTCATTGTCCACTCTCCTGCCGCGGGCCTGCCCCGTTTCTACCAATATAACCGTTTGCGCCCCGAACAGTGCCAAGGAAATTCGCGCACCCTTCACATTCACGCCGGGCGGTCGCATATGCCGGGGCATGGCCGAACTCGTAATCCGCAGAGGGTTGGACGAGCCCGATACGGGCACGGACTTTACCCCCCACCGCCCTACCCGCCCCGACAAGTCGATGGGCGGCATCCCGTTCAAGCTGGTTGCCGAGTATGAACCGGCCGGTGATCAGCCAACCGCAATCGCCGAACTGACCGCCAGCGCGCTCGATGGGGAACAAACGCAGGTGCTGTTGGGCGTGACCGGCAGCGGCAAAACCTTCACTATGGCCAAGGTGATCCAGACGCTGCAACGCCCGGCGCTGATCCTTGCACCCAACAAAATTTTGGCCGCGCAGCTCTATGGCGAATTCAAAAGCTTCTTCCCGGAAAACGCGGTCGAATATTTCGTCAGTTATTACGATTATTACCAGCCCGAAGCCTATGTGGCGCGGTCTGATACCTATATTGAAAAAGAATCATCGGTAAACGAAGCGATTGACCGGATGCGCCATTCCGCCACGCGCAGTCTGCTGGAACGCGACGACGTGATCATCGTCGCCTCGGTATCGTGCCTTTACGGGATTGGTTCCGTCGAAACCTATTCGGCGATGATTTTCGACATCAAGGCGGGTGAAAGCGTCGATCAACGCGAATTGATCCGCAAGCTGGTGGCGCTGCAATACAAACGCAACGATATGGCCTTTACCCGCGGCAATTTTCGGGTGCGGGGCGACAGCCTCGAAATCTTCCCATCGCATTATGAAGACATGGCGTGGCGGGTCAGCTTCTTCGGCGACGAGATCGAAGGCATTGCCGAATTCGACCCGCTGACCGGCGTAAAAGGCGCTGCACTCGAAAAGGTGCGGGTCTATGCCAATTCGCACTACGTCACCCCCGGCCCGACGATGAAGCAGGCGGCGGCGGCGATCAAGTTTGAGTTAGAAGAACGGCTCAAAGAGCTGGAGATCGAAGGCAAGCTGATCGAACGCCAACGGCTGGAACAGCGCACGCATTTCGACCTTGAAATGATCGCGGCCACGGGAAGCTGCGCCGGGATCGAGAATTACAGCCGGTTTCTGACCGGGCGGCTGCCGGGGGAGCCGCCGCCAACCTTGTTTGAATACTTGCCTGAAAACGCGCTGCTGTTCGTCGATGAAAGCCACCAGACCGTGCCGCAAATCGGCGCGATGGCCAAAGGCGATCACCGCCGCAAACTGACGCTGGCCGAGTATGGCTTTCGCCTGCCATCCTGCATCGACAACCGCCCGCTGCGCTTTAACGAATGGGATGCGATGCGCCCGCAAACCTTTGCGGTGTCGGCCACGCCGGGCAAATGGGAAATGGAGCAGACCGGCGGGGTGTTTGCCGAACAGGTGATCCGCCCGACCGGGCTGATTGATCCGCCGGTGGAAATCCGCCCGGTCGAAGATCAGGTGCAGGATTGCATCGTCGAATGCAAAGCGACCGCCAAGCTCGGTTACCGCACGCTGGTGACCACGCTGACCAAACGGATGGCGGAGGATCTGACCGAGTTCATGCACGAAGCCGGCGTGCGCGTCCGCTATATGCACTCCGACGTTGAAACGCTCGAACGGATCGAGCTGATCCGCGACCTGCGGCTTGGCGTCTATGATGTGCTGATCGGGATCAACCTGCTGCGCGAAGGGCTGGACATCCCCGAATGCGGGCTGGTGGCGATCCTCGATGCGGACAAGGAAGGGTTCCTGCGCAGCGAAACGTCGCTGATCCAGACCATTGGCCGCGCCGCGCGCAATGTCGATGGCCGGGTGATCCTGTATGCCGACCGGGTGACCGGCAGCATGGAGCGGGCGCTGGCAGAAACCGACCGGCGGCGCTCCAAGCAGGAAGAATACAACGTGGAACACGGCATCACGCCATATTCGATCAAGCGCAATATCCACGACATCGTCGCGCATTCAGCGGCGCAGGATTCTGTGCTGGTGGATACCGGCAATTCGGAGCGCAACAATCTGGTGGGCCACAACTTGCGCGGATATATCGAAGACCTCGAAAAACGGATGCGCAACGCGGCAGCCAATTTGGAATTCGAGGAGGCGGGCCGCCTGCGCGACGAAATCCGGCGGTTGGAAGCCGATGAGCTGGGGATACCCTCAGGCGACCAACGCGCGCCGATTGTGGGGCGGAGCAACGAAGGCAAGCCGGGCACGCGCAAGACGCGGTATGGGAAGATGCGGGCAAAGCGGATGGGCGGGAAGCCTTGATATTGCAGAATGCTTGCATTTATGCTAGCAAATCGCAATCAAGGAGATAGTTGATGGCGACTTTGACTGTTCGAGATATCGATGATGCAGATTATGAGGCGCTGAGGCAGTTGGCGAAAGCGAATAATCGTTCCGCCTCTGCCCAAGTGCGTGAAATGATTGCGGAAGTTAGCCACAAGCGGTTGAGCGCCGACCAAGCGGTCGCCGAATTGCTGGAGTTCCGAAAAGAGCATGCAATTAAACCCCGCAAGGGCGAAGACGCTGTTTCGATGATTCGTGCCGTTCGGGGCGAATGATCGTCGTCGATGCCAGTCTGGGCGTGAAGTGGTTCCTGGATGAAAAGGGATCGCAACAAGCTGTTGAAATTCTTGTGGAACATCGACGCAAAATCGTGACCCCTGATCTCTTCGGAATTGAAGTGGCGGCGGTGCTTGTCAGGCAGGTCAACTCACAGAACGATCCCGGCGCGCGCATGGGCTGGGAACTGGCGCGGCTGTTTGCTTTATTTGACAGCGAAGCCATCGCGCTGCGGCGAGTGAACTCGGCAATCATTGCGACCGCTACCGAAATGGCGATTGCGATTGGCCATCCTTTAAAGGACTGTATTTACTTGGCATTGGCTTCCGATCTCGGGTGCGAGCTTTTCACCTGTGACGCGAAGTTTGCTGCCAAGGCTGCGCAATTAAGCCATCCAATAATGCTGGTGACCGGACCGGTTTGAGGTCGAAATCGCCGAGTACCACTGACACGTCGGACTGACCGCACACCCCCATGCGGGTGAAACGCAGGTTTCGGAATTTATAGAGCCTTTGAAGTTCGATACGGTCGGCTTGGCTGATGCCATCGCGGTTCAACCGGCGAGCTTTGGAACGATGATATACGTGAGCAGCGGTGCGGTAGGACGGCAGGCACGCGCAAGACGCGGTATGGGAAGATGCGCGCGAAGTGGGGGGGCGGGAAGCCTTGAGGTCTTGGTCAACTCTGTTGCAAGGGAAGCGAAATAGACGCTGGCGAATTTTCGGCTGATAATGGCGTTTGACCAATTTTGAGGCCGTTATGATCCAATCCTTCGCCTGCACTGAAACCGAAAGCCTTTGGAATGGCACGCGCAGCCGAAAGCTGCCTGCCGATATCCAATCACGGGCGCAGGTAAAGCTGGCCATGATCGATGCCGCTGACACGATTGGCGACCTCAAATTCCCGCAAAGCAATCGCCTCCACAACCTAAAGGACGACCGTGCCGGTCAGCATTCCATTTCAATTAATATGAAATGGCGTATATGTTTCCGCTGGAGCAACGGAAATTCATATGATGTCGAAATCGTCGACTACCACTGATACCTCGGACTGGCTGCATATCCCGCACGCAGGGGAGATGCTGGTTTCGGAGTTTATGGAGCCCGTGATGCTCGATGTCTCCGCTTTGGCTGATGCCATCGCGGTTGAACCGGCGCGCCTTCAAGCGATGATCGACGGCGATGCCCGGATCGATGGCGAACTCGATCTGCGCCTGTCGCGCTATTTCCGCATGTCGGAAGGGTTTTTCTTGCGATTGCAGACCAGTGCCGAACTCCGCACCGCCAAGCGCGCGCTCAATGGCGAACTTGATCGCATTCAACCCCGCGCCGCCTAACCCCACCCGCAGGGCTTGAACGCCTGCGCCAAGCCTGCCACTCTTCGGCACCATGAACATTCGATTCCTCGTGAGCGCCACCGCGCTTGCCCTCGCCGCTTTTACCATCCCCGTCGCTGCGCAGGAGATGGCGGCGGATAAGCTGGACGCGGCCAAGCCTTCCGCGCCCACCCCGCAAACCCGCACCCGCGACCTCACAGGCACCTTTGGCGGGCAGCGGATCGCCTACCGCGCGACCATCGCCGACACGATCCTGTTGGACGATGCGGGTAAGCCCGAGGCCGTCATCGTCACCACGTCCTACATCAGAACCCCCGCCGACCCCGCGCGCCCGGTATTTTTCATCTATAACGGCGGGCCGGGATCGGGATCGGTCTGGCTGCAGATGGGCGCGTTCGGGCCGAAGCGGGTGGCGATCCCGTCTGATGCGCGCGATGATGGCGCGCCGCCCTATCCGCTGCTCGACAATCCTGACAGCTTGCTCGATGTCGCCGATCTGGTGTTCATCGACCCGCCCGGCACCGGGTTCAGCCACCTGACCCAAGGCACGGATCCCAAGAAATATTACGGTCTGCGGCAAGATGGCCGCGCGGTCGCCAAGGTCATCCGGCTGTGGCTCAACGACAATGCCCGCTGGTCCAGCCCCAAATATCTTGGCGGGGAAAGCTACGGCACCACCCGCACCGCGATGGTGGCGGACGAGCTGGAAGGCGGCACCTACAACGACGTTGGCCTTAACGGCTTGATCCTGATTTCCACGATCCTCGATTTCGCCGCGCGCGAACCGACACCGGGAAATGAACTGGCTTACGTGGTCACCGTGCCCAACATGGCGGCGGCAGCTTATTTCCACGGCAAGGTGGAGGCGCCATCGGTGGAAGCGATTGTCGAGGAGGCTCGCCGCTTTGCGATCGGGCCGTTCGCGACCGCGCTGCTGAAAGGACAAGACCTGCCGCCCGAAGAACGCGCGGCGGTGCGCAAGGAATTGTCGCGCCTGACGGGCCTTTCCGAAACCTATCTCGAACAGGCTGATCTGCGCGTCACCGATCAGCGGTTCTACAAGGAACTGCTGCGTGATCGGGGGCAAACCATCGGGCGGCTGGATGCGCGTTACACCGGCACAGATTTCGACAATGCCGGGGAAACGCCCGATGATGATCCCAGCTTTTACGGCATTGATGCAGGCTATACCGCCGCTATCAATGTCTGGGCGCGCGAGGGCTTGGGTTACACGACGGATCGCGAATACCAGTCGATCGGGCGCGAGCCGGGGCAGAACTGGGACTGGAGCCTTGGCGGACAGGGTCGCAGCGCATATTTGAACGTGGCCCCGCTGATTGGTCAGGCGATGCGGCAAAATTCGCAGCTCCGGCTGTTCAACGCGCAAGGATACTATGATTTCGCCACCCCGTTTTTTGGCGCGGAATATTCGTTGAAACGCACCGGCATCCCGCAGGATCGGATCACGTGGCGTTATTATGATGCGGGCCATATGATGTATATCCGCGACGATGACCGTGCCAAGCTTTCCGCCGATATCCGCGCCTTTATCCGCGCGCGATAGGACGGTGAAACGCCTTTGCCTGGGCGCGGCGCTGATGACCGCGCTGGCGTTGGCCGCGTGCAAACCGCCGCCGACTGATGCGAGCTTTACCCGGGTCGACATTACCACGGCGGTCAGCGGGCCATCTGACCCGCTGCCCTCGCCCGATACAACCGGCGCGGTCTGGGCCGAAAGCGCCAAACCGATGCGGCTGGTTTACGGCGTGCCGGGACAGCCGGTGATGGTGGCGATTGAATGCCGCGGCGCAGCGACGCCTGCGGCCAGCATCACGATCACCCGCGATACCCCGGCAGACGCAGGCGCGGGGGCGTTGCTGGCGCTGGTGGGGAAGGAAGCGATTGGGCGGTTTGCGGTCGATGCCACTGCGCAAGGCGGGCGGACGATCTGGCAAGGCAGCGCGCCCGCGTCGGCTCCCGGCTGGGATGCGTTCAAAGGCGAGCGGGAGGCGACTATGACCGTCCCCGGCGCTGGGCTGGTACGGCTTAATCCGAGCCCGCTGCCGTTCCAGTTGGTGGAAGCGTGTCGGGGGTTTGAGCCGCCCGCGCCGCCAGCAGATCGGGTGTAAGCACCTGCGGCAATTGCTGCGGCGCTGATGCTCCGGGAGCATACCACAGATACAGCGGCACGCCCGCCGCACCCTGTTCGGTCAAAAACGCGGTGATTTCGGGATCGCGCACAGTCCAGTCGCCCACCATCGTTACCACGCCCGCCGCTTCAAACGCAGCGCGCACGCTGTCACGCTCAATCGAGGTGGCTTCATTGACCTTGCAGGTCACGCACCAATCGGCAGTGAACCATAGAAACACCGGCTTGCCCGAGGCGCGTGCATCGGCCAGCGCCGCGCGGCTAAATGGCACGGTGTCGTGGATGCTGGCCGACCGTTCGGCGCCCTTGGCTTCGTAAACAGATGGCAGCGCAATCACGGCAAAGGCGAGGAACGGCACGGCGATCAGGCCGAATGCCGGCCACGCCAGCTTGCCTGCGCGCTGCAATCGCCCCGTCACCCACAGCGCAATCAGCACGCCGAATACCAGCAGCAGTGCGGACAGTGCGAACGGCTTGCCGCCAAGCTGCACCGTCAACCACACCAGCGCCAGCGCGGTGAGGCCCATCGGGATTGCCATAATCCGCCGGAACCGCTCCATCCAGGCGCCCGGCTTGGGCAGCATTCGCCGCAACGCCGGGATGAAGCCGAGCGCGAGGAACGGCAACGCCAACCCCAGCCCCAGCAGCGCGAACAGCAGCAGCGCCTGCGGCACCGGCAACAACAGCGCAGCGCCCAATGCCGCCGCCATGAACGGCCCGGTGCACGGCGTGGCGACAAATGCGGCCAGCAACCCGGTGGCAAACGCGCCAGCAGGCTTGCCGCCGCTGCTTACTGAAAATGATGGCAGTTCGTACAATCCGGCAAAGTTGGCAGTGATCGCAGCGGCCAGCACCAA
This sequence comes from Sphingomonadales bacterium, assembly GCA_038224685.1. Taxonomy (GTDB): domain Bacteria; phylum Pseudomonadota; class Alphaproteobacteria; order Sphingomonadales; family Sphingomonadaceae; genus Erythrobacter. The sequence goes on from JBBRFG010000022.1 coordinate 24,865, forward strand.
CAGCGCGACGACCACGCCGGGTTCCTGCAATTGGAATGCCCAGCCGACCTGTTCGCCCGCTGCGCGCAGGGCCAGCAGCAGCCCGCCCAGCGCCACGCAGGCCAGCACCACGCCTGCGGTATAGGCCAAACCATCGGCCCGGGCATTGGCTTCGCTTTCGCCGGCGCGCACAAGGCTTAGCGCTTTAAGGCTCAGGATCGGAAACACGCATGGCATGATGTTGAGCAGCAATCCGCCCACCAGCGCGCCCAGAATCAGCGTCCATAGCGGCGGGGTCACCGCTGCTTGCGGCCCGGCCACCAGCTCTCCGCCGGTCGGCACTTCGCCGGGTGCAGCGGCAAATTGAACGCCTGCTGCCCCGCCAAACGACAGAATGCCGGTCAGTGCATCTGCTTTGCCCAGCCCGAATTCATCGAGCGGAATTTCAGCCACCAATCGATCACCCACCCGGCGAAAAGTCTGCGCCGCGCCGTAAGCCACCAGCCGTTCATTGCCGACAAACACATGCGGATCGGCAAGGGCCACGCTGGCAGGCAGCGGAATCGCCACGCGCAACGTCTGCCCCGCAATCGCAAAGCTGGCCTTGGCATCCAGCAGCGGTGCGATCTCGGCCCGCCAGCGCGCAAAATCGCCGCCCGCGCGCGCCGCCAGCACGGCATCCTGCGGCACACAAATCTGATCGGTGCAGGCGAGAAAATCGACGAACCCAGTCACCGGCGGCGGCGCGGTTACGTTTGCCCCGGCAGGCACCGTAATTGGCACCAGCACGGTGTAATTGCCTTCGTAAACGTGGTTCATCAGCCCGCTGATCACCAGCCGCTTGGGCACCGGATACAGCGCATCGCCCATCACCCAGCCCGCTGGCAACTTGAGCTGAAGCTGCATCCCCACCCCGGCATCGCCGGGGTTTGACCAATACCCGTGCCATTCGCGCCCCTTGGGGGCAAACCGCAGCGCCAGCATCCATTGCTTGCCCGCGACCGGCGCGCCATCGGCGTAAAGCTCCACCGCGATATTCTCGTCACCAAACTTTGCTTCGGTCGCCAGCTCCTGCGCCAGAGCTG
>JBBRFG010000023.1:0-25868 GCA_038224685.1 Sphingomonadales bacterium
CGCGTCCGGCGCTCCGGGCGGGGCACGGCGGGGCGGTGCTGCAACGTCCTTCGCTTGGCCACGGAGCGCACGCCCCTTTCCTACCCACGCCATCCTCCGCTAGCCTCCCGCGCCCGCGCCGCTGCGCCGTGCGCCAAGCCCGTCGCGCGGCCTGCGCGGGGCTCACGCTGCGCGCACCGCGCAGACCCGTCCCTGCGGCGGGTGCGTGTGGAGGAAAACTCTCCGGCCCGAGGGGCGGCGATGGGGCGGGCGGTTTGGGGGGCGGAGGGTTGTCCGGTTCGGGCCGGACCGGGCCAATGCGGGGTATCAGTTGTTCAACCAAGGTGCGCGCCGCGTCCCCTCATCCCGCCCGCGTTCCTGCTCTCGCCGTCGCCCACACGGCCGCGCATCGGCTGACGGCACCGGGCCAAGTGGATTGCGACAGGGTCATTGGTTTTTCGGCGCGTGAAACATTCGCATTGCTTGAAAAACAACGGGTTGCAGATGGCGGCGGGTGTTTTAGACCCCCGCTAGGCCGGTTTCGACCCCGCCTAGGTCGCGCCAGACCCCGTCTAGCTCCCACGCAGATCGGCCCAGACCCTCCGCCAGATCGGTTTGGGGCTCAGCCTTCGATCAGCGCCAATTCAACCGTCGCGTGGCCCCGGGCAATCAGGCCCAACCGCTCGGCAGCGGCGCGGCTCACGTCGATCATCCGGCTAGCGGTAAACGGTCCGCGATCATTGATCCGCACCACCACGGTGGAGCCGGTCGCAGGGTTGGTGACCCGCACCATCGTGCCAAACGGCAGGGTGCGGTGCGCGGCGGTCATCGCCGTGTTGTCAAACGCTTCGCCGCTGGCCGTGCGGCGGCCGTGGAACTTGGCGGCGTAGTATGACGCGCTGCCGTGGCCCAATATGGTTTCCGGCGGAGCAGGTTCGGCGATCTCAGCGGGGGCGGGCAGGGGGACAAGCTCGATCACCGCAGCGCTGCTAACCGGATCGATCACCGCTGCGCCAGGTTCGGGCGCGGCGGCGGACGATGCAGCCAGCGGCGCAAGGCCGAGCACCGAAGCAATAATCGCCGCCTGCCAGCTCCCGGCACCAAGGCCGCGTTTGTTGATTCCCATCCGCACCCGGCGGCCGATAGGGTGGGGAGGCCGCGATAGGCAAACCGGCGTCCCGGTTCATCGCTGCGCGGTTTCCGCTGCGGTATGACCTGCGCCGGATTCGCGACGAAGCGTTGCGGAGGGCGGTGCTGCGATCAAGGTGGTGAGGGGTTTTGCAGACTGCGACTCGGGAGGAAAATGCGCTTCGAGGGACGAGCGGCTGACCCAGAAATGCAAATGGGGCCGACATTGCTGCCGACCCCACTTTCACCAGCGCGTGGATGCTCTGTACCTTGCGAGACGTCTGGCGAACCTTCCGCCTCGCTGGTTGCAGCGCATACTTGGCGCCCGATGTCTGGCTCTGCTCGCCCAATCTTTCGATTGGTGTCTTGCGACTGGCGCATCAGAGTTTCGTCACCGGCGCTCGCACCGGCATCCGGCTTTCGCTCCTGCCCTGCTGCGTTCTTCGTGAGGCCAAAGCCTCCCGTTTCCCGCTACCATGCACAGGTGCCCGGCCGAGACCATGGCGCTGTACCGTTCCGGCGTTCCGCAGATTGAGGCTTTCGCCGTTCTTCCGCTCTGCCTTTCCGGCCAGTTTCCTTGACCTGTCCGATGAAACTGCGTCGCGCCCTTCTCAAACGATCCGGATTGCGTGGGGCCGAAGCCTTTTGCTCGCCGTCTCTCGATGAACGCGGGGACAATTTTACCGCCATCCTTGGGAAATAAATAACTGAAACTTCATGGCCTTGCGGCTGTCTGTTCCCGTTGATTTGTGTCCCGAAGACAATTTGAAACTGCGCCTCAACAGGGGATCTGGCAACGCTTGAACGGCCTAGTTTTCCACTTTTGCCAGTTAAGCCTGTGGACACGGGTGGATAAGTCAACCGCTTGTCGCATTTGCTTGCGGCTAGCCGTTTGGCAGGGACAGATCGCCACCGAACAGTCCGCTTTGGCAGCTCACTGCCACGCCACAATCAGCACCGAGTCGGATCAGCGCATCAAGATCACGCGTCGTGGTCGCGCCGGGCGAGCAGCCGCAGCCGCAATCCGTTGAGTTTGATAAAGCCCTCGGCATCCTTCTGATCATAGGCCCCGGCGTCGTCTTCAAACGTCACGTGCGCTTGGGAATAAAGCGAAAACGGCGACTTGCGGCCAACCACGCTGGCCACGCCTTTATACAGCTTGAGCCGCACCGTGCCGGTCACCTTGTCCTGCGAATGGTCAATCGCGGCCTGCAACATCTCGCGTTCGGGGCTGAACCAGAAACCGTTGTAGATCAGTTCGGCATAGCGCGGCATCAGCTCGTCTTTGAGGTGCGCAGCGCCGCGATCAAGTGTGATCTGTTCGATCCCGCGATGCGCGCGGGCATAGATTTCGCCGCCGGGAGTTTCATACATCCCGCGCGATTTCATCCCGACAAACCGGTTTTCGACCAAATCAAGCCGCCCGATGCCGTGCTTGCGGCCCAACTCATTCAGCGCGGTGAGCAAGGTAGCGGGGCTCATCGCCTCGTCATTCAAAGCCGCGCCATCACCGCGTTCAAAATCGACGGTGATGTATTCGGGCAGATCAGGCGCGTCTTCGGGATTGACCGTACGCGAATAGACATAATCCGGGGTTTCGATCCACGGGTCTTCGAGCACTTTGCCCTCGGACGAGGTGTGCAGCAGGTTGGCATCGGTTGAAAACGGGCTATCGCCGCGCTTGTCGCGGGGCACCTGAATTTGGTGTTTCTCAGCCCATGCGATCAAGGCAGTGCGGCTGGTCAGTTCCCATTCGCGCCACGGGGCGATGACCTTGATATCCGGGTCGAGCGCATAGGCAGACAGTTCAAACCGCACCTGATCATTGCCCTTGCCGGTGGCACCGTGGGCGATGAAATCTGCGCCGACCGCGTGCGCGATTTCAACGAGGCGTTTTGAAATCAGTGGACGCGCGATGCTGGTGCCGAGCAGATAGTCGCCTTCGTAACGGGCATTGGCGCGCATCATCGGGAACACGAAATCGCGCACAAATTCCTCGCGCAGATCTTCGATGAAAATGTGGTTATCGGGGATGCCCATCGCCTTTGCTTTGGCGCGTGCGGGTTCGATTTCTTCGCCTTGACCAAGATCGGCGGTGAAGGTCACCACTTCCAGCCCGCGCTCGACGCTCAGCCACTTGGCGATCACGCTGGTATCAAGCCCGCCGGAATAGGCGAGGACGACCTTCTTTGTTTCCGGGCGCTTGAGATCGGACATCGGGAATTTCCTTGGTGTTTGAACGCCGCGCGCGGTAGCAGGCGGTTGCGCTGGCATCAATGATTTCGTCAGATTTGTGCGCTAAGCATCTGACTTGTGTGCATTATCACTTTCTCTGGGGGCCAAAAATTGCAGATGTGGAGCAAAGCTCGCGAGTTGGCGCAGAATACCCCGGCAGAGCGCAATCGCTGGGTCGATTTCCTGCGCGCAGTATCGATCCTTGCTGTGGTGTTTGGCCATTGGCTGATGGCGGGGCTTTACGTCGATGCGGGGGGCGAGCTGCGGCGCGGCGATCTCCTGTCAGTGGCCGATTGGACGCATTGGCTAACCTGGGGTTTCCAAGTGATGCCAGTGTTCTTCCTTGTCGGCGGCTATTCCAATTCGGTGAGCTGGGCGCTGACTGCTGGCAAGGCTGCGCCCGGACAATCTGGCGTGTATCGCGGCTGGCTGGCGAACCGGGTGCAGCGCCTCATCACGCCGACGTTTCCGGTGCTGTTGCTGTGGGCGGCGCTGGCGGTGGTGCTGACCCAAGTCGGTCTGCCGCGCGCACAGATCCGCATGGCGACCGAGGCTGCGTTGATCCCGGTGTGGTTTCTGGCGGTCTATCTGCTGGTGACGGCGTGCACCCCGCTTGCCGCGCGGGCATGGGCGCGGTTTGGCTGGCTGAGCTTTGCGGTGTTTATCCCGGCAGCGATGCTGACCGACTGGCTGACCTTCACCATGAAAGTGCCCTACGTCAATTTTACCAATTTCCTGTGGGTGTTTTTGGCGGTGCATCAACTGGGGTTCGCATGGCGGGCGGGCCGGTTTGATAATCGCTGGTTCGCGCTGGCATGGTTTGCGGCCGGGTTGGCGGTGCTGGTGCGGATCACGGCATTCGGGTTTTACCCGGTGTCGATGGTGTCCGCTCCCGGCGGCTTTTCCAATTCGCTCCCGCCGACGCTGGCCTTGTTTGCGCTGGGAATGGTGCAGGTTGGGCTGGTGCTGGCGCTGGAACCGGCGGGCCGCAAGATGCTCGACAACGTAAATGTTTGGACGGCAACGGTGCTGATGAACGGGATGATCATGACGATCTATCTGTGGCACCTGACCGCGTTTGTGCTGGTGATGACGGTTGCTTGGCTGGCGTTTGGCGGGGCGGGGCTGGATGCCATCCCCGGCACCAGCGACTGGTGGCTCACGCGGCCGATCTGGCTGGGCATCTACATCATTGCGCTGCTGCCGTTGATCGTGATTTTCGCGCGGCATGAACGCAGTTTTGGCCCGATCCGCGGCGGACGCACCGTGCCGCGCCTGCGCGCAGTGCTGGGCGTGGTGGCGATCTGCGCGGGGCTGGGGGCGACCGCCGGGCTAACCATCGCCAGCCCGGACAGCATTTCCGGCATCCGCTGGTGGGTGGTTGCGCTGCCGCTGGTGGGCGCGGCGTTGATGGGGTTTGGCCCGGTTTACCGCCCGCGGGCGCGCGCTGCGCAATAGCAGCCCTTCGTCGGCCACACCGCCCCATACGCGCCATGCCCATGCACTGTCCTTAATGCGAAATTCACCCCTTCGTGGCACGACGATAGCCAACGGCGAGAATGACTCACGGGGGACAGGCATGAACGATCAAGCGCAGCATTTGGCGGTCGGCGTGAAAGGCGCGCAAACGCGGCTTGCCAGCGAAGCCGCACGTGAGCCGTGGTCTGCCGCGTTTGCTGCGTGTGAACATCCCGAAACCGCCCGCCTGCGGATCCAGCGCGATTTCGTTGAGACGATTGCCAAACTCAAACGGCAGACCACCGACCAGAGCTATTTTTATCTCAACGGGTTGATCGACAAGGCGAAGGATGAACTCAGCCACGCCCGTTCCGCCAGCAACGACTTGCGCCGCGCAACGCTGCAACAGCACATCGACGAATTGGTCGCCTATTGCGCTGGCCACGGCATCAGGGTGAGGCTGCCCAATCGCAATGGCGATGCGCTTGGAGAATCGCTCGCCAACTTTTACGTGCTTGAGGAAATCCCGGTCTTTCTTGGCGAGATCAAGTTCCTGATCGATCTTTGGTACGACCGCGCAATGATCAAAGTCCACGACGAGATGCTGGCGCTGACGGGGCTTGGGCCTGATCAGCCGGGCGCAGCATTGCTGCGCAGCAAATAATCGCGCGTGATCGGCAGCGCATGGCGGCTGCGAATGTACTGGATTTGGTAATTGCACATGCTGCCATGTTCAAACACCGTCGCTGCGCCCGCCAGATAAAACGTCCACATGCGGAAAAACCGTTCGTCATGCAGCGCGATAATCGCATCGCGGTGGGTCAGGCAATTGGCATACCATGCGCGGATCGTTTTGGCATAATGCAGGCGCAGCGTTTCGATATCGGCGGCGATCAGACGCACTTTCTCGGACGCCGCCAGCGTTTCGGACAGTGCGGGGATATAGCCGCCGGGAAAGATATATTTGCGGGTAAAGGCATCAGTGGTGCCCGGCCCGCCCATGCGCCCGATGGTGTGGATCAGCATCACACCGTCATCAGCCAGCATTTTCGCGGTTGCGGCAAAGAATGTTTCAAATTGCGCCCGACCGACATGTTCAAACATGCCGACCGATACGATCCGATCAAACCGGCGGCCCGATGCGGCGGTATCGCGGTAATCCTCTAGCAAGATCGTGACCTTGTCCGCCACCCCCGCCGCGCGCACCCGGTCGCGGGCGAGCGCGGCCTGTTCTTCCGACAATGTGATTCCGGTCACGTGCACATTGTGGTGCTTGGCCAGATAGATCGCCATCCCGCCCCACCCACAGCCAATATCGAGCACTTGCTGCCCCGGCGATAGCGCCAGTTTTTTGGCGATGTGCGCCAGCTTTGCGTGCTGCGCCTGCCCCAATGATGTCACGCCGTCAGGCCAATAGGCGCAGGAATACTGCCAATGATCAGCGTCGAGCATCAACGCATATAACGGGTTGCCGATGTCGTAATGGTGCGCGACGTTCTGTTTTGATCCGACCCGGTTGTTGATCTGTTCAGCGGCAAAACTGGCGCGGTTGATCAGGCCTTTGACGAAGCTGGGCGGATCAATGTCGCCGCCCTTGTCCCACGAATTGTTGGCGCGCAGCAGGCTGACGAGATCCATCACGTCGCCTTCTTCGATCAGCAGGCGGCCATCGATGAACGCTTCGGCCGCGCCCAATCGCGGGTCCATGATGATATCGCGCGGCACGCGGGAATCAGTGAAGCGCAGAACCACGTCAGGAAAGCCGTGCGTGGGCGTTCCGTATGTGCTCGCGCTGCCATCGGCGAACACGACGCCAAGCTGGCCCTGTTTAACACCGCGGGAAAGGAAGCGATCGAGGAGTGATTTGCTCATGGTACTCTTTTCGTGGTCTGGTGCCTTAAGGTTACCAGCCGAGCCTGCCGCAGCAAGCGCGCGGCTGGGCAAACATGCGGGCTCCAAAAATTGCCTGTATATCAATAATCTGGCTGATGTAGACCAAAGCGCGTTGGCAACAATCATCGCCGCCGGTTGGCAGAATATGTTGACATTGTTTCCGCCCGGCCAAGTTTGGCGTTACATCCCCGCATACCATTGATACCCGGCGAGATCTTCCCAAAACCCGCCATTGCCATCGCCAATGCCATCAAGGCTGGCGACAGCTTCAATCGCGGTGAGGTATTTGGCCTGTTTGTAACCCAGTTGGCGTTCAATCCGCATCCGCAAGGGCGCGCCGTTTTTCTCGGGGATCGGCGCGCCGTTCAGGGCATGGGCAATGATCGTTTGCGGGTGGTAGGCATCGACCAAATCGATGCTTTCGTAATAGACGCGCCCGTAAAGTGTGTCGGCGCAGCGGAACAGGATGAAGTTTGCGCCTTCCTTGACCTTGGCAGTATCAAGCAGTGCGCCAAGCTGCGGCCCGGTCCATTCGCCAATCGCGCTCCACCCTTCAACACAATCGTGCCGCGTGGTCTGGACGCGCTGCGGCAGCGCGCGCAGGTCTGCCATCGTGAGGGTCAGCGGGCGTTCAACCAGCCCGCGCACTTCCAGCTTCCAATCGGGAAAGCCGCTGGCAAGCTGCTGCTGATAGAACCCGTCTTCAACCGTGACCGATCCATTGCCCTTAAAGGTGGGGGAGCGTTCGTTCGCGGCATATTCCGGGGCCAGCGCCTGCCGGTTCGCCAACGCTCGGTGAGCGGCGCGATGCCAGCTTTCGGCGGTTTCGATCAGGCTTTGCCCGGCCTCGCTCTCGCTGATTTTGGCGCACGCACCAGCGCCCAGCGCGACAATTCCGGCAAGCAGTGATCTGCGACCGATCTCAGCCATGTTCGGTGGTTCCTTCGGTGAGGGGCAGAGGGGTAGGCTCAGGCTGCGGAACGGCGGCAACAAGAACGGGCTCCGACCGCCGCCCGCCAGTAATCATCTGGCCAATCAATCGCCAATCGATGACCGCCAGCACGATGTGAATGACGAAGAAACCAAAAATCGCCCAAGCGGTCAGGAAATGTAGCGAGCGTGCGCTTTGCCGTCCGCCCAACGCATCGACCAGCCACGGCGCGGCCGGTTCAAACCCCGGACTGATCGAAAGGCCGGTAAACACCATCAGCGGCAACAGCACGCCAAACACCATGCCATAAAGAATGCGCTGCACCGGGTTGTAGCCGTGGCTTGCTCCGTCGTCGCCGCTGTCAGCGCTCGACGAATGGGATTTCAACGACGCGATCAGCGCTCGCGGCGTCCAGTCGCGCGGGGACGTGGTCAGGTCGCGGCGGAAATGCCCGCCGACCAGCATCGCGATCCACACAAACAGCAGGCCCACACCAAACGGCCAAGCCGCGATGATATGCCAATCTCGCGCCACGGCCAGATTGTAGCCCTGCGGAATTGTCGCCCAAGCCGGGAAGCGGATCACCGCCAGCCATGCGTCCGCCGGGTCAAAGCCGTAATTGCCCCAATACAGATACCGGTGGGCGTTCGAGATGTTCAGGCCCGACATGAACAGGATGATGATCGCCACCGCATTGACCCAGTGCCACAGCCGGGTCGAGATCGAGTGTTTGGGCTTTGCGTCATTCATGCTGTTTCCCCCTGAGCGCGGTCGCGCGCCAGCCAAATCACGTCGCGAGGCTGATCCAACAGGTGCTGGCCGCTGTCAATAAACAATGTCTGCCCGCTGGTCATCGCGCCGCTGGCGAGAAACAGCGCGGCATCCGCGATTTCATCCGCGCCAGTCTTGCGTTCGAGCAGGTTCATCCGGTGCGAAATGTCCGTCTCCTCTTCGCGCTGGTCGTGGCTAGCTAGCACTGCGCCAGGCGCGAGACCGAAAACCCGGTCGCCGTCATTGGTGAACCCCTTTGCCAGCATCCCGATGGTCGCCGCCAGCGCATGTTTAGACATGGTGTAGCTGAAGAAATCGGGATTGGTATTTTCAATTTTCATGTCGGTGATGTGGATCACACTACGCACACCGGCGCTCACTGCGTGGGCCAGAAAGGCCTGCGCCATGCGCGCCGGGGCAAGCGCATTAATCTGCATTGCCCGCCGGTTCGTCGCCGGATCAAGCGCGGTTACATCGTCGTAATCGAACACCGATGCCGAATTTACCAGGCAGCGCCAGTCGGCAAGTTCGGCAGCGAGCGATGTTATGGCGGCAACGGCGGCGTCATCATCGGTCAGATCAAATGCAATGGTTTGTGCAGAAGGCAGGGCGGCCGCCAACGCCTCTGCCGCTGAACCCGATGCGCGGTAATGGATCACCACGTGCCAGCCTGCGTCGGCAAAGCGGCGCACAATCGCAGCGCCAATCCGGGTTGCCCCGCCGGTGACAAGCACTGCCGGACGGGTCATGCAGGCGGTGATGTCGGTTGGGCCATGTCAGTATGACTACCAGTGCCGGGCGCGCGCTTCAATCGGGGAGATATGTGTGTGTGCGCGCCGCCCGGCAGCGTGGTTTACAACGGGCAAAAATGCCGCTGGCGGAGGGGCCAGCGGCATCTTGTCAGAATAATCATACCAAGTGTTAACGGCAGCGCGCTTCGCCCCGGTCGATTTCGCGGCCGAGCAATCCGCCGCCGATTGCGCCAAGTAACGTGCCGAGCGAACGGTCACCGCGGGTGTCGACCGCACGGCCAGCCAATGCGCCGCCAATCGCACCGATTACAAGCCCGGTTGTGCCATCGTCACGGCGGCAGCGAAAGCGCCCGTCGTTATCGCGCCAAACGCGGTCATTGCGGCCCAGACGGCGGCCATCGTCGTAATAGTCGCGGTCACGATTGCGGTCCCGGTTGCGGTCCCGGTCGCGAAAGCGGCGGCGCTCGCGGCGGTCATAGCGGTCGTCATCACCATAGGCGGCAACCGGCGCAAATGCGGGGGCGCTATTGGCAAACCCGGCGAACACGGGCGAGGCCGAACCGGGCAGTTCAGCGGCCTGCGCCGGTGCGGCAAACACTGTGAGTGCACCAGCGGCGGCGAGGAGGGCGAGATGTTTCATGATCGTTTCCCTTGTGAGGGCTCCCCGATGGAGCACGACCCTTTTTCGTTCATGTAACACGAACGCAGGATGAACAAGTCGATCAGGAAACAGCAGGGTTGGACGAGTCGGGCCTGCGGTGCGATGAAACGTTGTCAAACCAGCTTTTGCGCGGCGCGTTCGCGCAATTTCGGCGCCAGTGCGGGCAGGGCGGCCAATTCGGCAAACTCCGCTGCGGACGCCTTTCCGGCTATCAGCGCGCGAAACACCCGCGCGACGCTCCATTCAGGCGCGCCAAGTGCGACTCGCTCCAGCGTATCGCCCGCGGCCACCTCGCCGGTTTCGATCACCCGGAAATACCAGCCGCACCGGCCCGTGGCGACGATCCGGGCGACCATGCCTTTGGCACCGAAGCGGTGGTCGATTTTCCAGCATGGTTGGCGCGGTTGGCTGATTTCGATCAGTGCGCTACCAAGCCGAAACTGATCGCCGATATGCACCATCTCTTCGGTCAAACCCGGCACGGCGAGGTTCGATCCAAAACACCCCGGCTCGGCCAGCAGCGGGTGATCGCCAAGCATCTCGGCCCAGAAATTATGGTGACCCAGCGGATAGAGATGCAGCGCCATTTCCGGCCCGCCATGCACCCGGCGGTCGGCCTGTTCATCCGGCGCGAGGCCTTCGGGCAGCACCTGCACCGCGCCGTCGCGCGGATATTTGGACATCGCGCTCAATTCCGCGCCGTTAAACGGGCGGGCGGTGCCGGTGCATACGGCGGTCACGATATGCTTCATGGTTTCCCCGCGATGAGATCGATCCAGTCGCGCTCCACGTTGTCAAAGCCGCCCGCGGTGTAGCGCCGCGTTTCGGCATTCTGCCAGCCGGGCAGCGCGGCATATTGGGCGCCGAGCCATTCGGCAGTCGGGAAATTGTAGAACCGGCCAAGGCTGTCGCGGCCTTCCTCCGTACCCAGCTTGTAGCTGGCGAAGAACCACCCGCCAGGCACCAGCGCGCGGTGGATGCGTGCAAGCAAATCGGGCAGGGCTTCGCGTGGGGCATGGAGGAGGCTGGCATGGGCCCATACGCCTACATAAGCGGCCTCGGCGTCAAGCTCGTGGAAAGCCATCACCCGCGCGGCCACGCTCCAGCGTTCTCTGGCCTTGGCGACCATCGCGGGGGCGGCGTCGGTGGCTTCGACCGCAAACCCGCGTGCCGCGATCCGTGCGGCATCCTGCCCGCCGCCGCAGCCAAGTTCGAGCACGCGCCCGCCCCTTGGCAGGCGATCAAGGAAAGCGTCGAGTTGGTAGCTGTGGGCCTGACCAAACTTCATCACATAATGCGGCGCGCGCGCCTGATAAAAGGCGATCGTGTCCGGATCGGTGCTCACGCGACCTGTTCTGCCGCTTCACGGTCACGTGTCGCGCGGCTTTTCTTCTCGGCGGTGGTTTTCAACTGACCGCAGGCTGCGTCAATATCGCGGCCACGCGGGGTGCGGATCGGCGCGGAAATGCCGCCATCGAACACAATGGCGGAAAACGCCCGGATGCGGGCGGGAGGGGAACATTCGTAACCGCTGCCGGGCCACGGGTTGAACGGGATCAGGTTGACCTTGGCGGGCAGGTTATAATGGCGCAGCAGCCGCACCAGCTCGCGTGCGTCGTCGTCGCTGTCGTTCTTGCCGTCGATCATCACATATTCAAACGTGATGCGCCGCGCGTTGCTGGCACTGGGATAATCGGCGCAGGCTTGCAACAGGTCTTCGATGCCGTATTTCTTGTTCAACGGCACCAGTTCGTCGCGCACTTCTTTGCGCACGCCGTGCAAGCTCACGGCCAGATTGACGCCGATTTCCTGTCCGCAGCGCGCCATCATCGGGATCACGCCGCTGGTCGATAGAGTGATGCGGCGCTTGGACAGCGACAGCCCATCACCGTCCATCACCAGATTCAGCGCATCGCGCACGTGATCAAAATTATACAACGGCTCGCCCATGCCCATCATCACGATGTTGGTCAGCAACCGGCCATCTGCAGCGTATGCAGACGCGTCGTCGTCATCGTCACCATCCGCGCTATCGCGATCCCCCGCGCAGGCGGGTGCCTCAGGCGGACGAGCGCCAGGCTGCGTGAGATCCCCGCCTGCGCGGGAATTCGCATCAAGGGTCGCGCCTGATTTGGGCCATTCGCCCAGCGCATCACGCGCCAGCATCACCTGCCCGACGATTTCGCCCGGCGTCAGGTTGCGCACCAGCTTCATCGTGCCGGTGTGGCAAAACGTGCAGTTCAAGGTGCAGCCAACCTGGCTGGAAACGCACAGGGTGCCGCGCATATCGTCAGGAATGAACACCATTTCGTAATCGTGGCCGTCGGCAGTGCGCAGCAGCCATTTGCGGGTGCCATCGGTGCTGTGCTGCGCCTCGACAATCTCAGGCCGGCCAACGACAAACCGCTGCGCCAGCCACGGGCGCATCGATTTGGCGATGTCAGTCATCGTGCCAAATTCGGTCACGCCGCGGTGATACAGCCAATGGAACACCTGTTTGGCGCGCAGCTTGGCGGCTTTGCTATCCAGCCCGGCCTCGGTGAACAATTCGGCAATGCGCGGGCGCGGCAGACCGATCAGGTCAATCCGGCCATCGGCGCGCGGCGTAATATCGCGCGCGGCGGGCACCGGGTCGACAAGGCCGGGGATGGTCATGAGACTCACTGTTCTGGTCTTTCAGGCATTGGAAGGTAGCAGTCACGAATGCCATCAACATGGGCGATCAGGTCTTTTGCGGCCCGAGCTTCACCCATTCGATCAAGAACGACGTCCATTCCCTCGCGTCGAGCAAGCTTGGCAGCTGGAACAAAGTCGGCATCGGCTGCAACGAGGACAACCTGATCGACCTGTTTTTTGAAAGCTAGAGAAGCCACATCGAGGCCCAAACGCATATCGACCCCCTTCTGCTTTGTATCGATTTCGAAGTCATCGTCGGTTGGCACAAAATCGTTCGGTGACCCGATGAGCCGTTTAGTCGCTGCTTCCTTTAGTCGCCAAAGGGAAGTGTCGTTTAACCTTCCAAGCCTGAGGGCTACTTTGCGAATCTTCTGAATTTCTTCGTGGACCGCAAGCCTGAACCGCGCATCATCGGTCTTGGCAAAGTCGATTGAACGCTTGCTAACCGGTGTGTGCAGACGTTTTGTCAGCGGCGGGCAATCGTAAAAGAACAATCGGTACAATTCCGGAGATTCAGACAGATTTGATTGATAATTGTGAATCTCTTCGGTCACTTTCGCCGGGCCAATCTTGAGGGCCAAATGCCAGTACGCAAGAAGCCCCAGTCCATGCGCCACGGACGCGGGATCGGTTGGGTTGTGATCCGGAAAGCACTTCTTGAATCGGCGGAGGAAGAAAGCCCCATCAACCAGAATTGCCGTTGCCATCGCGCATTCCAAAAAAATGTCCCCGGGAGCGGCCTTGAGCTGATGTCTGCTCCGAAGAGCGCCTCAAGACGGCATGCCGGGGACGGGATTGGTTTGAGATAGCATCTTTGGTGAGTTTTTCAAGCGTGTCGTCAGCGCCGCTTCGCGCATCCAAACCCTTTTCGGTCAGCCCCGCTTCGCACACCCAACGGTCGCTGCGTCCATTGCGGTGGCGACTCCGGCAAGGGCATAGCGATCGGTGAAAGTGCCGCCCGCCGCGCTTTTGGCCGAAACGCTCATCCGCGCAGCAGAGCGCAGTGCGGCGGTGATTGCCGCGTCATCGCGCGCGTCTTTCGCCCACGCATTGCGGCCCTTGGCAACCAGATCAAACCGCTTGTCACCAATGAACAGCCGCGCCGCCGCCTTGTCTGCCACATCGCGTGACAGCACCAGATGCAGCGCCCCGCGCACTTTGCGACCGGGCCAGTTTGAAATCGTGGCATAGGCAGGCGCGGGCGGCTTCCCTTGCGCTTTGGCGATGGCATAGCAGCGCTGCGGCTTGGCATCGCTGAATGCGGCCCATTCGTCATAAACGCCCAAGCTCTCACGCGCGGCCAGCGGCGCGGCGGTCAATACAAACAGAAGCACGGCGATCCTAATCATACGCGATTGCCAACACTTCCCAGCCGTGGCTGCCCGCTGGCAGGATGACATTGCGCACATCGCCCACGCACGCTCCGCGCAAAGCTTTGGCAAACGGGGCGTTCCAGCCGATCCGGCCTGCGCTGGCATCCTGTTCATCATCACCCACCAGCGTGACAGTCTGCTGGTTGTCATCATCATCCGCAACCGTGACCCGCGCGCCGAAAAACACCCGGCTGCGGTCAATCTGCGCGGCGGGATCGACCACCCGCAGCGCCTTCATCCGCCGGATCAGATGCGTCAGCTCCCGGTCGATCTCGCGCATTTTCTTGCGGCCATACAGGTAATCGCCGTTTTCTGACCGATCACCATTGCCCGCCGCCCAGCTGACGATTTCGACAATCGCCGGGCGTTCGGTGCCGAGCAGATGGTCGTAACGCGCCTTTAACGTGGCCATGCCCGCAGGCGTAATCGGCGGGCCGTGCGGCGTCACACAGCCTCAGCGCAGAAACGTATCGACCGGGCGCGGCAGACCCGCTTCGCCGGGATACATATGCGAATAGGTCACCGCATTGCCGATCACCCGCATAATGTAATACCGGGTTTCAAAATTGGCCGGGATTTTCTCGACCCAAGTGACCCAGTCAATCTCGCCCCGGCGCGGATCGCCGTTCAGCTTAAGCCATTGGTTCACGCGCCCCGGCCCGGCGTTATACGCTCCTACCGCAAGCGGATAGGCCCCGCCGTAATAGCTCATCATCCGCGCGAAATAAGCATCGCCCAGCGTGATGTTGTATTGCGGCGCGCCGGTCAGATCAGCGGCGAGATATTGCACGCCCAGCTTGCCTGCCTGTTCGCGGGCGGTGCCGGGCATTAACTGCATCACGCCGCGCGCGCCTGCGTGACTGACCCGGGTACGGTCAAATTCGCTTTCCTGGCGGCTGATTGCGTGCACCATCGTCCAGTCATTGACGGCGGACGGGGTGGCAACCGTGGGAAAGCCGATCCGTTCAAACCCGGCCAGCCCGTTTTCGCCTGCTTTCATGCCCAGCACGACGGCCAGCTCATCCATCCCGACTTCGCGGGCGAGCATCCCGGCCATCAGGATTTCGTCAGGCGTATCGGCCTCATCGCCCAAGGCTTCGAAAAACCGGCGTTCGGTGCGCCAGTCGCGCCGCGCGGTGGCGAGCGAACGGATCGCCTTGACCAGCGGGCGGGCTTCAAATTCGGCGCGCACCGATGCGGCCATCGCGGGTTGCGGCAGGGGGGCAAAGCCGGGCATCGGCTGGCCCAGCGCCGATAGTGCAAGCTGGCCGTAATAATAATCAGGCCAGCGCGCCGCCATTTCGAAATAGACCCGCGCGGCGGCATCATTGCCTGCCTGACGCGCGGCGCGGCCCGCCCAGAAATATCCCTTGGCTTTGGTCAGCGGGGTCTTGGCTGCGTCGCCGTACCGTTGGAACAGCGGCGCAGCAGCCGTGCCATCGCCCAGATCCCACAGCGCTTTGGTGCCGCCCAGCCACATCAGATCAGTGTAGCGATCACGCAAGGTAAAGCTGGCGAGCGATACATCTGTGCCTGGCGCGAACAGATCATCGGTGCGGCTGGCCACACGCACGGCATCGCGCGCGCCGCTCGCCTTGGCCAGCGCCAGCAGATCGCCGACGAAAGCTTCGGGATCGCGTGCGGGGCGGGTGAAATCTGGCCGGTTCGCGAAGACCTGCGCGGCTTCCCCGCTTTGGCCGGCGGCGCGCAGATGTTTGACAAGATTAAAGACATAGCCGGGATCGCTGTCCGCTCCGGCGGGCACCGACAGCCCGGCGGATTCGGGCCGGGCACCGCGCAGCAGTGCAATCCGGGCGAGCGCCATCGGGCGATCAGGCTCGATCAGGTTGATCACCTGCCGCGTGGCCGCATCGGCTTTGGCCTGCCACAGCAGCGCATCCATCCGCGTGGTATGATCTTCGGCGGTAAACTGCGCGCCGTACAGGCCCGCCAGATACAGTTCGACCGGGTCGCTCATCGTGCCGCCGCGCCATGCCTTGCGTGCTTCGGCAAACGCCTCGGGCCGCTGCGCGCCTGCCAGCGCCAGCGCATACCGCGCCCGCCCCGGATTGGTCAGCGGCGGACTGGTATCGAAATAGCGCAGCAGATCGGCCTGCGAAGGCGCTTCGTTGTCCAACGCTGACTCGGCCCGCAGACGCAGGATGTCGCTGCGCGGGAAATCGGGATAGGCCAGCACAAACCCGGCATAATCGGCAAAACTCATGGCGGTATCGGCCTGCAACACCTCCCACCGGGCGATGGCTGCGCCGATTGCGGTGGGTTGGCGAGCCACCAGATTGTCGCCTGAAGGCGGTTGATAAATCTGGGCGGCAGCAGGCGCGGCGGCAATGATCGCTCCGGCCAGCCCGATGGCAGCCAGCACCCGCGATGAAATCAATGAGTTACGGTCCATGCTGGACATAGTGCCAATCGGCTCCTTATCAGGCGCTTAACAGCAGAGGGGCGGGAGAGATTCATTTCGCATCCCGATCCGGCGTCCCTAATAGATTTGGCAGGAAAATGGCAATGTTCAGCGGATCGATACCCGCTCTGGTGACTCCTTTTCGCGGCGGGGCGTTTGATGAGGCCGCGTTCCGGCGGCTGGTCGATTGGCAGATCGACAATGGCAGCGCGGCATTGGTGCCCTGCGGCACGACCGGAGAGGCATCGACGCTGTCCAACGCCGAACATCACCGCGTGATCGAAGTGTGCATCGAACAGGCGGCAGGCCGCGTGCCGGTGATTGCGGGATGCGGCAGCAACGACACCCGCAACGCGCAGTTGCACATGACCTTCGCCCGCAAGGCTGGCGCAGCCGCGGGCTTGTGCGTCGCGCCATATTACAATCGCCCAAGCCAACGCGGGCTCGTCGCACATTTCAGCTATCTGGCCGAAAACTGCGACCTGCCGATCGTGCTGTATAATGTGCCGAGCCGCACCGTGACCGATATTCTGGATGACACCGTGGTTGAACTGGTGCGCAAATATCCCGACCGGATCATCGCGATCAAAGACGCCAGCGGTGATCTGTCGCGCGTGGCCGATCACCGCATGGGGATTGGGCGCGAATTTTGCCAGCTATCGGGCAATGACGAACTGTGGCTTCCCCACGCCGCCGCCGGGGGCAGGGGCTGTATCTCGGTCACCGCCAATGTCGCGCCCGCGCTGTGCGCTGAATTCCACGCGGCGATTGCGGCGAATGAATTGCAGAAGGCGCGGCAGTTGAACGACCGCCTGTTCCCGCTGCATTATGCGATGTTTTCTGACGCCAGCCCCGCGCCGGTCAAATATGCGCTGGCCCGGGTGCACGACTGGATCGAACCCGAGGTGCGCCTGCCGATGGTCGAATGCTGCGACGAGGCCAAGCGCGCGGTGGACGAAGCGCTGGTGCTGGCCGGGGTGTTGGCAGCCTAAACCACCTCGTCCTCATCGAGCAGCGCCTCTGCCGTTCCGTCTGGCTCGCTTGCCAGTATCGCGGCTGTGATGCTGTCAATCCGGGCGCCGACCCGTTCGGGGTGGAGGATTTCGGCGATGTGGAACAAAGCGTCGCCCTGATCCACCACCGGCAAGGTCGCGTGGCCGATGATGATGCCATCGAGCGGGCTGACGAGGTCGAGCGGGTGTTCGCCGAACAGTCCGCTGACCCGCGCCAAAACATCGCCCACACACACCGGATCGCCGGATTCGCGCACCATATGCGCCACTCCGCCGCGCGGGGATCGTACCCACACCGAACGGTTGGCGCGCGCCGGGATGCCGACTTCGGTGAGGCCGTCATCCGCCTCGATCATGCCCATATGCGCCAGCACGCGGCACACGCCTGCGACCCCGGTTTCAATCGACAACCGATCAAACCGCAGCGCCTCGCCCGCTTCCAACAATAGCATTTCGACGCCGCGTTTCTGCGCATGATCGCGCAAGCTGCCATCGCGCAACGGGCTTTCGATGATCACCGGCGCGCCGAACGCCATCGCCAATTCGACCAGGCGCGTGTTGCCCGCCGCGATGCGGATTTGCGGCAGGTTATAACGGTGGATCGCCGCCGAATGGATATCGATGCCCAGCGTGCAGCGCCCCATCACTTCGCGATCAAAGATGCTGGCAATCTGCCCGGCGAGCGATCCGCCGGTGCTGCCCGGAAAACTGCGGTTCAGGTCGCGCCGGTCAGGCAGATAGCGCGACCGGTTGAGAAATCCGAAGATATTGGCAACCGGCACCAGCAGCACCGTGCCCGCCAATCCCAGCGGATTGAGTTCCTGCGCCAGCCTTTGGATTATCGCAGTGCCGATGATCTCGTCCCCGTGGATCGCGGCGCTGACGAAAATCGTCGGGCCAGCCTTTGCGCCGTGTAATACCCGCGCGGCCAAAGATGATGCGATGCCCGTCGCCATCAAGGTGATCGGAAAGGCCACATCGCAGGCCGTGCCCGGCGCAATATCCATCCCTGCGATGGTGAATGGTTCTGATGAGTTCATATGACCGCGTTTCGCCCTCGTGCTGCCTCACCATTGACTACCGCGCGCGCGGCCAAAGCGCAAAGCGCTCGCTTTTTTGGGCGCACCGCCCTACATCGCACGCCTGATGGCACGCCCCAAACCCGTTACCTTCGACAAGCTCAAGATCGTCGCCGAAAATCGCCGTGCGCGATACGATTATTATATCGAGGACAAATTTGAAGCGGGCCTTGCCTTGCACGGCACCGAGGTCAAGGCACTGCGTGCGGGCGAGGCCAGCATCGCTGAAAGCTATGCCGAGGTCAAAGATGGGCAAGTGTGGCTGATCAATGCCAACGTGCCCGAATACAGCCACGGCAACCGCCTGAACCATGAACCGCGCCGCCCACGCAAATTGCTGCTGCACGAACGCGAGATCGAAAAATTCGTCGGCGCGGTGGAACGCAAAGGCATGACGCTGGTGCCGCTGATGGTCTATTTCAACAGCACCGGCCGGGCCAAAGTCGAACTGGCGCTGGCCAAGGGCAAGCAGAACCACGACAAGCGCGCCAGCACCAAAGACCGTGATTGGAAACGCGACAAGGCGCGCCTGATGCGCGACCGGGGCTGAAAAATTTTCGCTTAGCCGATGATTCACGCACTGGTCAGCAACCATGTGCTACCCATATGCCCAATCATGTTGGATCCGACTTTGCTTGCCGATCGAAGAATTAATGTCGCTTCGCCTTCGCGCCGGGGCGGGCAGCGCGCATGACCAAACCTGATCCGCGCAAATCCAACATTTCCTTTCGGTCAAAGACCTGGGCGATGGATGTAATCCGCAAGAACACGCCGACCCGCGAAGAAATGGCCGCCAACAAGTATCTTGCGCCAATCGCGCATCGGTTCCTGTCGCCGGAATTGTGGCGTTTCACCCGCCGTTCTGTGCCGCGCGGGGTGGCGTTGGGATTGTTCGCCGCATTCATCATACCATTGGGGCAGATATTTCTCGCCGCGTTCCTCGCGCTGCCATCGCGCGCCAATGTGCCGCTGGCCGCGCTGGCGACGTTTATCACCAACCCGTTCACGCTGCCATTCTGGCTGGTGGTTGCCAACAAGGTCGGCAATTTTGTCTTACGCATCGATGCAGGCGGGCCTGAAATTGCCAATCGGGCGGTCGAAACTGGTGCATGGGGCATGGTCTCGGATTTCTTTCAGATGGCAGGGGTAACCGCGTTTGGCTTTGCGGTGCTGGCTGCGGTTACCCCGGCGATTGGCTACTTGGTATCTGGCTGGGTGTGGCGGGTTGTGGTGTCGCGAAAACGCGCCAAACGGTTGAAGATTATGGAAGCGCGGCTCGACCAGCGGCTTGGCTCGCAGTAGGGAGGTGATGGTTAGCTGCGCGAATGTTCGCCGCTGCCCATATCGTCATTAGGCCATCATCAGGCCATCGCTAGGCCATCACTAGGAATTCCCCGTTTGTCCCGCCCCACCGGCACCCCAACCAAACCCGTCAGTGCTGCCGTGGCTGACCATGCGGCGGATGCCGACGGAAATGCGCGCCCATTGGCGCTGGTGTCGGGGCTTGCGGCCGCGTTGACGCTCAGTGCGATTGTCCTGTTTATCGCCACCCAAAGCTGGCTGGTGGCGCTCGTGTTTGTGCTAGCGACCGGGGTGCTGCTGGGCGGGGTGATCGCGGCTGATCAGATGCGCCGCACCGCTGCGCCCGATACCGCCGCCGCGCCCGATTGGAGCGTGACGGTAGCCGCGATTGAGCGCCCGGGCGAAGCGGTCGCAATCACTGACCGCGCCAACCGCTTGGTTTGCGCCAACAGCCTGTTTGTTGAACATTTCGGGGTCAGCGCCGCGCCGCCCGCCCTGCCGTTTGATCGCGCCGCGTTGGAGGCAGTGACTTTGCTGGCCCGTACTGCGTGGCGCGATGGAACCGCATCGCTCGGCGCGGTGGCCGGGCAGGATGAGCACGAATGGCAAATTTCCGCGCAGCGCGCCGGGCGCGGCGATGATTATCTGATCTGGCGGCTACGACCGATTATTCGCGCCAACGGTGCTGACTTGGGAGCGCTTGATCTGGCGGGGCCGTTTGGCAAGATGCTCAGCCGCGCGGGAATTGAAACCGCTATAACCACGGCGGGCGGCGTGGTGCGCGCCGTCAGCGCCGGGTTTGCTGAACGCGCGGCGGGTGATCAGCGCGCGACCTTGATGGGGCAGGATTTTGTCAGCTTCCTGCGATCAGACGAACGCGACCGGATATTCTTCGCCCGCGAAGGGCGCGGCGGCACCCCGCAGACGCTGGTTGATATCCCGCTGGTCGATCCCGAAACGCAAACCGCGCCTGCCGGGCCGGACGAAGCGACATCGCTGATGCTGCTGATCGATAGCGGGGTCGGCATCGGATCGGGCTGGGATGGGGCATCGCAGGCGGGCGTGGCGCAGCTTGATGCGCTGTTGGCGCAATTGCCGCTTGGCTTGGCGATGACTGACCGCGACGGACGGTTCCTGTTTGCCAATGATGCATTCCTGCGGTCGGTCGCGCGCGAAGGGCGCGGGCTGCCTGCTTTTCCGACCGATCTGGTGGTGCGCGAAGATAAGGCCGCAATGTCCGATGCCGTGCGCCGCCACGGGCGCGGGCCGTCGGTCAGCGGCGATGTGGCGGTGCGGCTGGTGGGCAGCCCGGATGAACCCGTATCGCTCGGTCTGGCGGGTGTGCGCGGCTTGGGGGAGGCGGCGGTGCTGCTGAGCTTGGCCGATTCCAGTCAGGAAAATCAGCTGCGCCGTCAGGTCGCTCAAGCCACTAAGATGCAGGCGGTCGGGCAATTGGCGGGCGGGGTTGCGCATGATTTCAACAATGTGCTGACGGCGATCATCGGCACCTGCGATCTGATGCTGCTGCGCCATATTCCGGGTGACAGTGATTATGACGATATCCAGCAGATCCGCGCCAATTCCAATCGTGCCGCCGCGCTGACGCGGCAATTGCTCGCGTTCTCGCGCCAGCAAACGCTGCGGCCCGAGATTATCCAGCTGCCTGACGTGGTGAGCGAGGTGAGCCCGCTGATCAAGCGGCTGCTGGGCGAAAAGGTCAGCTATTATGTCCAGCATGATCGCAATCTGGGAGCGGTGCGGGCTGATCCGCAGCAGTTGGAACAGGTGATCATGAACCTTGCGGTCAATGCCCGCGATGCGATTTTGTCGGTCGGCACTGCCGGGGGCCAGCCGCGCGGGAACGGCACCGGGCGGATATCGCTGTACACCCGCACACTGCACGCCAAACAGGTGATGCAACTGGGATCGGAAGTGTTGCCACCCGCCGATTACACCGTGCTGATCGTGCAGGACACCGGCGGCGGCATCCCTGACCATGTGCTACCCAAACTGTTCGAACCGTTCTTCACCACCAAAGAACAGGGCAAGGGCACCGGGCTGGGTCTGTCGACCGCTTACGGGATCGTCAAACAATCGGGCGGGTTTATCTTTGCCGACAATATCACCGACAAATCCGGCCACCCCACTGGCGCGCGGTTCACGGTCTATTTCCCCGTCCACCGCGGCGAAGCGCCCAAAAAGCACGCCGCCGCGCCGCTGATATCGTCCGAATGGTCGGCGGGAGGCAAGCTGCTGCTGGTGGAGGACGAGGATATGGTCCGCATCGTCGCCGAACGCGCGCTGACCCGCGCCGGGTACGAAGTCACATCCTGCGCCAATGGCGAAGAAGGGCTGGCGGCGATCACCGAAGGCGGGGTGTTCGATATCGTGGTCAGCGATGTGGTGATGCCGGGGATGGACGGCCCGGCAATGGTGCGCGCCATCCGCGCCCGGCTGCCCAACATGCCGGTGTTGTTCATGTCAGGCTATGCCGAAGAACAGCTGCGCCGCGACATCGACATTGCCGATATGCACTTCATCGCCAAACCGTTCAGCGTGGCGTCAATCGGCGACAAGGTTGGCGCGGTGCTGGGGCAGGCGCGCGCCGAACAGGCGGCGCAGCAGGGCGTAAGCGCATAACCCGGCGCGCGCGGCACTCGGTGACCGGGAAATTCCCCTATTCACCTTGGATAAATCGCCCAAGTCGCCCATGATCGCGCTCGGAGACGAGAGGGGACGACATGATCGATCGGGCAGCAGTTCGCGCATATGGGGCTTCGGCGCTCGCTGTAGTGGGGGCGCTGACGGCGGTAGCCGCATCCGCGCAGTCCATCCCCGCACCTGACGAAACCGCTCAAGGCGAGGTCGCGCTGACCATCTACAACGGCGGCACCACGCTGGTGCAGGACGTGCGCCAGATCAACATCGCGGCGGGCAACAGCCGGGTCGAATTCCCCGATGTGTCGGCCAGCATCCAGCCGCAAACGCTCAGCTTTGCCGCGCCGAACACCACCATCATCGAACAGAATTTCGATTTCGATCTGCTAACCCCGACCAAGCTGATGGAAAAGGCGATTGGCCAGACTGTCACCCTGCTGCGCACCAATCCCGCCACTGGCACGGAAACACGCGAGCGCGCCACGGTGCTTTCGACCGCAGGCGGCGTGGTGATCCAGATCGGTGACCGGATCGAAGTGCTGCGCGATGATGGCCTGCCGGTGCGGGTGATCTTTGACCGCGTGCCGCCCAACTTGCGCGCGCGCCCGACACTGTCGGTCACCCTCGACAGCAGCCGTGCAGGCACCCGCCCGGTATCGCTGCGGTATCTGACCGGCGGGCTGGGCTGGAGCGCGGACTACGTCGCGCTGTATAATGAACGCACCGACACCATCGATATGCAGGGGTGGGTGACGCTGACCAACAACACCGGCACCACCTTTCACCAGGCCGATACCGTGCTGGTCGCAGGCGATCCCAATGGCGGGGGCGGACAACGCAGCTTTGGCAGTCGCGGGTTGACGCGCGCCGGGACCGAGGCGGCGAGCCGCGAACGGCTTGGCGATTTCTACCTCTACCCAATCACCGCGCGCACCACCGTCGCCAACGCGCAGACCAAACAGGTCAGCTTCCTCGACGCGCAGGCGGTGCCCGCGCGCAAAGTCTATTCGATCGACACGGGCTTTCAGCAGAACGACGAAATACCCGCCAACGTTGAAAGCCGGATCGCTTTTTCCACTTCGCGCGATCAGGGGCTGGGCGACGCGCTGCCCGCAGGCACGGTGCGGTTCTATCAGCGCGACCGCGAAGGCACACCGCAGTTCATCGGTGAAAACAACATCGGCCACACCCCGATGGGCAGCGAATTGTCGCTCGCCACGGGTAATGCATTTGACATCACGGTGCAGACCGAAGTTGAAAAGCGCGAAACCATCACCGGCGCCGAATGGGAAAAAAGCGCACGTTACCGCGTGTACGATAATGGCAAAGTGGTCGGGCAGGTCGAGATTGAACGGCCCAAGACATTCTATCGCACCACCATGCGTTACACCCTCACCAACGCCAAACCGGAAGCGGTCAACGTGGAAATCACGCAGGGCGGCCTGTTTCGCGGGCCGTGGGCCGATGATTACCGCATCATCAGCGAAGACATCGCCGGGGAGCAGATCAACACCGACCGGCGCAAATACACCGTGCCAGTGCCCGCCGAAGGCAAACGGGTGATCCGCGTCACCTTTGAAACCCGTTACTGAGACCCAAGGCGGTGCGGTTGCATCCAAAACTCCCCTCCGCTCGGGGAGAGGCCGGGGGAGGGGCCGGGGGTGGGGGCTCGGGACTGGTGGGAGTCAAAACCTTCGCCCTCACCGCACTCCTCGGCGCCATCCTCACCCAACCCCTCGCCGCGCGCGAGGTGGTCGATGCGACCCCGCCAACCGACCTGTCGGTGACCATCTACCGCGATCCTGACCGTGATGAGGACCAAGTGCTCGAACGCGGCAACCCGCAAGGGTTCGCGCTGATCAGCGAGACTCGCACAGTCACCCTGGCACCGGGCGAATCGACCATTCGCTTTGTTGGCGTGGCCGAGGGGATGGTGGGCGTTTCCGCCATCGTCACCGGCCTGCCCGGCGGCACGATTGAGAAAAACCGCAACGCCGAATTGCTATCGCCCGCCGCGCTGGTCAACGGCACGCTGGGCAACCGGGTGACGATTACCCGCACCAACCCTGCCACCGGCACCGCGCGCAGCGAACAGGCGGTGGTGCGCACCCGCGCCGATGGCGGGCTGGTGCTGCAATCCTCCGCCGGGTTCGAAGCCGTGCGGTGCGCAGGCCTGCCCGAAAAACTCACGTTTGACCGCGTGCCGCAGGGGCTTTCCTCTGCGCCGGTCTATTCGGTTGATACCCGCTCCGATGCGGGCGGATCGTATGAAGTGACGCTGACCTATCTCGCCTGGGGATTTGACTGGCAGGCCAATTATGTCGCCACGCTGATTGATCAGGCCGGGACACCGGGCGTGGACGGATTTTCGATGCAGCTGCTAAGCTGGCTGACGCTGCTCAACGACAATGGCCAAAGTTTTGACAATGCCCGGCTGCAAATCATCGCGGGCGAGCTGAATATCGACAGCGATTTCGAAGAGCTGTCCGATCCGCCAACCGCCGAACCGCTGCGGCTGACCTGCTATCCGATTGGCAGCACCGCAGCCGGATCGTCGGTGCAGGATTACGCGCCGCGCCGCGTTTTTGCGCCGTCGCCGCCGCCGCCGATGGCGGCAGAAGCCGACATCATTACCGTCACAGCCTCACGCCTCGTTGAGGCTACGCAAAAGTCGGCGGTGGCCGTCATCACCGCCGAAGAAGAAGACCTTGGCGATCTCAAACTGTTCCGCGTCCCCGGCCGGATCGATGTTTCGGCCAAGGGATTGAAACAGGTTGCCTTCCTCAACAAGGATGCGGTGAAAGCGCGGTATCTGTATCAGGCGGACTGCGATTCCAACGAATGGATCGGGGACGAAGGTGAACCGCAGGCCGCGAGCATGGTGTTGGTGACCAAGAATGACAGTGACAAAGGCCTTGGCATTGCGCTGCCGCAAGGGGCGATGACGCTGTTTGAACAGACGCCGCGCGGGCCGCAACTCGCAACGACCACCAACCTGCGTGATCACGCGCGCGGGCAGGATATCGAGCTTGCGTTGGGAGAAAGCGCGCAGGTGTTCACGCGCTGCGCACGGGTAGGCGAAAACCGCAATCCTGACGACAATGGCCGCAAATGGACCAAAATGCGTGGCAGCCTGACCAACGCCAACCCGCATCCGGTAACATTGCGCCTGCAACTCGGCTGGTCGAGCAGTTACGACATCCGCTTCCCGCGTCAGAAAATGCAGGTGAAGAACGGCTATCAGACGGTTGAAGTGACCGTGCCCGCCAACAGCACCCGCGATTTCGACTGGCAATTGCGCGATGCCGAAGCCGAATGAGGCCGGTGTAGGATTATTTTCGTTCCCCACTTGTTCTACCAGAACAAATGCGATACATACTGACCCAAGGGCTTGATCGTCGATAGTTGATGATCAGCCCTAGGCAATCAGAGGAGCGCATGCGATGGCTACGCAATTGAAGCTGGTGGAAGAGGATAAAAAAGCCGTGGACCGTCAAAAGGCGCTCGAAGCAGCCCTCGCTCAGATTGATCGTGCGT
>JBBRFG010000024.1:0-24624 GCA_038224685.1 Sphingomonadales bacterium
GTGGTGGACAGGGCTGGATTCGAACCAGCGTACGCTTGCACGGGCAGATTTACAGTCTGCTGCCTTTAACCACTCGGCCACCTGTCCACACAGTCCCCAGTTTTGAAGGGGGGCATTTCAGCGCGTGTCTGCTCTGAAAAAGCGCAAGGCCAAACCGGGCTTGCCGCCAAGACGCGTCGCAATGGCGAAGCGGTGCTTGCCTGTCAATGGCCCTGCTGGCAGGGGGACGCGCGCGACACCGCGAGCAAGGAGCTGAGATGGCCAACGAAGAACGCAAACGCGCCCTAAGAGGCCGCGCAGGCCGCATGAAAGGCGGGCGCGGATCAGGCCGGGCAAGCACCGGGCAAGTGCGCCTGTGGGGCCGGCACGCCGTGCAAGCAGCGCTGAACAATCCCGAACGCCAGCACAGCAAATTGTCGGCCACCCGCGAAGCGATCGACAGTCTTGATGGCGAATTGCCGGCCGGTTTGCCGGTCGAATATGCCGATGTTGCCGATCTTGGCAGACTGGTCGCCAAAGACGCACCGCATCAAGGACTTGTGCTTGAATGTGCTCCGCTCGAGGATGTCTTCCTCGACGAAGTGGCGCTGGCAGAGGCCGGTCGCCCGATTGTGGTGCTGGATCAGGTGACCGATCCGCACAATGTCGGAGCGATCCTGCGCTCAGCCGCCGCGTTCGGGGCGGCCGCCATCGTTACCCAGGATCGCCACGCCCCGCCCGAAGGCGGCGTGCTCGCCAAGGCGGCATCGGGCGCGCTGGAGTCGGTGCCGTGGGTGCGGGTGGTCAACCTCGCCCGCGCGCTCGATGAATTGGCCGAAGCGGGTTATTGGCGCATCGGGCTGGCGGGCGAAGCCGACGCGGTGCTGGCCGACATCATGCCCACCGGGCCACTGGTGATCGTGCTGGGTGCAGAAGGCGAAGGGCTGCGCCAAAACATCGCAGGCCATTGCGATGCCTTGGCAAAGCTGCCGATTTCCTCTGCGATAGAAAGCCTTAACGTGTCAAATGCGGCTGCGATTGCGCTTTATGCGGCAGCCACACGCGGGGAGTAACAGTGCGACGAACGTGAGTTTTCCTCGCCTGCCCAAGCCAAGCTGGCGCTTATGTGGGCAAACACAACCTAGCCGAGCCTTTCGCCGTTGAGCGATGATCAGACCGGCTGGCAGAGAATCAGTTGACCGCGTCTTTCAAGCCCTTGCCTGCCTTGAACTTTGGCTGGGTTGACGCCTTGATCGGCATGGGTTCGCCGGTGCGCGGGTTGCGCCCCATCGATGCCTTGCGCTTGGCCACGGAAAACGTGCCAAAGCCAACCAAGCGGACTTCATCGCCCCCGGAAAGCGCCTTGGTAATTGTATCAAATACACTCTCGACCGCGGTCGAGGAATCGCTCTTGGAGAGGCCGCTGGCGTCAGCAACGGCGCTGATAAGGTCGTTCTTGTTCATGCGGGAACCCCCCTCGGTGCAGAATATCGTTAATTCGGTGTGAATCGCGGGTTTTCAAAGCGAAGGAATTGAGACGTTTTTGCAAAGCCTGTCAAAGGCAATCAGCCAACGACACAAGCCAGCGACAAAAGCACGGCAATTTTTGCACCAAACCTCAGCTCGCCGTGGGGTGATCTGGGAAACAGATTCTCCGAAAAAAAGTGACAATTCCGCCGCGAATCATGGCGATACCATGCGCTTTGGCAGCTCAGTGCGCGGTTGGTACCTCTGACGCGGGCGAAATTACGGCCGCTGCAGCTGCCCCGGGTTGGCTCGCCAGATCATCGGCCTCGGTCCATTCGATGGGCACCGGGAGCTCGACCAATGCCACCGCCAGCACTTCGTCAACATGACTGACCGGGATGATTTCCAGCCCTTCCTTCACTTTGGCTGGGATTTCAGCGAGATCCTTGACGTTGTCCTCGGGGATCAGCACGGTCTTGATCCCGCCGCGCAACGCTGCAAGCAATTTTTCCTTGAGCCCGCCAATCGGCAGCACCCGTCCGCGCAAGGTCACCTCACCGGTCATCGCAACATCGGGGCGCACCGCAATGCCGGTCAGCGTCGAAACAATCGAAGTCACCATGCCAACACCGGCGCTCGGCCCATCCTTGGGCACGGCGCCTTCGGGCAAGTGGATATGGACATTGCGGCGTTGGAACAGGCTGGGCTTAATGCCATAAGTGGGCGCGCGCGACTTGACGAAGCTGAAGGCGGCAGCAACGCTTTCGTTCATCACCTGACCAAGTTTGCCGGTCGTCTTGACCTCGCCTTTGCCAACAGTCGTGACGCTTTCAATCGTGAGCAGTTCGCCGCCGACTGACGTCCACGCCAGCCCGGTGACCGCGCCGATCTGCGGTTCATCTTCGCTCATGCCATGCTTGAATTTGCGCACGCCGGAAAAGTCACCAAGGTTTTCAGGCGTGACAGTGACGCTGGCCGCCTTCTTTTCGAGTATGCGGCGCAGGCTTTTGCGGCACAGCTTGGCAATCTCGCGCTCCAGCGTGCGCACGCCCGCTTCGCGGGTGTAGAACCGGATCAGGTCGCGCAAGGCAGCCTCGGTCAGAGTGAATTCACCCTTTTTGAGCCCGTGTGCTTCAACCTGCTTGGCAATCAGATGGCGCAGGGCGATTTCGACCTTTTCATCTTCCGTATAGCCTTCCAGCCGGATGATTTCCATCCGGTCGAGCAGCGCCTGCGGCAGGTTGAGGCTGTTGGCGGTGCACACAAACATGATGTCGCTGAGGTCGAGATCGAGTTCGAGATAGTGATCCTGGAATTTGGCGTTCTGTTCAGGATCGAGCACCTCCAGCAGCGCTGACGCCGGATCGCCGCGAAAATCCTGTCCGAGCTTGTCGATTTCGTCGAGCAGGAACAGCGGGTTCGATGCTCCAGCCTTTTTCAGGTTGGCGACGATCTTGCCCGGCATCGAGCCGATGTAAGTGCGCCGGTGCCCGCGAATCTCAGCCTCGTCGCGCA
This sequence comes from Sphingomonadales bacterium, assembly GCA_038224685.1. GTDB lineage: Bacteria > Pseudomonadota > Alphaproteobacteria > Sphingomonadales > Sphingomonadaceae > Erythrobacter. Next base: position 2,962 of record JBBRFG010000024.1, read on the forward strand.
CGCCGCCCAATGACTGCCGCACAAATTCGCGCCCTGTCGCCTTGGCTATCGACTTGCCAAGCGACGTCTTGCCCACACCGGGAGGGCCGACGAGGCACAGGATCGGGCCTTTCAGTTTATTCGTGCGCGCCTGTACCGCAAGGTATTCAACGATGCGGTCCTTGACCTTTTCCAGCGCATAGTGATCGGCGTCGAGCACCGCTTGCGCTTTGCCGATATCGCGCTTGAGCTTGGATTTTTTGCCCCACGGCAGGCCAAGCAGCACATCAAGGTAATTGCGGATCACCGTCGCTTCGGCGCTCATCGGCTGCATCGAACGCAGTTTTTTAAGTTCGGCGAGCGCCTTGGCCTTGGCTTCGGTCGAAAGCTTGGTCTTTGCGATCTTTTCAGTGAGTTCGGCGATTTCGTTGCCATCTTCGCCATCGCCGCCGCCCAATTCGCTCTGGATCGCCTTGAGCTGTTCGTTGAGATAATATTCGCGCTGCGTCTTTTCCATCTGGCGCTTGACCCGCCCCCGGATGCGGCGTTCGACCTGTAGCACCGACAACTCGCCCTCCATGAAGGCTATCACCAGTTCAAGCCGCTTCAAGGGATTGAACTCGTTCAGCAACGATTGCTTGTCGGACACCTTGGCGCTGAGCGCGGCGGCGATGGTGTCTGCCAGTTGGCCGGCATCATCGACATCCGTGAGATCAACCCCGGCATCTTCGCCCATTTTCTTGTTGAGCTTTACATATTCGCCAAATTGTTCGGTCACTTGCCGCATCAACGCAGTGACTTCGCTGCCCGAAACTGTCTCGGGCGCGATCAAATCGACGGCTGCACCGACGTACGAGCCTTGATCATCCAGCGCGGACAATCGCGCGCGGCTCTTGCCCTCGACCAGCACCCGCACCGTGCCATCGGGCAATTTAAGCAGCTGGAGCACCTGCGCAATCACGCCAACATCATACAGATCATCGCCCTCGGGATCATCGGAACCCGGATCAAGCTGAGCGATCAAGACGATATCTTTCGACGCCTCCATTGCCGCTTCGAGCGCCGCGACTGATTTGTCTCGCCCGACAAACAGCGGGACGACCATGCCGGGGAACACGACAATATCGCGCAGGGGAAGGAGAGGGAAAGTCTGGGTCATGGCTTTTGTGTCCGCGGCGGCCCCCATGCTCGAACGTGAGTGGGCCTGCCTTTGACCGGAATATGGGTAGCACGCTCACGCCCCGCAATGCCTTTTGCCGGAGAAGCTGTGGAACATTGCGCAAGGCGTTAACCGCTTCGCCGTATAACTATGGCTTGAACGGAAGAGGTAGGCGATGAAACCTATTGCTTGGATTGTCGCCGGCCTCGCTTTGACGGGGCTTGCCGCTGCGCTGGAAAGCCAGGGTAACCTCGGGACCAATCCAGTCGCGGCCCTGCCGATCAGTCTGCCCGCCATGCTTATCCTGATGGGCGGACAGTACTGCCTCTGGCGCGGGTTTCGCAGCGGGGTTGTTGCCATGTGGTCCGGGGCATTCAACCGCAGCCGGAAAACGCCAGCCTCAGCCAAGACACCATCGACCTATGACGCGGCCGACATAGAGCCGGTTGGCGGTTTCGATGCCGATGCTGTCTTTGCGCGCTACATGGAGCAGCGAAAACCCGATCAGGCATCCCCCGCCGAACAGCCGAATGAGCCTCTTGTTACGAAGCCCACAAGGCCGACCTTCGGGCGTCGGAACATCTAGAGGCTCAGCGCGCTCGCCTCACCCCATTCCGGGCAGATTGAACCCCGGCGGCAGACCCATTGAGCTTTGTATCTCTTGCATTTGTTCAGCCGACACCCGGTCAGCCCGGTCGCGCGCATCGTTGAACGCCGCTGCGACCAGATCTTCGACGATCTGCTTGTCATCCGCATTCATCAGGCTGTCGTCAATCGACACGCCGAGAATGCGGCCTTTGGCGCTGGCGCGCACCTTAACCAATCCGCCGCCCGCCGCACCTTCAACCTCGATCCCGTCGAGCCTGACCTGCATGTCGTTCATCTGCTTCTGAATGGTTTCGGCAGCTTGCTGGGCCGCGGCCATCATTTCTTCCATCGATTTCATTGCGGGGGTTTTCCTTAATTCCAAGGGGGGCTGGCGGATTGCGCGGCGTGGGTTCCGGGTGGTAGCAATTCGGCGTCGGGGAAGCTGTCGAGCGCGGCCTTAACCAGCGGATCGGCGCGCACGCGCTGCTCTGCGACGCGCGCCTCAGCTTCGGCGGCTTCGCGCAAACTGGGTTGCGGCGAACCGCTTCCGCGCTCAACCTGCCACCGCAGACCTGTAATCTTGAACAAGGCCTCCCGGATTTCGGGCGCGGGGTCATCAGGGAAATTGTCGGCCTGTTCAAACACCAGCCGTTCAGGGGTGAGTTCGATCACCCGCACCCGGCTGCGCATCATTTCGGCGACATGCAACATTCCGGCGCTGTCGACCTGACGGACCAATGCGGCCCATTCCGGCGCGGGCGCAGCAGCAAGTTGCGCGGCAGGATCGGCGCTGTCTGCGGATGGTTTGGTTGCAGGGGCTGCAAAGCCAACCGCCGCGAGTTCCTCGATCCGTTTGGCAAGCTTGCCCGGATCGGGCATTTGCGCCGCGTGCAGGATCCGCAGCAGCGCCATTTGCAGCGACACCAGCGGATCAGGCGCGGTGCGCACTTCATCATGGCCCTTGAGCAGCAATTGCCACAACCGGTGCAATTCCGCCGCCCCCAGCCGCGCGGCGAACTCGCCCAGCACAGCCCGTTCGTCCTCTGCCGGGGCATCAGGCTCTCCTCCGGAAACCTGCGCCAGAGTAACCCGGTGGGTCAGATCCATCAGCGCACGAATCAATGCCAGCGGCTCAACCCCCAGCGCATATTGTTCGTCCACTGAAGCCAGCAACGCCTTGGCATCGCCTTCGAGCAAGTGGCCAAGCACGCGGCGCTGCGCGCTTTTGTCCGCAAGGCCCAGCATGTCGCGCACCCGTGCCGCAGTGACCCTGCCCTCGCCATCCAGATCGGCATGGGCAATCGCCTGATCGAGGATCGAGAGGCCATCGCGCACCGATCCTTCGGCGGCTGCCGCGATGATCCGCAATCCTTCCGCGTCAGCCTCAACCGCCTCCAACCGGCACACCATGGCGAAGTGTTCTGCCAGCATTGCGGCAGGGATCCGCCGCAGATCGAACCGCTGAGTGCGGCTGAGGACGGTGACCGGCAATTTTTCGACTTCAGTCGTCGCAAACAGGAATTTCACATGCGGCGGGGGTTCCTCAAGGGTCTTGAGCAAAGCGTTAAATGCATTGCGCGACAGCATGTGAACTTCGTCGATGATATAGATTTTATAGCGCGCCGATACGGCGGCGTAGCGCACCTGTTCGATGATTTCGCGCACATCATCGACCCCGGTGTTCGATGCTGCGTCCATCTCAATTACGTCGATATAGCGGCCTTCAGCAATCGCAACGCAGGCTTCACACACCCCGCACGGATCGATGGTCGGCCCGCCTTGCCCATCTGGCCCAACGCAATTGAGCGCCTTGGCGATCAGCCGCGCGGTCGAAGTCTTGCCGACCCCTCGCACGCCGGTCATCAGGAAGGCATGCGCCAACCGGCCCCGCGCAATGGCATTGGCAAGAGTGCGCACCATCGCTTCTTGTCCGATCAATTCGGAAAAGGTCTGCGGGCGATATTTGCGCGCCAACACGCGGTACGGCTGGCTGGAGAAGGCAGGGGCAGGCTTTGCCAGGTTCGGCGCGGGAACGGATGGGGGCACAGGGTCGCCGAACAGTGCGTTTTGACCGGCCGCCTCCAGTTCAGCCGCAGTCGGGCCGCCGACAGTATCGGACAGTTCGGGGTCGGAATCGTTCATCACGCAGAGCTAGGCGCTTGGGCACCGTTTGTCATGGTGCGCAGCGTAGCGAATGTGGTGAAAAAGGAGCCGAGCGACCCGCCGCGATCCACCTGAGCTGCTTCCTTCCGGACCTGACTCGGTGAGCGGACGCAAACGTCCACCCGACTCCCGAGCCGGCGTATGGCGCGCAATTGTTGAGATTTCAACACCGATCATCAGCCTGGTTCGGCCCGCAGCGCCGCGAGAACAATCGCCTGCTGCCCGGTGCAATAGGGGTTATTTGAAATTATCCGCGTAGGCCTGCAACTTAAGCCGCTTCGGCGGGGTCGCGTGGATGCGGGCGGTGATACCATATTTATCGGCATAGGCCTTGGCAGCGTCCTTGTTCGGGAACGTCAGCCTGACCTGTGATTGCATATCTCCGCTGCTGGTCCAGCCCATCAACGGATCGGCAAAGCGTGCTTCCGACGGCGCAAATTCCAGCGCCCATTCATCGGTGTGGGCCTTGCCGGATTGCATTGCGTGCTTGGGCTGCTGGTAAATGCGTGCGGTCATTTTTTGTTGTCGATCCTCGCTCTTGCGGCCTGACGGCCGCATCGCTGCGGGCGGCCAGTCGGCCTTGCGGGCCGCTGGCGCATCCCGAATTACCCCGCGCCGATAGCCCATTCCTATTCGCGATTAAATGCATTTTTGGTCTTGAGACTGGGCTTTTCAAGCCACGGCTGATCGGGCCAGCGGTGCCGGGGATAGCGGCCTTTCATATCTTTCACGACATCAGCCCAGCTACCACGCCAGAAACCGGGCAGGTCGCGGGTCGACTGGATCGCGCGCCCCGCCGGGCTGGTGAGTTTAAACAGCAGCGGCGTGGTGCCGATCAGCGGTTGTGTATCAAGCCCAAACAAGGCCTGCACCCGCACCTCGGCGCTAGGCGCATCATCCCCTGCATAGTTGATCGGATGGCGGGTGTCGGCTGGCGACGTAAAGTGCGAAGGTGCCGCACGGTCAAACGCTCCCCGCGCGTTCCAGTCTAGCAATCCCAGTGCCGCATCAGCAAAACGCTGCGGCGCTAGGTCAAGATCCCGCCGCCCGGAAAGCAACGGTGCGAGCCAATCGTCTGCGCGATCACGCAATGCCTCGGGCGAAAGCGTTGCTACACCGGCAAATTTCGCCCGCGCCAGAAACCCGCCGGGCAGCAGCTCCCCCAGCTTTTCCAGAGCTTTGCCTACAAGGATGTCCACGCACTGCGCAGCATCTGGCGATGCGTCAGGAACGCTGGCCAGCACAATTGCGCCGAGCCGCCGTTCACGCCGTGCTTCGACCCGGCTCTTGTCGGCATTCCACCGGGTGATGGTACGCTCCTGCATCGCCCTTGCAAACAGCACGGGCAAGCGTTCGGGCAACAGCTCCGCCCCGGCGGTGATTCGAGCGCCCTTGGCTTGGCCCTGCGCATCGCCGATGACGATCCATTCGGCCCGCGCCAGCGTTGATCCGGGGTCGAGAACATAGCCGCGCCCACCTGCGCTTAACCAGTGCTCGCCAGTCGCATCGCGCCGCCGCGCAACAAAATCCGGTCGGGCAAGCGCAAGCGCTTCGGCGGCATCAGCGGGAAGCGCATGCCCTTCGAGCAGCCCGGACGCAGCGATCTTGCTGGCTTGTCTGGCCCAGCCCTGCGCGATCCGCTGTACTGAAACCGCGCGCGGCGCGCGATCCCCGCGCCACCGGGAAAGCCGCTGGATCACATCCTCACCGCGCCCGCCAAGCCCGCGTTCCTGCAATAGCATAACCAGCCGTGCGGTATCCTCGCCGCAGCCCCCGCCCGCACCGAGCAACGCGGCAGCGGCCTGATCGGGCGACATCGGCAGGGCCGCAATCGCTTGCCCTAACACAGTGATCCGTCCACTTGTATCCAGCGCGCCCAACTCGGTCAGCGCAGCCCGCGCTGCCGCGACCGAAGTTTCCGGCGGCGGATCAATCCATCGCAAACCGGCCGGATCACTGCTGCCCCATTTGGCCAACCGCAGCAGCAGCGGTGCCAAATCGGCCTGCACAATTTCTGGCGGGGCGAATGCAGGACGGCCCGCGTGGCTTGCCTCCTCCCACAATCTGTAAGCCGTGCCCGGCGCTTGCCGCGCTGCGCGACCGGCGCGCTGCGCTGCTGATGCTTGTGAGGCGCGGCGGGTGACGAGATGCGTGGTGCCCGCCGCGCGGTCGAACGCAGCCAAGCGCGCCAGGCCGCTGTCAATCACCACAGTCACTCCGTCGAGCGTAAGCGAGGTTTCAGCTATCGCGGTGGCCAGCACAATCCTGCGCCGCCCTTGGGCATCGCGCCGAATTGCAGCGCGCTGCGCGGCGGGCTCAATCTGGCCGTGCAGTGGGTGGATCGGCACACCAGGCAAGCGCGCCGCCAACCGCTCGCGCACCCGCTCAATCTCGCGCACGCCGGGCAGGAAGACGAGGATATCGCCAACCTCGGCGCGCCAGGCAGTCATCACCGCCCCCGCCACACGATCCTCAATCACCTGCGAACCATCGCCGCCAAGCCATTTGATATCGAGCGGAAAGCTACGCCCCTCGCTCTCGATCACCGTGGCCTCATCGCCCAGCAGCTTGGCAAAGCGCGCGCCATCAATCGTTGCCGACATCACCAGCACGCGCAAATCATCGCGCAGCACAGCCCGCGTTTCCAGCGCAAGCGCAAGGCCAAGATCGCTATCGAGCCCGCGTTCATGCGCTTCATCAAACAGCAGCGCCGACACGCCCGGCATTTCTGGATCGTCAACCAACCGGTTCACCAGGATTGCGTCGGTCACCACCAGGATGCGCGTCTTGGCCGACACCTTACTGTCGAGCCGGGTGAGGTAACCCACAGTTTCGCCCGCAGCTTCGCCGAGCAGCTCGGCCATGCGCTCAGCCGCGGCGCGTGCAGCAACCCGTCGGGGTGACGTGAGGATAATCTGCCCGGTACACCACGGTGCCCCCAGCAGATTGAGCGCAACCGCAGTTGTCTTACCTGCGCCCGGCGGCGCGATCAACACGCCCACGCCCGCCCGAGCGAGGGCCGCGCGGATATCAGGCAGGACAGCGTGGATCGGCAACTCGGGGTGCATCGCCCCAGCCGATAGCCCGCTCAGTGTCCGCGCGCGACCGCGAATTGCGCCGCTTCGGCCATCGCCGCGCGCGCTTTGCCATCTGGGAAGATCGAAATGGCGTCTATCGCCCGGTTAGCAAAATGCCGAGCACGTTCGCGCGTATCTTCGAGCGCGTTGTGTTTTTCTATAAGCGAAATTGCGTGGGAAAGATCATCATCAGAGCTGCGATGACCGATGATTGCTGCTTTCCAAAACCGTCGCTCTTCCTCGTCACCGCGGGCATAGGCCAGGATAACCGGCAGGGTCATTTTGCCTTCGCGGAAATCATCGCCCTGTTCTTTGCCCATTTCGGCGGCATCCGAATCGTAGTCAATCGCATCATCGACCAGTTGGAACGCGACGCCAAGATTGCGGCCATAGGCTTCCAGCGCGCTTTCCTGCTCTTCGGAACATTCGGCAACCACCGCGCTGATCTGGCTGGCTGCGGCAAACAGTGCGGCAGTTTTCGCGCCAATGATGTGGAGATATTTTTCTTCGCTGGTAGCAATCTGCCGCTGGGCGGAAAGCTGTGAAACCTCGCCTTCGGCGATCACCGCGCTCGCCCGGCTCAAGATCGAAAGCACGCGCAAGCTACCGTCTTCGGTCATCAATTCGAACGCGCGGCTGAACAGGAAATCCCCGACCAGCACGGTGGCAGGATTGCCGAAGATGATGTTGGCCGCTGCCTTGCCGCGCCTTAGCTCGCTGCCATCAACCACATCGTCGTGCAGCAGCGTAGCAGTGTGGATGAATTCCACCGCGGCCGCGAGCTTGTGATGCCGCGTGCCATTGTAACCCACCAGTTCGGCCCCAGCGAGCGTTAGCATTGGCCGTAGCCGCTTGCCTCCACCAGAGATAAGATGACCGGCAAGGCGTGGGATCAGCGGGATTTCGCTCTGCATTCGGTCAAGGATTACCGCGTTGACCGAATTCATGCCCGCTGCCGTCAACGACAGCATCGGATCCAGGGTCGGCCGGCTGCGCGGTAGAGGAATGATCTTGGCGCTCATGCAATCGCGGCATTAGGGGTTGGTCTGCGTGCTTGGCAAGCGCGGAATTGCTGCTAGTTTCGCGGTCGATGTCGCAAGAAACGCAAATCCCCACCGCCTCCGTTCCGATGCCTGAACCGGTGCCCGAACCAGTGCATGATCCTGTCTTGGCCGCTTTCCGCAAAAGCATCGACAATATCGATGCAGCGATAATTCACATGCTGGCAGAACGGTTCCGAATTACACAATCTGTGGGCGAATACAAAGCCAAGGCGACGCTGCCCCCAGCCGATCCCAATCGCGAAGCGCGCCAGATTGCCCGCTTGCGAAAGCTGTCGGAAGACGCCGAACTTGATCCCGAGTTCTCCGAGAAATTCCTGCGGTTCATTATCGAAGAAGTAATCCGCCACCACGAGCGCGCCCGGCAACGCTAGGTCGCTGGTTTCGGTGTATGATCCGCTTTCGCCCGCTGGCTCAGTCGGCGCGAGGCAGGCGCAATTCGACCAGCAATCCGCCCAAATCCTCGCTGGTGCCAAGCTGGACGCTACCGCCATAAATTTCGGCAACATCACGAACAATTGCGAGGCCCAACCCGGTGCCCGGCTTGTCGGTATCAAGCCGCGCCCCGCGGTCAAAGATGCGGGTGCGTTCCGCCTCGGGAATGCCTGTCCCGTCATCTTCAATCCAGATCAGGCACTGTTTGGGGTCAATGGGGACAGCGCTTTCATCGGGATCGATGGTAACGAACACGCTACCCCCGCCATATTTTGCGGCGTTTTCGATCAGGTTGCCCAGCAGCTCGTCCAAATCCTGCCGCTCAAGCGCGACAGTGGCAGTGCGGCTGCCAGCGATGTCGAGCCGAGCATTGGGGTACAATCGTTCAACCGCGCGGCAAACAGCTTCGGCGCTGCCCTTCACATTGGAGCGAGCATGGCCCACTGCGCGGCGGCCCACCGCGCGCGCGCGCGCAAGGTGATGATCGACGTGACGCTGCATTGTGCGGGTCTCACGCATCACCGCGTCGCCAAGGTCAGGTGCGCGAGCGGTCGCGGCGTTGGTGAGCACGGTCAGCGGCGTCTTGAGTGCATGGGCAAGATTGCCCGCATGGCGGCGCGCCTCTTCGGCCTGTTTCTCAGAATGTTCGATTAGCGCATTCAGTTCTTCCACCAGCGGCTGCACTTCTAACGGCAGCGGTTCGGTAATCCGGCCCGCGCCGGTGGTACGCAGGTTCTGGATCGCCGCGCGCACGCGCCGTAGCGGTGAGAGGCCGTAACGGATCTGAAGCAGTGCCATGATCAAAAGGCCGAGGCCCAGCACCGCAAAGCTCCAGATCAGAATCAGCCGGACCCGCCCGATCTGGGTGTCCATCTGGTTGGTCGCGCTGGCAACCGCAAAGGTCCAGCGCGTGTCGCTACCCGGCAGGATAACGGTGCGCTCGGCAATCCTCAGCGGTTCGTCAGCAAACTGGCCGGAGTTGTAAAAGTGAGCGTCGCTATCGAAATCTTGGCGATTGGCAATGACGCCGCGCAGCTTCAAGGTGCGATCCCACAAACTGCGCGAGGGAAGCGGTTCAAAGTTGCCGCCGATGATTTGCCAGTAAAGGCCGCTGCTAGGCTCGAGAAACCGCTGATCAACCAAGGCGCGATAGAAAAAGACTTCGCCAGTGGCATCAATCTCAGCCGAGGAAATCATCGCGGTAAGGATGTAGTCGAGCTGATCGTCAAAGGTATCTTCGACCTGAGATGTCAGTGTGCGTTCGAGTGCGAGTCCGCCGCCGAGCAGCAGCACAAAAATCCACGCTGCGGCGATCAAACCCATCCGCCGCGCAAGGCTGGCCCGGGGTATGGCAGGCGGCGCAAGCATCACATCATCCACGACATCCGGGTTCGCCACGACGGCAGCCTTGCCGTGCGGCAAAACTGCGCGCGCGTCGCCGCCCGATCCCGGCGCGTCAGGCGCGCGGAGCGTCGGCGGGGTCGTCGAGGCTGTAACCGAGGCCACGGATGGTCGATATCACGTCTGCACCAAGTTTTTTGCGGATGCGGGTGACGAACACTTCGATGGTATTCGAATCCCGGTCGAAATCCTGATCATAGATATGTTCAATCAGTTCGGTACGGCTGACAACCTTGCCTTTGTGATGCATCAGATAGCTGAGCAGCTTATATTCCTGCGCGGTCAGCTTGACCGGCTCACCGGCCAGCGTCACCCGGCCTGAACGGGTGTCGAGCCGCACGTCGCCCGCGTTGAGTTCAGACGAAGTGTTGCCCGAAGCGCGGCGGATGAGCGCCCGCAGCCGCGCAATCAGTTCTTCGGTCTGAAATGGCTTGGCAAGGTAATCATCTGCCCCTGCGTCAAGGCCTGCAACCTTGTCGCTCCAGCTGTCGCGCGCGGTCAACACCAATACCGGGAAGGTGCGCCCTTCGCGCCGCCACATGCCCAGCACGGTCAGCCCGTCAATTTCGGGCAATCCAAGGTCGAGCACCACCGCGTCGTAATCCTCGGTCGAGCCCATAAAGTGCCCGTCTTCACCATCGACAGACAGATCGACTGCATAGCCCTGCCCCTCCAGCGTCGACTTCAGTTGCGCGCCGAGGGTCGGCTCGTCTTCGACGATCAAAATGCGCATAATTCACCATTTTCCTGCATTGAATTGAGGCCGGTCGTGCGCTTTTGGGATGAATGCGTCAAGCAACGCGCCCGCGCTACTACGCCCAGTTTCCCCGGATGATCGTGCATAACTGCCAGCAATCAGCGCGAACGGCCGATGATCCGACCGGTGCGGGCGTCAACATCAACATAGGTCACTCGGCCATCACGAATAAACTTGAGGCGGTAAGCACGTGCGGTGGAATCGTAGGCTGGGCCAAGGTATTCATTGCCTTGCATCTGAGGCAATATCCGCCGCTCGATCTCGCGAAGCGACAATTGGGTTCCGGCCCGCTCTTCACGCCGGGCCTCCCCCTGATCGCCGCGCAACTGATCCTGCGCCGCAGCGGGCACAGCAACGGTTGCCAACCCGACGATGGCGCAAAAACCTACAAGCAAGAAACCTGGCGCGTTCATAATGTCGTCGTGCCTACCCCTAGCCCATTGAACAATCCGTGAATGATCGATCACTCACCCGCCGGGCCTGCGTCCTTTACCAGTTCATACTTGATCGTGATATTGATCCCTGCGGAAACCATACCTGGCTGAACCGGCGGCGCGGCAGCGTCCACTGAGGTGGTTCGCAGCAGCGCGGCTTCGGGAATGGTCCCGCGACCCTCAATATTTTCGGCGATGGCGAGCACTTTTACGCCATCATATCCAAGCAGATCAGCGTATGCGTCGGCGCGGGCCTGTGCGCGCTCAATCGCGCGCTTTCGAGCGGCATCCTTGGCTGGCTCGTCATTGTCGATGGAAAAGCTGGGGCCGTTCAGGTCGGTCGCACCCGCCGCAACCAACGCATCGAGCACCCTGCCCGTATCATCAATCTTGCGCAGGATCACACTCACCCGGTTGGACGCCTGATAGCCGCGGAACACTGGGCGCTGGGTTTCCTGATTGTAATCATATTGCGCGTTCAGATTGATCCCGGTAGTCTGGATATCCTTGTCCGCCACGCCCAGCGCTTTGATCCGGGCAATCACTTTTTGCATTTCCACCGAATTCAGCTGGAGCGCGGCGGTTGCCGTTGGTGCCTCGGTGGTGACGCCTGCGCCAATCGTGGCCAGGTCCGGAGCCACTGATACACTTTCGAACACACTCAATTCCACCACCGGGCCCGTAGCCTCGATTTCGATTTCAGCCGCGGCAAGCCCGTTAACAGGGAGCGAAAGCACACTGGCAGCAAGCACAGCGATAGCGGGTCGGATCATGGGTCATCTTCCTTGATTTAAGGGCGCCCATTGCGGCCAGTCAGCTTTCGCAGGACTGAACCGCCACGTCGCGCGGGGTTGTGGCGCGCGCTGCAAGTCCCTAGGTGGCGCTTCGCATGGCGCAACCTCCCATCTTTTCGCTCGAAGGTCTTGCCTTGCAGCAAGGTGGGCGCTGGCTGTTTGGCGGGCCGACCCCAACCAGCGGCGCGGCACCGATTGATCTGCACGTGATGCCCGGCGACCGGCTGGCGCTGATTGGCCGCAATGGCGCGGGCAAGACCACGCTGCTACGCCTGATTATGGCGCATATCGACGCAGATCGCGGCCAACGCCGCGTAAAGCCGAACACCCGGATCGTGTTTCTGGAACAGGAGCCCGACTTTTCCGGCACCGGCACGTTGATGGATTTTGCGCTTGCCGGCGACGACGCTCCTGCGGTGCATGAAGTGGAGGCGATTGCGGGTCAGCTTGGCATTGATATGTCACGCCTTTCGGCCACGGCAAGCGGAGGCGAACGGCGGCGCGCCGCGATTGCTCGCGCGCTGGCGCAAGACCCCGATCTCATCCTGCTGGACGAACCAACCAATCACCTTGATCTGAGCGCAATCGATTGGCTGGAGGATTGGCTGACCCGCTATCGCGGCGCATTTATCACCATCAGCCATGATCGTACGTTCCTGACCCGGCTGACGCGCGCGACCCTATGGCTCGACCGCGGGACGCTGCGTCGCAAAGACGTTGGCTTTGGCGGGTACGATGCGTGGGAAGAACAGGTCTACGCCGAGGAAGCGCGCGCGGCTGACCGGATGGATGCCAAGCTCAAGATCGAGGCCCATTGGTTAGAGCGCGGCGTCACCGCGCGGCGTAAACGCAATCAGGGGCGGCTGGAAAAACTGTTCCAAATGCGCGCGGCACGGGCCTCAATGATCTCCGGCACAGGGACAGCAAAGCTCAAGCTTTCCAGCGATGATGACTTCAAATCAAAATCCGTGATCGTCGCGGAAGGCATCTCCAAGACCTATGGTGACCGCCCGATCATCAAACCATTCAGCTTGCGCATCCAAAACGGTGATCGCATCGGCATTGTCGGAGCGAACGGTGCGGGCAAGACCACCTTGCTGAAAATGCTAACCAAAGAACTTGAACCCGACACCGGCACCGTCACAAACGCGCGCACTTTGTCAGGTGTGATGATCGATCAGCAGCGCAAATTGCTCGAACCGGGCGCCACCGTGCGCCAGATCTTGGCAGAGGGCGGCGACTGGATCGATGTGCGAGGGGTGCGCAAGCATGTGATCGCTTATCTCAAAGACTTCCTGTTCGATCCCGGTTTGGTCGATACCAAGATCGACATCCTTTCGGGCGGCGAACGGTCGCGGTTGCTGCTGGCGCGCGAATTTGCCCGCACCGCGAACCTGCTGGTGCTGGACGAGCCAACCAATGATCTTGACCTCGAAACGCTTGATTTGCTTCAGGAAGTGATCGCAGATTTCGATGGCACCGTGCTGATCGTGAGCCACGACCGCGATTTTCTTGACCGCACGGTAACCCTCACACTCGGCCTTGATGGGTCGGGCAAGGTGGACATTATTGCAGGCGGTTTTGCCGATTGGGAGGCCAAGCGCAAGCAGGGGCCTGGCGCGGGCAACACCGGGTCTAACGCAAGGCAAGAGCGATCTAACCAAGGGCAAGACGAGGCTAGCAAGGGGATGCCGATCAAACCGCGCGCCGCCCCCAAGCTCTCCTACAAAGACCAGCGCGACTACGAAATCCTGCCAGCCCGGATCGAAGTGCTGGAGGCCGAGATAAGGCAGGGCGAGGCGCTGCTAGGCGACCCCAAGCTATACTCTAACGACCCGCAAAAGTTCGCAACGATCAGTCAAGGCATAGCCAGCGCGAGGCTGGAACGTGATGCGGCAGAGGAACGCTGGTTGATGCTGGCGGAGCAGGTTGAAGGTTAGAGGCGAACCAGTGTATTGCCGCCGCCATTCTGCCAAACCGCCGCAGTAATATTTGCACCGAGCGAGGAATGTCATGTCCAACGAACAGATTGCCAAAGAGTTTACCGCAGCTGTCATGGCTGATGATGCGCAGGCCTATCAGTCGTTTTGGGCTGAAGACATCGTCAGCCTCGAACCCCACGAAAGCGAAACAGCCCGCACCGAAGGTCGCGATGCTCTGATCGCCAAACATGCGTGGTGGGAAGCCAACGCGGAAATGCACTCACTCACCGCCGAGGGGCCGTTTATCTTCGGCGATCAATTCGCGCTGCGCTTTGCCATGGATGTGACGATGCAAGGCGAACGGTCACAGATGGCGGAGATTGGGCTGTATACGATCAAGGATGGCAAGATTGCAGAAGAGCGGTTCTTTTACGGCACCATGCCCTGATCGCCCACCCGATTAACTGATCCGATAATACTGCGCGACCCGCTCCAGCGCGATCTTCAGCACCAGTTTGCCGCTTCTTGACGGCCAACCGAGGGCTTTCTCGGCTTCGGGCAACGGATCGCCTGCGCACACCACGCGCCACAAAATGTCCTCCAACCCCTTGCCCGCCGCACGGATTGCGCCGTCAAACCGTTGGCGCGCGGCGATCTGCCGTTCACTTGGCGCTAACCCGCGCTCGCCGGTTGATTTCACCCGCACCGCTTCCCAGCGCATCGTGATGTTCGCAGGCAGTTGCGCGCGCTCGTAATCGGCCCGCAGCGCTTCGCCTGCATCCAGCAGTTGATCAGACAAATGCCCGCGTGCGTGCAACCACGCCAGCGGCGATTCGGCAAGATTGACAGTGACCGATTGCGACGGGCGTGGCCCTTTGATCCCTCGCTCCCGGCTTGGGCCTTCGGGGGTGAGTTCACGTTCGACCAGTTCGCGCTTCATGGCAATTGCTCCGCTTGATGACGGATTGCGGCTTGCCAAGACGGATCATCTGTAGGAAAGAATAAACCATTCCGGTTAATTTTGCACTTTCCGTAAGGCCGATCCGATGATCAACCGCATTCGCGATCTTCGCAAAGCCAAAGGCCTTACGCTCGCCGATCTGGCTGCTGCCTGCGATCCGCCCACCACGGCGCAGACCATCGGGCGGCTGGAAACCGGGATGCGCAGCCTGTCGCTAACCTGGATGAACCGCATTGCCGCCGGTTTGAGCGTTGATCCGGCCAGCCTGATGCGGGCGCAAGCCGCCGCTCCCGCCCGGATCGTCGCCGAACTTGCCGCCGCCGGTCCCGAAGCGCTTACGACCCCGCGCGAAGCCGTGCTGCCGTCCGATCTGACCGCTGATCCCGCTGCGGCTGCACCGCTGGTACTGGCCGTGCGCGAGAGCAGCGGCGAATATCGGCCGGGCGATCTGGTGTGGCTGCAACCGCTTGACCCCGCTGCCGATCCGGTCGCCGCCGCGCGCGCGATGAACCGCGATTGCCTTGTGCCGCGCCCCGGCGGCCGGTTCGCCTTTGGGCGGTTGATCGACCGGCGCGGCGCGCTGGTTGGCCTCTTGCCGCCAGGCGTTGGCCAAAAACAGGTGGTGGTTGATAACCCGGCGTGGATTGCCGTTGCAATCATGCTGGTTAGGCCGCTTTAAGCACGGTGCCGATGAAGCACGTGCTCGCCCTCACGACGCTTTATCCCAACGCGGTCAATCCGCGGTTCGGGACATTTGTGGCGCGGTCGTTGGAAGCGCTGGCCAAACGCGGCGATTGGCGGGTGACGCTGATTAACCCGATTGGCCTGCCGCCTTTGGCGCTGGGGCGCTATCGCCCACTAGCCGAACTCGGCCCGCTCAGCACTGAGGGCGGGATCACGATCCACCGCCCGCAGTTCACTTTGATTCCCCGGATCGGTGCACGCCGCAATGCCGCCGCGATTGCCCGTCCAACCTTACCGCTGGCGCACAGCATCCATGCCGCAACCCCGATTAACCTGATCGACGCGCAGTTCTTCTATCCTGACGGGCCCGCCGCTGCTGACATCGCGCGCGCGCTTGGCCTGCCGCTATCGATCAAGGCGCGCGGCAGCGATATCAGTTTTTGGGGTGAGCGCAGCTTTGCGCGCGAACAGATGTTGGATGCCGCGCGCAGCGCCGCCGGCTTGCTGGCCGTCAGCCATGATCTGGCCGGACAAATGGCTGCGATGGGGATGGATGCCAACAAGATCACGGTGCATTATACCGGGCTTGATCGTGACCGGTTCCGCCCGTTTGGCCACACGCAATTGCGCGCCCAACTGTCGCAGGAACTGGGCTTTGCGATGCCCGACAATGCGCCGCTGCTCGCCTGCGTGGGCGCGCTGATCGAACGCAAGGGTCAGGGCTTGGCGATTGCTGCGCTGCACCCCATCCCGGGCGCACGGTTGGTGCTGATCGGCAAAGGCGAGGACGAAGCCCGCCTGCGCGCGCTAGCGGCAAGCGAAGGATTGTCCGACCGCGTGCATTTTGCCGGATCGATTGACCATGATCTGATGCCGCTAATTCTGTCGGCCGCCGATGTGATGGTGCTGCCAACCGTGGCCGAAGGGCTGGCCAATGCCTGGGTCGAAGCGCTCGCCTGCGGCACCCCGGTGGTGACATGCGATGTCGGCGGCGCTCGCGAACTGATCACTGGCGACACCGCAGGACGATTGGTGGAGCGCAATGCCGAGGCGGTGGCGGCGGGGATCAATGCCATCCTCAACAACCCGCCGTCGCGGGCAGCGGTGGCAGCGCTGACAGACCACTTCAGCTGGGACGCCAACGCCGCGGCGCTGGCCGCGCATTTTGAACGGTTGGTGGGTTAAGCGAGTTTCGCTTACCCCGCCGATTGTGGTTTGGCGTTAGTTAAGCCTTGCCGCGAGCGATTTTTTCCTGCCGGTCCATCGCGGTTTCCTGCGGCACGAAACTGTTCGAGGTTACCCCCATCCAGATCAGCAGCGGCCCCGCCATATACACGCTGGAATAAGTGCCGATAAACAGGCCAACGGTGATCGCGGCAACCATCCCGAACAGGCTTGGCGGGCCAAAGATCAGCAGCGGGATCAGCGCGATGAACAGCGTCAGTGATGTCATCACCGTGCGCGCCAGCGTTTCATTGACCGACAGATCGAGCAGTTCGGGCAGCGGCATCTTACGGAATTTTTTCAGATTTTCGCGGATGCGGTCATAGACCACGATGGTATCGTTCAATGAATAGCCGATGATCGCCAAAATTGCGGCGACGATTTGCAGGCTGAATTCCATTTGGGTCAGCGCAAATAGTCCGACCGTGACTGACACATCGTGGACCAATGCGAACATCGCACCAACGCCGAACTGCCATTCAAACCGGACCCAGATATACAGCGACACCGCTGCCATCGCCGCCAGCAGCGCAAGGATCGCCTGATTGCGGAATTCGCCTGCCACTTTGCCCGAAACGGTGTCGTTCCCATCGGTGCGCGCATCGGGATATTGTTTGGCGATGGCGGCTACGACCTTGGCGCCGATGGCTGTGGCCGCGCCGGGCGTATCTTCGGAGCCTTCGGGCAATGCGACGCGTACGGAAACCTGATTGGGTGCGCCAAATTCCTGCACCACGGGGTCGCCATAACCCAGCGTGCCAACCAATTCGCGCAGCTGCGGGATCGGCGCAGTCTTGCGTTGTTCAAAGGTCATCCGCACTTCCTGACCGCCGGCAAAATCGACCCCGAAATTGAGCCCGTTGACCAGCACCGCCGCCCAGCTGCCCAAAATCAGAACGATGCTGAGCACGAAGAACGGGATCCTGAGTTTCAGGAATTTGATGTTGGTGTTGTCAGGAACCAGCTTGAGCAGCTTCATGGCGCGCACGCTCCTCAGATATTGATGTCATTGGGGCGCGCTTTGCGCAGCCACCCGGAAACCATCAGGCGGGTCAAGGTCACCCCGGTGAACACCGATGTGAACAATCCCACCACCAGCACCACGGCAAAGCCTTTGACCGGCCCCGAACCGAACGCGAACAGGGCAAGCCCGGCGATGAAGTTCGTCAGGTTGGCATCGTAAATCGCACGGGCCGCTTCCTTGTACCCGGTTTCGACCGCAGCGACCACTTTGCGCCCGCGCACACGTTCTTCGCGGATGCGTTCATTGATCAGCACGTTGGCATCCACCGCAGCGCCGATGGTGATCACAAAGCCTGCAATCCCCGGCAGCGTCAGCGTGAAATTGCCAAGCGCCATCAGGCCGAGCAGCATCAACACGTTGCACACCAGCGCAATGGTCGCATAGACGCCAAACCGGCCATAGGTCGCGACCATCAACGCGATCACCGCAAAGCTGCCAATCGCCATCGCGAGCAGGCCTTTGCGGATTGAATCTGCACCAAGATCTGGCCCGACGGTGCGTTCTTCCACTACAGTCAACGGCACCGGCAACGCGCCCGAACGCAGCGAGATCGCCAGATTGTTCGCGCTTTCAGGGTCAAAACTGCCCGAAATCCGCGCCTGCCCGCCCAGGATGGGCTCTTCGAACACCGGGGTGGATAGCACCTTGCCATCAAGGATGATGGCAAACGGCTTCCCAACATTTTCGGTGCTGAGCTGCGCGAATTTGCGCCCGCCCGCCGCATCGAAGGTGATGTTGACGACGCTACCGTTGTTTTCATCGACCCCGGCCTGCGCGCCAATCAGGCTATCGCCGCGAATGCCGCCGAGCCGCCGAACCGCCTCAAACCGACCTTCTTGCGGCGTCCCCGGCGAGAAGGGGAATATCTCACTGCCCGCTGGCGCAACACCGGCCTGCACATTTTCTGGCAGAGCATTAAGGTCGACCATCTTGAATTCAAGCTGCGCGGTCTGGCCGAGCAGGTTCTTCAAGGCCTCGGGGTCTTCCAGCCCTGGCACCTGCACCACGATCCGCGTGTCGCTTTGACGGATGATGGTCGGTTCGCGCGTGCCAAGCTCGTCAATCCGGCGGCGCACCACTTCGGTCGCGCTGTCCATCGCATCGTCAATCGCCTGATTGACCCCGGCATCGGTCTGTTTGAGCACCATGCGCTGGCTATCAACCACCGCCAATTCCCATTCGCGCGTGGTGCTGGCACCCTGCATCGCCGGTTCGATCAAGCCGCGCGCACGGTCAATATCAGCAGCGTTTTCAAGGATGAATGACAGCTTTCCATCGCCGGTCGAAACATCGCCAATACGGATCCGCGGTTTCGCATTGCGCATCAGCTGGCGGACGTTTTCTTCCATATTGTCCAGCCGCTGGACGCGCACATCGCCCGCCTTGGCTTCGAGCAACAAATGCGATCCGCCGGCCAAATCTAGCCCCAGATTGACCTGCGGATTGGGCGCGGCAGCGGGCCAATCGAGGCCCGTCACGTTGAACAGCGACGGCAGCGCCAGCAGCGATGCTGCCAGCGTCAGGCCCCACAGCCAGATCTTTTTCCAAAGGGGAAATTCAAGCATTGCGTCAGGTTCTCACGCGCAAGGAACAGGAGCAAACCGCATCGCAGCGACCAGATCAATCATTCGCGGGCGTGCCGCCGGGCGGGATGATGTCACCGATGGTCGCCTTAACCGCTTTCACCCGGACATTGGTGCCCAGTTCGAGTTCGACATAGACGTCATCGACCTTGAGCACTTTGCCCACGAGACCCCCGGCGGTGACGACCTGATCGCCCTTTTTCACCGCAGAAATCTTGGCCTGATGATCTTTCTGCCGCTTCATCTGCGGGCGGATGATCAGAAACCAAAAAATCGCGACCATGCCGATAATGGGCAGGAAACTGATCCAAGCGGGCGGCGCGGCGGCTGCCGCAGCGGCAGCGAGAAGATCGAATGTCATAGATTAAAGCCCGTCAGGATCCTGTTGAACACATGCGTTCGGCAAGCTTACCCGCGCGCGAAACGCGGCAGTTCGGCTAGCCTCCCGTCCAAGAGGGCGCGCCTAGCAGCAATGCAAGCGCCCCGCAATCGCGCGAACAAGAGCGGCGCAGGGCCGCCAACCCTCGATCCCTTTCCAAACCCGCTTGCCAGCCACAAACCCCCGCCCTATACGCCGCGCTCCACTGGATCGGGACGTAGCGCAGCCTGGTAGCGCATCACACTGGGGGTGTGGGGGTCGGAGGTTCGAATCCTCTCGTCCCGACCAGTGGACAAGGACTTAGCTCACACTCCTCGAAATTTTCTGAGCATTTTTTCGGTCTGGTGGTGCGCTGGTGGTGCAAGCCCAAGCAACATCGCGAAACGCCTTGCATCGCCGATGCACACAATCTTGCGGCGATTTGAAATTGTGACCGGCGCTCTGGCGGCGTAGATTCGCAGCCGCAATGCAGGATCAGCTCCCCCTCAGACATTCCGAGTTCGTGAAGGTAAGGGACGGCTTCGTGGCCTTCCTGAAGAAGCCTGCCGGAACCACCTTCGATGCGATCATCCCGCCAGATGTGGCGGATGAAATGAAGGTCGCCGCCCGAAAAGGCGCGCGCAGACAACGCTACCTTGCTGTCGCGCGTGGCGTGTCAGTTTGCGGAAGCCTCCTAGCGCTCGCAGTTGCTTTCACGCCTAACTACCATGCTCACGGGATAGCGGCCCTTCTGATCGGTGGCGTTGCATTCCTGTTGTCCAACAATCAGGCCAAGCGGCGGACCGAACCAGAGGTCGAAGACCTGACCGAAGATGCGCAGGTCGCCGCGAACCTGCGGTCGCTGGAGGCCTACAAGGCACGCATCGCGCAGGGTGAGATTCTGGGTCAGGAGCGGCATCCGGATGGCACGACGCCAGCGCTGTCAGAGAAGGTGCGAAAGGCGTTTCTTGCGGATCATTCGTCGATGCTCGTGATCAGCACCGACCAAAGCCTGTGGCAGTGCATTCCACGACGCCCCATCCCCATGAGCCCGATCTGGGTACGGGTGAGCGACCACGCCGATCCCTCAACCATCACCGCAGTCTCGCTCCGCACGATGACCGACGAGAAACTGTTCGACGAGCGGATTGAATGGTTGGTCGCGGGGTCGGATCAGGACACGCGAGGGGCGTTGTCGTTCAAGAAATGCCTGCAGCTGATCAGGGCATTCCGCCGCCAAGACTTGGCCGGGCTGACGTTCGAGCTGAAAAAGGCGGAGCTGTCTGAAGAAGGGTTCAGCGCCAGCATGATCGAGAAGATGCACGCCGGGGACTATGTGCCGTTCAATAATTTCCTGAAGACCGTTGCCCCTGCATGAGATGCCTTGACATTGGCCGGGCATAATCCAGCTGCCGAGGCGCATAAGCAGACCACCATACTGGGAAGCAGTGCTGGCGGATCATGACCAGATTGCGATGTTCAACCGACCGAGCATAAACGGCAACTCGCGCCAGCAAAGCGGCCATTCTCATTCGACGCCGAAGTAGAGATTCGACTTGGCGCGCCGAAGGTAGGATCAATTAGATCATCGGAAAGGCGCGAGCTGCTGCAAAACGTAGTGCAGGTCGACATCGCAGCCTTGGGCCGCATGTTCGATCTTCCAGGCAGCAACGTTGCGGGTAACTCTATATTTTTGAACCGCCTCCGCGATAACCGCCTCCATCTCTACTGATGTCGTCGGACTTCCGTGGGCCTCCCATACCGATTGGGCCAAGCGCGTCGGCAATAACAATTCGCCTGCAAAAGATTGCGCTCGACTCTCAATCGCAGGATCCATGCGGCCATTAAGCACGTCAACGGCAGTAAATGGGTGTTCGCCATCGAGAGTTAGATGACGCAATTCATGGGCTAGCGTATATCTTAGAGCCCGATCCGAAAGTTGTTGAGCAATACCAGCCATATGTGATTCAGCCGTCTGTGCGAGCAGATGGAGTGGCACATGACATGGACTGGTATTGCCCGGCGCGAACATAGCCGGGATGGGTTGCGGTATCCAAGC
>JBBRFG010000025.1:0-24596 GCA_038224685.1 Sphingomonadales bacterium
CTCTAGCAATATCCTTGCGCGCCGCTAGTCTCCCGTCCCAACACAGGAGACATATTCATGCGCCATATCGCCGCCGCTCTGCTCGCCGGAGCCGCCTGCATTGCCTTGCCGCTCGCCGCACCCCTTTCTGCGCAGGCGAAAGGCAAAGCCGCCAAGGCGGATGAGGCGTGGAGCGTCGAAGCGCCCAAGGGTGCGGTGATCAAGCAGGTGCCGATCAAGACTACTGAAGGCACTTGGATGGATGTCGACGTGTCGCCCAATGGTCAGACGCTCGCGTTCACGCTGCTCGGCGATATTTATACCATGCCCATCGGCGGCGGCACGCCAACGCGGATTGCCGATGGCCTTGCGTGGGATGTGCAGCCGCGGTTCTCGCCCGATGGCACGCGGATCGCCTTCACGTCAGACCGCGCCGGGGGAGACAATATCTGGGTGATGAACACCGATGGCAGCGACAAGCGGCAGGTGACCAAGGAAGATTTCCGCCTGCTCAATCAGCCGACATGGTCACCCGATGGGCAGTTCATTGCTGCCAAGAAACATTTCACCACCGAGCGCAGCGCCGGGACTGGCGAAATTTGGATGTATCACGTGTCCGGCGGCGGCGGGGTGCAGGTGGTCGAACGCGCCAATGAAGCCTTGCAAAAAGAACTCGGCGAACCGGTGTTCGCGCCCGATGGAGCCGCGATTTATTACACCCGCAACACCACGCCGGGAAACAGCTTTGAATACGCGCAGGATTCCAACGCGGGTATCTTTGCCATCGAACGCCATGATCTGGCCACTGGGGAGGTGACCACCGCCGTCAGCGGCTATGGCGGCGCGGTGCGACCTGCGCCTTCGCCCGATGGCACGCAGATCGCGTTTGTCCGGCGGGACGAGGATCAAAGCCAGCTGTGGGTCAAAGACTTTGCCAGCGGGCGCGAGCAGATGATTTACGGCCAGCTTGATTTGGATGTGCAGGAAACCTGGGCGGTCACCGGGGTCTATCCCAACATCGATTGGCTGCCCGATAGCAGCGCGATTGTGTTCTGGGCGGGGGGCAAATTGAACCGTGTGGGCCGGGACGGATCAAGCCATGCGGTGATCCCGTTTGCGGTCAACGACAGCCGCGGCGTGGCCGATGCGCCGCATCCGCAGATTGCCGTTTCGCCTGATCAGTTCACCACCACCATGCCGCGCTTTGCCACGCTGTCGCCTGATGGTAATCAGGTGGTGTTCGAAAGCCTCGGGCGGCTGCACAGCAAATCCGCGCGCGGCAAGGATGCGCCCGCGCCGCTGACCGGCGACAATGCCGATGTGATAGAGGCGTTCCCCGCGTTCAGCCGCGATGGCAGCGCCCTTGCCTATGTGCGCTGGAACGATGCGACATTGGGCGAAATCATCATCGCCGATGCCAACGGCCAAAACCGCCGGGTGCTGACCGGGCCGGGCCATTTCGGCAATCTCGCGTTTTCGCCCGATGGCAGCATGATCGCGTTTGAAAAGCGCGAAGGCGGGTATCTGACCGCGCCTGATTTCTCCGAAAACCCCGGCATCTATGTCATGCCCACCAATGGCACCGGCGCAGCACGCCGGGTCAGCCGCGATGGCAGCAGCCCGCAATGGGGCGCTGGCAGCGACCGGTTGTTTTTGCTGGCGCGCGAAAGCGGCGGGCTGGCGCTGATTTCGACCGACCTGAATGGCGAGGCCAAGCGCACCCATGCCAAGGGCGATCTGGCGAACGATTTCCGGCTTGCGCCCGATGGCCGCACCGTCGCATTCCGCCAGAATTACGAAGTGTTCGCGATGCCGCTGATCCCCGGCGGCAAGCCAGTGGATGTGAGCGAGAGCGGCGGGGCTCTGCCGGTCACCAAGGTCAGCACCGGCGGCGCGGAGTATATCGGCTGGGCGCGCGGGGGCGAAACATTGTTCTGGTCAATTGGGCCAAGCCTGCAAAGCGCCAACGTGGCTGAATTCTTCGCCAGCGCGCCCAAGGCGGAAACTGACACGACCAAAGGCTACGCCCCGCCCACCACCGGAATTGCGCTGGGCGTAACGGTGCAAACGGCCAAGCCGGCTGGCACCACGGTTATCACCGGCGCGCGCGTGCTGACCATGCGCGCGGGGCTTGGCGCGCAGGACGCAGGCGTAATCGAAAACGGGATGATCGTGATCACCGGCGACCGGATCACGGGGGTCTATGACGCGACGACCGTGCGTATCACACTGCCCACCAACGCACGGATGATCGACGCCAGCGGCAAGACCATCATGCCCGGTCTCGTCGATGCCCACGCCCACGGCGGCTACGGCGTTGGCGATCTGATCCCGCAGCAGAACTGGTCGCTGCTGCAAGACCTCGCGATGGGCGTGACCACGATCCACAACCCGTCGAGCCAGGCCAGCACCGTCTTCGCGACCGCTGAACGCCAGCGCGCCGGGCTGACGCTGGGCCCGCGCATCTTTTCGACCGGCGAGATTGTCTACGGGGCCAAGGCGGCGGACGTTTACGCGCGGATCGACAGTTACGACGACGCGCTCGCCCACGTACGCCGGATCAAGGCGCAAGGCGGTATCTCGATCAAGAATTACAACCAGCCGCGCCGCGAACAGCGGCAGATGGTCGCGCGTGCGGCGGCAGCCGAGAACATGCTGGTGGTGGCCGAGGGCGGATCGCTGTTCGGGATGGACATGAACCTGGTCGCCGATGGCAATTCAACCCTCGAACACAATGTCCCGGTTGATGTGATGTACGAAGATGTGCTGCAATTCGTCGGCCAGTCAAACAGCAATTATACGCCGACGCTGGTGGTCACTTATGGCGGGCTGGCAGGCGATCCGTATTGGCGGCAGGCAACCAATGTGTGGGAAAATCCGCTGTTGATCCACACTCCGCCCAAGGCGCTGCTGGCCGAAACGGGGCGCCGGGTAAAGGCACCTGACTGGGCGTTTGTCGATGACAACAACGCCCGCGAAGCCCGCAAGCTGGCGCAGCGCGGCGTAAAAGTCAGCATCGGCGCGCATGGCCAGCAAGCCGGCATCGGCGCGCATTGGGAGCTGTGGAGCTTTGCCCGCGGCGGGATGAGCGCGGTTGAAGCGTTAAAGGCAGGCACCATCACGTCTGCCCAATCGCTTGGCATGGCCAAGGATATCGGCAGTATCGAAGTCGGCAAGCTGGCCGATCTGGTGATCCTGTCGGACGATCCCAGCGCCGATATCGCCAATTCGGACAATATCGAACAGGTGATGCTGGGCGGGCGGCTGTATGATGCCAAAACCTTGAACGAGGTCGGCACCGGCACCGCAACGCGCCAGCCCTATTGGTGGCGAGCCAATGACGGCAACGGCGCGGGCGGATCGGAAGCGGCCACCCACGCTGCTGGCGCTCATGCCGATGGGGATTAGGGGTAAGCCACTTTCCCCGGTTCGTGTCGAGCGAACGGAACTAAGGGGCTAATCCTCCTCCATCAGCGCGCGCAGGTCTTTCAACGCCTTGGCGCGCAGTTGGTGGACGCGCGGCACGCTGACTTCCAAGACGGCGGCGATTTCGGTGAGGTTCAGCTCCTCGACAAAAAACAACTGCAACACCAGCTTGGCCCGGTCAGGCAGTTGCACCATCGCCGCCACCAACCGGTCGCGGTCTTCGGCGGCGCACAGGGCCTCGAACGGATCGGGTTCAGCGCTGGCAAAGGCGAGGCTGGTTTCGTCATAGGCATCATCAATCGGGGTCAGTTTGATGGCTGATGCTTCGATCGCGAGCAATTCGGCATCGTTCACGTCCATTGCGCGGGCCAGTTCGGCGCGGCTCGGCTCGCGGCCCAATGTGCCGCGCAATGCCGATACCGCGCGGTCATACCCCGCCCGTTTGGTGCGCGCGGTGCGGCTGTCATGCGCGGTGCGGCGCACTTCATCGAGCATCGCGCCGCGCACGCGGATCTTGGCATAGGCGGCAAACCCGTCCTCGGTCGGGCCATTGTGGCGCTGCGCACACTCGGTCAGCGCCATGATGCCGACCTGTAGCAAGTCTTCGATCTCCAGCCCGTCTCGCCCCGCACCGTTGATGTGCCACGCCGCGCGGCGCACCAGCGGCATGAACCGGCGCACCCGGTCTTCCACCACCGCGCGCGATGGCGCATAGGGGTTGAGCGGGGCGGCAAAGACAGCGTGATCATATTTCATGCGGCCAGCTCCTGCGGCAATGGTTCAAACGACGTCGGTCCATTAAGCGCCGGGGCTTCATCGGGCGCACCGATCACGCCAATCACCGCAATCGGCTGGGCCGCGGGCAGTTCGGCAATCGACATCACCAGACAGCGCGGTGCGCGCGGCCGCAGCAGCGCTGCCAGCGCACGCCGCGCAGGCGGCTGCACGATCAGCGCAATCGCTCCGCCTTGGGCATCGGCCATGCGGTTGACCTCGCGCACGATCATGCCGCCGCAATCGGGCTCGATCAGCGGCTGGCCAGTGGCCGGATCGATCATTCCGCCCAGAATCGCGCCCTCCAGCCCGGCATCAAGCGTGGCGACCTTCAACGGCTCTCCCGGCGGCGCGATCCGGGCCGTCAACCGTCCGCCCAGCTCGGCGCGCACGGCATCGATCACCGCGTCAAATTCGGGATTCTTCTGCAACGCCAACGCCAGCGCCGTGAACAACGGCTGCGGGTGCGCCAGCCCGATCCCATCGGCCACCAGCGCGCGCAAGGTGCGGGTCAGCGCGGCCAGCGGCAACGGATCGGGGTGCACCGCTTCGACCAGCGCGGGCGCGCGCGTTTTGAGCGCATCCACCCATTCGCGCACTTCATCCGGGCCGAGCAATTGGTGCGCCTCGGTCAGCAGCGCCTGATTGGCGTGGGTGGCGATCACGGTCGACGGATCGACCACCAAAAATCCCTCGGCGATGGCATGGTCGCGGGCAGAGGCTGCAATCCACAATGCCGGGCAATCAAAGCTGGGATCGCGGGTCGGCTCCCCGGCCAGCCCCAATTGCGCATAGGGGGCACCGCCGCGCACATCGCCTGCATCAATCGCCAGCAGCTTGCCCGGTCGCACGCTGCCGCGCGCAGCGCTGATCCCGCCGATCAGCACCGCATAATCCTGCGCCGCCAGATCGAGCGAATCGCGGATCCGGAACTGCGGCAGCACAAACCCCAAATCGCGCGACAATTGTTTGCGGATGCCAGTGATCCGGGTCACCAGCGGCGCGGCGCCCTCTGATCCTTTCGCAGCCGCATCGACCAGCCCGACCAAGCCGTAACCCAGCTCAATCGTTACCAGCGTCGCATCGCTGACATCGGCAATCGCGATGTAATCAGGCGCGGCTTCCGCTTCGGCGGCGGCGGGCGGCGGCGGTGCAGCGGCATGGCGTTTCAACTGCCACCAGATCGCCGCTGCAATCGCAGCGCCGGGCAGGAAAATCATCTGCGGCATCGCCGGGACCATCCCGACCGCGCCCAATATCAGCGCGACCGGTAACCAGCCGCGCGGATCGGCAAACTGTCCGCCAATCTGCCCCGACAGGTCGCGTTGATCGGAAACACGGGTCACAATCGCCGCAGCCGCAATCGACAGCAGCAGCGACGGCACCTGCGCCACCAATGCATCACCCACCGCCAGCGTAACATAGGCCTCGCCCGCTTCGGCCGCGGTCAACCCATGGCTGATCATCCCAATCGCGAACCCGGCGACAATATTCACCGCCAAGATCAACAGCGCGGCGACCGCATCGCCTTTCACGAACTTGGATGCCCCATCCATCGACCCGTAAAAATCGGCTTCGACGCTGATTTCGCGGCGGCGATCACGCGCTTCATCGGCGGTGACGAGGCCAGCGGCGATATCCGCATCAATCGCCATCTGCTTGCCCGGCAGCGCATCCAGCACGAACCGCGCTGATACTTCGGACACGCGGCCTGCCCCTTTGGTAATCACGATCATGTTGATGATCATCAGGATCGCGAACACGAACAGCCCGACCACAAAGTTGCCGCCGACCAGAAACGCAGCGAAACTTTCGATCACCTCGCCCGCCGCTGCGCCGCCTTCGTGGCCGTTGACCAGCACCACCCTTGTCGAAGCGACGTTCAGCGCCAGCCGCAGCAAGGTCGCAAACAACAGCACGCTGGGAAAGCTGGAGAAATCAATCGGACGCTTGGCATTCAGCGCCACCATCAGCACCGCAATTGAAATCGCGATGTTGAGCACGAAAAAGATATCGAGCAGCAGCGCCGGTATCGGCAGCACCATCAATGCCAGCAGTGTGAAGATGCCAACTGGCAAGGCCATGCCCGCAGGCATCGCTGCCAGCCGGGCGAGCAGGCCGGTCGCGGGCCGCGCGGCGGCGATCACCGGCTCACTCACAGGCCAAACGCCTTCAGCGTATCATAGGCGCGGCGCACCTGCGCGGGTGCGGCATTCAGATCAGCGCCAAACGCTGCGCCTAGCACCTGCGACATCGGCGCGCGTTGGCGCGGCGGTGTTGTGGGAAGCGAGCCGGACAACGATGCCCGTGCAAATGCAGCCGGTGCCAAAGCAGGCGTTAGGCCGGGGGCGAACGGGTCTTGATAGCTGGCCGAAAAAGGCGTGAGGGCAATATCGGGAGCCGGGCCGTAAGCAGCCCCAGCAAAGCGCACGGCCTGCCCATCGGAACCGCGGCCACCGGCGCGGTCCAGCGCGCGGTCAAGCTTGCCGCCGATCACGTCCATCACCTGCGCCAGGCTGCGCGGCGAACCATCGCCGCTGTAAAAGATTGCGCGGTTAGCAGCCGCCGGGCGGGCAAATAGTGCAGCCGCGCTTTGGTCCGGATCGGCCTGCAATTCTGACAAGAACCGCCCCGCCCCGCCTGCGCCAATGAAATGGGCGAGATAAAGTTCGGAATGGTTGGGCTGGCGGCCCAGGATCGGCATCAGATGCGCGCGGTTGTCCTCGGCCAGCCCGGCCGCCATCAGCGATGCAACCTTCGGATCCCCGCGCAGCGCCAAAATGGCTTCGCGCCGCGCCGGATCGGCGACATGGGCGCTGCCCGACGGGCTTACTGCAATCTCATCTGCCACTTCGCCAAGGCCAAACCGCTCGCCGTGCTTCTTGACCGTATTGAGCCAAGTGCTGTCGATGAACTGGTACAATCCCGTCGCGCTCGAAGTGCTGGCACGCGCAGCCGGGTTGAGCGAAGATTCGACCTCGGCTTGCGCCAGCAGATAGTTAAAATCGACGCTGGTGCGCTGCGCGGCATCGGCAATCGCCGCTTCAACCGGCGTGCCCGACGCGGTGATGGTATTCGAATTGGCGGTGATCTGGCGCGGATCGGGCAGCGCGCGCGCCGCTACCGCTGCGTGGGTGCGCGCCGCCGTTTCAAACCCGGCGCGGATCGAACCTGCGGGCAGGCCGAGGGAAGAAGAAGGCTGGCTCACGCATACTCCGCCTGATGGGCAGCGCCGCAGGAGCGACGCTTTCAAACGGAGCTACTGCAAACGATGTGCCAAAACGGGGCGGCAACGCCCGCGTAACAACCCTTAGAGCGCTCTACGCCCCGGCGTGTAGGTCGCCCGGGGCAAGCGGCGCGGGCCGCCCAGCGCTTCGATCCGCGCCGCGACATTGGCGGCGAGCAGATTGCGCACCCGGCGGTTGACCTCGTTCAGCCGCCGCGCGGTTTCGGCCAGACTGCGGGTTTCGTGGTCGAGCGCATGCGGGCCGATTTCCGCCATCACGTTGCACAGCGCGCTTTTATCGCGGGCGGAACAGATTAGGTCATCGGCATCCAGCGCGGCAAGTGCTTGCCGTTCCCGTTCGAGAACGGCAATCATTTGCCGCAGAGTGGCGGCCATCGCGCCGTGCTGCGCAGGCGGGGATATCGTCAGGCTATCAGGCATCGGTTCAGCCCTTTTCCGGCAGCGACAGGCTGACCTGCGCAGCGATGATGGCATCGGCAATCTTGGTCGGCGAAAGCGGGTATGATCCCTCCTGCAACGCGGCGCGGATCTGCTTGACCCGTTCGGCATCAACCGGCGGCGTGGCAGCATCGCCAGCACTCGACGCGGCGGCGGTGACTTCAACGCTGATCCCGCCAGCCGGCGCAGCGCGGGCGGCAACCGATGCAGGCGCGCGCGCTGCGGTCTGCGCGCGGCCTGTTTCAGACAGCACGCGGGCGGGGCTGATCCCGCCCAAATTGCTCAGTTCGACAGACGGCATGACAGGTGTCCTTCGTGGGTTTCTAAAGGCGAGAACGGCGTATGACGCGCTAGATTAAGAGGGGGGGCGACGCGGGTTCAACCCGCCGGGACAATCGCCAATCCGGGACGTTCGATCCGGGCGCGCAGGGCTTCGGCTTTGCGCGCAGTGCGAACGAAAATCCATTCGCCCACCGCGCCGCTTTCCATCGCTTCGCCCTGCTGCTGCACCGAAAACCCGCGTCCGCGCACCATGATGGTGAGCGCATCACCGCGTTTGATCGCAGGCGCCTGCGTCTGTCCAGCAGCAGTAGCACCAGCAGCCTGAGCATTGACGGCAACGAAAATCCGCCAGCTGGTCGGCCCGGTACATTCCACCCGCACCGCAGTTTGCGCCGGGCTGTGCCAGACGACAGATAACGGCGCGGTGCAGGCGGGCAGCTGCAAGCGCCCATCCGCCGCCATCCGCGCGCCGCCCGGCTGGCCGATTGCTGCTCCGGTAAAGGCAGACACCGCGCGGTCTATCGCCGCCGGTTCGGTCAGGCCGCTGGCCTGCGCGCCGGGATCACACAGCGGCAACAGCATCGGCAGCGCCAGCGGGGTCAGCCGCCAGCCATCGCGCCAGCTAAGGTCGGGCCGGGTCAAGATCATGGTCATGCGCAGGGTGCTCCTTGTTATGCGAACAATCTTCCTCCGCATCCCAGCAAGTGCCATGCCAAGCCCCTGCGGCGGCAGCTGAGCCCGCGTTTGCAGGCCGGTCTACGCATTCATGCGCAGGCATGGCGAGGCGCAGCTTAAGCATAATGGGTTAGCTGATGGTGGCATGTGATCCCTAACGACGGTGATTGTTCGTGATGCCCCTTCCCTCCCGCTTCCTCTCCCGGTCTCCGCGCACGTGGACGCCGCCGCCCGCATCCAGCCATGCTGTCGATGCGCGCAGCGTGCTGCTCGATCAAATTGCCGCATTCGTTGTGCGCCACGATCTCGGGGTGACCGCCAACAATCTTGCCGCCATTTGCAGCGGTCTGTCGGGCAGCGACCCCGAACTGGCACAGGCCTTTGCCGCGCGCGAAAGCGCTGGCGAACCGATCGATCAACGCTGGCTTGATACGCTGGTGCGGCGCGATGCCGATGGCCACACCCGCATCGTCGAGGTTGAAAACCTGATGGACAAGCTCGAATGCGCCCTGATAGGGTTTGCCCAGACGGCGCACTCCGGCCAAGCCGAAACCAGCCACCATCGCTGCGCGATTGGCGAAGACATCGCTGCGATGGCCGCGCACAGCGACATTGTACAGGTGCTTGAGCTGTCACGCGCGATGCTGGCGCGGATCGAACGGGTCGAAGCGTCGATGGCGCAAAGTCAGGCCGAGACCGAGGTGCTGCGTGAAAACCTCGCCAAAGCGCGGAACGAAGCCGATGTCGATCACCTCACCCACCTGCCCAACCGCCGCGCGTTTGAACGCCAGCTGACGTCTGCCACGGCGAAGGCGCGGGCGAATGGGCAACCCTTGAGCCTGGCGTTCTGCGATCTCGACCATTTCAAAGCAATCAATGATCGGCACGGTCACGAAGCGGGCGACCGCGTGCTGTGCGCGATGGCGGCTGGCCTGATTGAATATGCCGGCGACAGCTTTTTCGTGGCGCGCCACGGCGGCGAGGAATTCGTACTGCTGTTCTATGGTCTGGATAAAGAAACCGCGCGGCTGCGGGTGGATGCCATGCGCGCTGCGCAGGCCGCGCGGCAATTGGTCAATCGCGAAAACGGCCAGCCGTTCGGGCGGATCACCTTTTCCGCCGGAATCGCCGAAGTGACCGAAAATCCCGACACCCGCAGCGCGCTGGTCCGCGCCGATGCTGCGCTCTACCTTGCCAAGGAGGGTGGCCGCAATCAAGTGGTGGTGGGTTAGAGCGCAGCGGCAGCTTCGGAACAATCTGATTACTGGATCAGGGCGAGCGATCATTGTCCACCACGGCATCATAGGCCAGACTGGCGTAGATATCTTGGTCCGATCCGGCGATGATGATGGTGCGCACCGCCACGCCGCTACCGGCGGCAGCGTCCGCCAGCGATTGCGCTGCAACCCACGCCGCTGCCGCTCCGCCCGGTCGGTAACGCGCGAACACCGTCAGCGTCATGCGCGAATCGCGCGGCTGGCTGGCGAGCCATTCGGGCAGGCTCGGCCCGCCAGAAACCGCCCGGAACAAAGCTTGCGATGCGGCGATTTCGGATCGGGTGCCGGTGCGGCCGCGTGTGTCCTTTTCGCTTGCGGCGCTATCGGCCAGCTTGCGCCCGCTCCTGGCCTCAGCAGCTGGCAGGGCCGACAAGGTCACCAGAAACAGGATCAAGGCCAGATCGGCCAAGATCAACTGCCACCCGCCCGTGCTGCGCTGCGCGTTCGGTGCGCGGTTCATGCCACACCGCGCAAATGCAAGACCCGTTCCTGCGCCAAAGCAGCCGATTTGCCGATCTGTTCGACAAACCAATCAGCCAGCGCCTCGCGCGCGGAAGCCTCGTCCTGCCCGCGCCGCATGATCGCGCTGGCGAGCGGATGGCACAGCAAATGCGCCAACAGCGCGCCATACAGCGACGTCATCACGGCGGTCGAAACGGCGGTCATAATCGTCAGCGCCGGATTGATCGATCCGCCCGGTGCGAGCTGGGTTAGCCCATACAGCGTGCCGATCAGCCCGAACACCGGGGCCAATTCGCCCGCCCAGTCGAACACCTGCGCCGCACTGGTGCGCCGCGCCTCAGCAATGGTGCGCTGCGCATGGCGGGCACGGCCCACCGCGTCCTGCGTGCCGTGGCGCAAAAAATTCTCCAGCATCAAGCCCAGCGCGCCGTCTGGCGGCAAAGCGGGATCGGCCCGGTGTGCGCCGTCGCGGTGGATCGCCGTGATCGCCAGCGCCAGCGCCTTGCGGTTGGCGTCGGGATTGAACCCGGGCCGCGCCAGCCCCGCTGCCGCCCGCATCGCCGCGCCGAAATCGCGCCAGCCGCAGCGCGCGGCGCAGGCCAATACGGTGCCAGCAACCACAATCACCAAAGCGCCTGGGTCGAACAATGACATATCGGAGTTTGGCATACGGATCCCTCTCGCATCGCATCGTGCAACACCCGCAGAACGGGCTGCAGCGCGGCGGATTAAGCCCGATTTGTGTTTGGCCCGCACGCACCCGCGGCGGCAGCGGCTTGCCCAACCGCGCCATCGCAGCGGCAAAGGCTTGCCGCGGCAGGTTCCAACACCCCCAGCGCGCTCGCTCATTTATGGGCCTGTGCAGGTTTGGCACGCTTCGTGCTCCTATGGTGAACCCAGAGGGGCAACGCCCCGCCAGCTATGATGGGTCACAGGAGGCACTGCGCATGAACGAGCGACTTTTCGGCATCCACGGTGCAGCGCTGACCTTGCGGTCGGAACGCATGGGCGTGATCGCGTCCAACATCGCCAACGCGGCCACTCCGGGATTCAAGGCGCGCGACATTGATTTCAATGCCGCGCTGGATGCCCGCATCAACGCCGAACGCGGCGGCGGCGCGGCCAGCGATCCGCGCGCCGGAATGGTGTGGCGCCGCGGGGCCTTGCCGACATTGGATGGCAACACGGTCGAACTGAGCCGCGAACAGGTCGCCTTTGCCGAAAATGCAGTCGCTTACTCGGCCACGCTCAGTTTCGTGCAGGGCAAGGTCAACACCATCACCCGCGCGCTGAAAGGGGAATGATCATGCCTGAACAAGCCCCCATGACGCTGTTTTCGATGACCACCCGCGCGATGCAGGCGCAGTTGGTGCGAATGAACGCTGCGACATCAAACCTTGCCAATGCCGGATCGCTCTCCAGCACCCAAGAGGGCGCCTACCGCCCGATCCGCGCGGTGTTTGCGGTTGAACTTGACCGCGCATCAGGCCTGTCCGGTGTCACCACCAGCGGGTTGGTGCGATCCGAAACCGCACCCAACAAACGCTATGATCCCGCCCATCCGCTCGCCGACGCCGATGGCAATGTGTGGGAAGCCCCGGTCGATGAAACCGCCGAGATGGTCGAGATCATGGACAGCTCCCGCCAATATCAAAACCTGGTGCAAGCGCTCCAGACCGCCAAGCAATTGATGCTCGAAACCCTGAGGAGTCAGTAATGGAAAGCAGCACGATCACTCCCGCCAGCCAAGTCACGCTGGACCGGCTGAACACCCCGTCGCGATTAACCGGCGGCGGGCTGGAGTCGCTCAATCAGGGCGATTTCCTGCGGCTTTTGACGACGCAGTTGCAGTTTCAAGACCCGCTGGAGCCTGCAAACAACGAGGCATTGCTGGCGCAGATGGCGCAGTTTTCAACGCTGGCGGCAACCACGGAAGGCACCGCCACGCTGGAGGATATTTCGACCAAGCTCGACCGGCTGATCGCTGCGCAGGAAGCCGCGCTTGCGCAGGCTGCACCCACTGCACCGGCGGCTCCGGCGGCTCCAATCACGCAGCCCTGACCGCTTTTTCCCACCTTAACAAAGGAAATCCACGCCATGTCATTTTTCACATCTCTCAGCGGTCTGCGCAACGCCCAGACCGATCTCAGCGTTATTTCGCACAACATCGCCAACGCCGAAACGGTCGGGTTTAAGAAAAGCTCGGCGCAGTTTGCCGATCTGGTCGCCAATGGTTCGGCCACCGACCCGCGCCGCGCCGCCGGGATCGGTGCAACCGTGTCAGCGATCACCCAAGACTTTGCGCTCGGCCCGGTTGAACAGACCGGCCGCAGCCTAGATCTGGCGATTGACGGCGATGGGTTCTTCGCGCTTGCCAACCCGTTTTCGGGCGATTTGAGCTTTAGCCGCAATGGCAATTTCCAGCTGCGTTCCAACGGCCAGCTGTCCGATGCCACCGGCAATGCGCTCCAGTCCTTTCCGGTGGACGGCGCAGGCGTGCCGACTTCGACCACGCCCGCCAACACCATCGTGCCGCTAACCAATACTGCTGGATCGGCGCTGACCAATGTCACCATCGACAACCGCGGGATCGTGAACGCAGCCTATTCTGATGGCACCGTGACCCCGGTGGGTCAGGTCGCGCTGGCAACCTTCCCCGCCCCCACTGGCCTGCGCGCGATTGGTCAGACCCAATGGCAGGCATCGGGCGAATCCGGCGCGGCGACGTTTGGCAATCCGGGCATCGGCAATTTCGGCAACACGCTTAGCGGCGCGTTGGAACGATCGAATGTCGATCTGGCCGAAGAAATGGTGTCATTGCTCACCGCACAGCGCAATTTTCAGGCCAACGCCCGCGCGATTGATACCGCCACCACGATCTCACAAACCGTCATCAACCTCCAGAGCTAGACCCAGCAATGGACCGGATGATCTACACCGCGCTGACCGCGATGAACGCGGCGATGGACCGGCAACGGGTGGTGGCAAACAATCTCGCCAACGCCTCGACCCCGGGCTTTCGCCAAGAAATCTTCGCGGTCACCCCCGCCACCTTGAAAGATGGTTCGATCGAAGCCCGCGTGATGGCGCGCGGCAACGTGCGCGGCGCGGATATGACCGCGGCGCGGGTGGTGCCGACCGGCAATCCGCTCGACGTCGCAATCGAAGGCAATGCGCTGATCGCGTTTCAGGGACCGGGCCGCGCCGGTTCAGCGGGATTGGGCGAAGTATACTCGCGGCGGGGCGACCTGCGTGTGGCGGCATCAGGCGTAATCGAAAATGGCGAAGGGTTGGCGGTGCTCGGCCAAAGCGGCACGCCGATCACAGTGCCGCCCGGCTTTGCCATCACCATCACCGCCGACGGCACGATCCTCGCCAGCGATCC
Organism: Sphingomonadales bacterium; assembly: GCA_038224685.1. Lineage (GTDB taxonomy): Bacteria > Pseudomonadota > Alphaproteobacteria > Sphingomonadales > Sphingomonadaceae > Erythrobacter. The sequence goes on from JBBRFG010000025.1 coordinate 13,946, forward strand.
GGCGGCGGGCAATGCGGCGGCAGAGCCAGTCGACCGGCTGCGGCTGGTCAATCCCGCTGGCAGTCCGCTGGCCAAGGGCATTGACAGCTTTCTGAAAGTGCCCGGTGCCAATGGGGCGACCGGCGTGCTGCCCCCCGATCTGACCGCGCGCCTGACCTCCGGCACGCTCGAACAATCGAACGTCGAAACCGCCGATACGCTGGTGCAGATGATCGAAGCCCAGCGCGCGTTTGAACAACGCACCACCATCATCCGCACCGCCAGTGAACTCGACGAATCGTCGAGCGCGCTGCTGACGCTGCGCTGATCCCCTTCACGGAGTTTTGAACCATGCCAACGTCCGCACTACACGTCGCCCGCACCGGGCTTGAAGCGCAGGACGCGCGGATGCGCGTTATCGCCAACAACCTTGCCAATATCGGCACCACCGGCTTCAAACGCGACCGGGTCGATTTTGCCACGCTGGCTTACCAGGAACAGCGCGTCGCCGGGCAGCAATCCAGCGGGCAGACGACGTTTGCGGTTGGTCTTAACCTTGGCACCGGCGTGCAGATCCAGGGCACCTCGCGGATCGAGGCGCAGGGCACGCTTAACACCACCGCCAATCCGCTGGATCTGGCGCTGGATGGGCCGGGATATTTCCAGGTCGAACTGCCGCCGGGCGGGCAGATCGGGTTTACCCGCGCAGGCAACTTTACGCTGTCGAACGATGGCACATTGGTGACCAGCCAAGGCTATGCCGTGCAGCCTGCCATTCAGGTGCCAGCGGGCGCGCAATCGATCACGATTTCGCCCGATGGCACCGTCAGCGCGGTCACCCCCGGCAATGCCGAAGCGGCGCTGCTGGGCCAGTTGACCATTGCCAGCTTTGCCAATCCGGCCGGCCTGCGCGCGATTGGCGACAACTTTCTGGTTGAAACCGGCGCAAGCGGCGCGGCGGAAACCGGCGCGGGCGGCGAAAACGGCCGCGGTCAGGTGCGCCAAGGCGCACTCGAATCGTCAAACGTCAACGTCGTCGAAGAACTGGTCGAGATGATCGAGACCCAGCGCGCCTACGAAATCAATTCGCGGATGGTGAGCGCGGTCGACGAAATGCTCGAAAACGCCAACCAAACCTTGTGAGGGCTATGATGATCCTGCGTATTCTTATCGTTGCTGCGCCATTGGCGCTGTCGGGTTGCATCAGCGTCGGCGGCCGCGGGCCGCAGCCGGGCTTTACCGCGCCGCCGCCGCCCGGCACGCCGATCACCGCTGCACCCGCTGGCGATCCGCTTGCGCTGCCTGCCGCACCCATTCCGCAGCCCGCCAGCAGCGGGGCGATCTTCCAGTCCGCCAATGGATACGCGGGGTTGGTTACCGGCACCCGCGCCCGTGCGCTGGGCGATATGGTGACCATCGTACTGGTCGAATCGACCACCACCAACAAAAGCACCACCGGGCGCACCAACCGCGAAGGCAGCTTCGGAATCACCCCACCCGCGTCAGGCCCGCTCGATTTTCTCAATCCCCAAGCCCTTAATGCTGCGGCCAATGGGTCGTTCACTGGAAGCGGCAATGCCGGACAACAAAGCCGCCTGAACGGCGCAGTCGCAGTCACCATCGCGGTGATTTATCCCAACGGCACCGCCGAAGTGGTCGGAGAAAAGCAGATGACTTTCAGCCAGGGCGATGAATGGGTGCAGTTTGCCGGCCGGATCCGGCTGGTCGATATTGATGGCGACAACCGCCTTGCCTCATCCCAGGTCGCCAATGCCCGGATCATCTATTCGGGCAAGGGCGCGGTGCAACAAGCCAGCCGTCCGGGCTGGCTCAGCCGGTTCTTCGGCCTGATTTCGCCGTTTTGATAGGGGCCATGATGATGCGACCATTTGTCCATGCCGTCCTGCTCGCGATCAGCCTGATCGCCGCGTGGCTGCCAAGCGCCGCTGCCGCCGAACGGATCCGCGATGTCGGGCAGTTCGAAGGCCTGCGCGCCAACCAACTGACCGGCTACGGCGTTGTGGTCGGCCTGCAAGGCACCGGCGACAACAACCTTGCCTATGTGACCGAAGCGATGCGCGGCGTAACTGGCCGATTGGGCCTGCCGCTGCCCCCCGGCGTCAGCCCGACGCTGCGCAATGCCGCTGCTGTTATCATCACCGCTGAACTGCCTGCCTTTGCCAAGCCGGGCCAGCGGATTGATATTACCGTATCGACGCTGGGCCAGTCATCATCCCTGCGCGGCGGCGCTTTAATCCTTGCCCCACTCTACGGCGCAGATGGTCAGATTTACGCGATGGCGCAGGGCAATATTGCGGTGGGCGGTCTGGGCGTGACCGGGCGCGATGGGTCGCAGGTCAGCGTCAATATCGCCACCGTTGGCCGGATTGCCGATGGTGCCTCGGTTGAACGCGCGGTGGCCACCGGGTTCGACCGCGCTGGCCCGTTGCGGTTCAACCTGCACAAATCCGATTTCCTCACCGCGTCGCGCGTGCGTGATGCGATCAACAGCCGCTTTCCCGGGATTGCCACCATTGCCGACGGGGTCAGCATCGAACTCGCGCTGCCCGATGGCAATGATCTGCGATCAGCCGTGATGGCCGAGATTGAAATGCTCGCCGTCACCCCGGCCCCGGTCGCCGCACGGGTGATCATCAACAGCCGCACCGGCACCGTGGTGATCAACGAAGCGGTGCGATTGTCTCCGGCGGCAGTCAGCCACGGCAAGTTGGTGATCCGGATCGATGAAAGCCCGGCGGTGATCCAGCCAGGCCCATTCGGACGCGGCGAAACCACGGTTGAGGAATCATCCAACATCACGGTCGAAGATCGCGCCGACCGCATCGCGCTGTTGCCCGGCGCAGCGTCGCTCGCGGAAATTGTCGATGCGCTCAATCTGCTGGGCGTGGGGGCATCGGATCTGGTGGTGATCCTCGAAAGCCTTAAGCAGGCAGGCGCGCTGCAAGCTGAAATGATCGTGTTGTGACCGGGCCGGTTGCCCCGATTGGCCCGGTCGCGCCAAGCAGCTCGGTTAGCTCCCCGCCTCCCCCGGCAGAGCTGACCGAGCTGCGCTCTGAATTGCGTCGGGCCGCCGAAGGGTTCGAAGCGATCATGCTGCGCCGGATGCTCGCCACCGCGCGCGCATCCAGCTTTGCCGAGGAAACCCCGCTCACCGGCGGGGCGATGCAGCAATACATGACCATGCGCGATGAACACTTCGCCGATATCGCCGCAAAAACCGGAGCCTTCGGGTTTGCCCGCAGTATCGAAGCGCAGCTTGCGCAACACCTTTCGGGGTATGACCCCGCCCAAGGGGGTAACTGATGCCAAGTGCCATTTTCTCAATCGGACGCAGCGGGTTGGCCGCCGCCCGCGCCAGCATAGAGCTGACTGCGCAGAACATCGCCAATGCTGCCAATGCCGATTATTCGCGCCGCAACCTGACGCAAAGCGAGCTGGTGCTGACCGGCAGTATCGGGATCAATGCCGCCGATTCGCTCGGCGGGGTGCGTTCCGGCGCGGTCCAACGATCCGAAAGCGCGCTGGTGCAACGCCAGGCGCGTGATGCTTCATCCGCGCTCGCCGCCGCCCAGACCGAATTTATCGCCCTGCGCGAAGCCGAAAGCGCGATTGAGACATCGGGCGTGTTCACCGGCCTTGTCAATTTTGAAGCCGCACTGACCCGGCTGGAAAGCAATCCGCTGGAACCAGCGCTGCGGGTTGTGGCGGTGGAAAGCGCGCGCGCATTGGCGGGCAATTTCGGCATTGCCAGCAGCACGCTCGCCAGCGCGCGCAGTCTGGTGCAGGGCGAAGCCAGTGCCGAAGTGCTCGGGGTAAACGAACTCGCCGCTGAACTGGCGGGGATCAACCGCGATCTGGTGGGAGTGCGCGAAGGCACATCGGGGCGTGCTGCGCTGCTGGATGCACGCGACGCAGCGCTGCGCGGGCTGGCTGAACAATTCGCGATCACCCCGACCTTCAACGCCAACGGCACCGTCGATGTGGCGCTGGCCGGAACACCGCCGACAGCGCTGGTGACCGGCGCAGCAGCGCGCGCTGTCAGCATCGCGTTTGACGCTGATGGCACATTGGATTTTGCCGTTGGCGGGGCCAGTTTTGCCCCCAGCGGCGGCGCATTTGCGGGCCGCGCGGCCGCGCTCGATCAACTGGCCGGATTGCAGAGTGATCTTGATAGTCTTGCCGCCTCGGCGATCAGCATCGCCAATACCGCGCAGGCCAGCGGAGTGGGGCTTGATGGCACACCCGGACAGCCGCTGTTCACCGGGACGGGCGCAGCCGATATCAGAGTTGTGCTGGGTTCAGCAGCCGGGTTGGCCACTGCGCCCACCGGCTCGCCCGCAGGCAGCCGCGATACTGGCAATCTGGCTGGGTTGCTATCGGCACTGGGCAGCCAAACTGGCCCCGCCGCGCGCGCTGATACGCTGTTGCTGAGCCTGTCGAGCCGCGTTTCCGCCTTGGGCACCCGAGCCGATGGGTTGGGCGTGGTGGCCGCCAGCGCGCAATCCGAACTGCTGCGCGAAACCGGGGTCGATCTGGATGTCGAAGCCGCGAATCTGGTTCGCCTGCAACAGGCGTTTGAAGCCAATAGCCGCGTGATTCAGGTCGCCGCCGACCTGTTCGATACGCTGCTGGCGCTGCGGTAAACGGGCCGGAACGGGGACGCAATATCATGAACTTTATCAGCAATTCGACCGGATCGTTCGTTAACCGCTCGCTCGCGCAGATGGCGGAGCTGCGCGCCGGGATTGACCGCAATCGCGCCCAGATCGCCACCGGCAACCGGATTGAACGCGGATCGGATGATCCCGCCGCCGCTGCGCAATTGCGCAGCTTTGCCCGGCGCGAAGCGTTATCCAACGTCGAAAGCGATAACGCCGCGCAGTTGGGGCAGGATCTCGGTTCCGCCTCGACCGAATTGGAAGCCGTCACCGCGCTGCTCCAACGCGCGCGCGAATTGGCGGTGCAGGCGGCCAGCACGCCAACCGGGCCGGATGGCCGCCGCGCAATCGGGTTTGAATTGCAGCAATTGGCCGAAGAATTGTTCACCCGCGCCAATGGCACAACGCTGACCGGCGAACCGCTGTTTGCCGGGCTGTCATCGGGCGCAGCCTTTACCCGCGATGCAGGCGGCGTCGTTAGCTATGCGGGCACCGCCACCATCGGCGCTGTGCCGGTCGCGCCGGGCACCGCGATTGAACGCGGCCTGCCAGGCAATCAAGTGTTTGAATTCGATCTGGACGGCGCGCCTTCCAGCGCGTTTGCCGTGCTGGGCGGGCTGGCCGCAGCGCTGAGCGGCGGCGGGGCCGATTCCGCCGCTGCCGCCAGCGCGGCGCTGGCCGGGATTGACGCCGCGCTGGACACCTCCAGCCGCGCGCAGACGATCCTTGGCACCCGGCTCGCCTGGGTTGAACAGGTGCAAGGCCAGCAGGCTGATCGCAGCATCGCGCTGGCCGAACGCCGTTCGCGGGTCGGTGATGCCGATCTGACCGAAGCCATCGCCCGGCTGCAACAGTCACTGACCGCGCTCGAAGCCAGCCAGGCGGCGTTCGCCCGGGTGAGCGAGCTTAACCTGTTCCGCGCGCTTGGTTGATCCTGCGCCTATCCTGTCCTGTTTGAGGAGCTAGCCCGCTGTGTTTGTCGCAATCGGAATTGTCGTGCTGCTGGTGATGGTGTTTGGCGGGTTTATGCTCGCAGGCGGCGCTATGGGCCCGGTGCTGCACGCCCTGCCGCTGGAATTCATGATCATCGGCGGCGCGGCTATGGGCGCGACGCTGATCGGCAATTCGATGCACGAAATCAAACTGCTCGGGGCTGCGATGGCCAAGGTGTTCAAAGGGCCGAAATACACCGACGCCGATCACATTGATGCCATCGCGCTGACCAGCAAACTGATGAAACTGCTGCGATCCGAAGGCGCGGTGGCGCTGGAAAGCCACGTTACCGATCCGGCCAGCTCCGCCATCTTCAGCGAATATCCGCGCCTGCAAGCCGATCCGGTGATCGCCGGGATGATCTGCGATCCGTTGACGCTGTTGGTGGTGTCGTCGGGCACGCTGGATACCCACGCGGTTGAAGATGTGATCGACAACGCGATCAAAACCCAGCTGCACGAACTGGACGAGCCTGCGCATATGATCCAATCGCTCGCCGATGCGCTGCCCGCGTTGGGGATCGTCGCCGCCGTGCTCGGCATCATCAAGACGATGGGCGCAATCAGCGAACCGCCCGAAATCCTTGGCAAGATGATCGGCAGCGCGCTGGTCGGCACGTTTCTGGGGGTGCTGCTGGCCTATGGCTTTGCTGGCCCACTGGGCGGCCGGTTAAAACAGATCAACACCCATGATCAGCAGATTTTCTACACGATCAAGCAGGTGATTATCGCCAGCCTGCACGGCTATCCGCAGCCACTGGTGCTCGAAGCGGCACGGTCGGGCCTGCCGCCTGCGCACCGGCCCAAACTGACCGATCTGCTCGACCTGATGCGGGGGCGGTAAGGTGGCCGAAGCCGACACCAACGCGATGACGCTGCCAGCACCGCTGGCTCCGATAATCGTCAAGAAAATCACCATCATCGCCGCCGGGCACCACGGCGGCGCGTGGAAAGTCGCCTATGCCGATTTCGTGACCGCGATGATGGCGTTTTTCCTGCTGCTGTGGCTGCTGGGTGCAACCGAAGAAAAGCAGCGCAAGGGCATCGCCGACTACTTCACCCCGACGCTCGTGAAAATGCGCCAAGGCAGCGCCGGATCGGACGGGCTGCTGGGCGGATCATCGATAACCGATGTGGACAATTATCCCAACGCGATGGGCCAAACCGGCACCAAATCGATCACCATCCCACGCGCGGCCACCGGCGGGCCGAAAGAGGCGGGCGGGCGCGGCGATCCCGGTGCCGAAAAACTCAAACAACTGCGCGAAAAAATCGAGAAAAAACTGAGCGAGCGCCGCCAGGTCTCGCATCTGGCGCGGCAAGTGCGGGTGATGCGCGCGCCCGAAGGCATCCGAATCGATCTGATCGATGATGCCGATTTTTCGATGTTCGAGCTGGGCACCACGATCCTGACCAAGGACGCGCGCGGGCTGCTGGGCGTGATGGCCGATACGCTCAAGGACGAAACCGCGCCGCTGATCTTGCGCGGCCATACCGATTCGCTGCCGTGGCGCAGCGGGATCGCGGCGAACAACTGGTCGCTATCGACCGGACGGGCCGAAGCCACCCGGCAGGCGCTGGTGCTGAGCGGGGTGCCGCTGCGGCGCGTGGCGCGGATCGAAGGCGTCGCCGATACCGAGCCGCTGATCACCGACAACCCCGCCGATCCGCGCAACCGCCGGATCTCGCTGCTGCTGCTTGACGGCCGAAGCGTGCCGAAACTCACCGGCAAGCGTTAGAACGCAGCAACGCAGGGGATGGCGTAAGCGCCGACAACGCGGTATTGACCGGCAACCTGAATGCAGGCCGTTTTGCCCCGCGCCCACGACCTCTGCCAGACAAAAATAATGCATCGCCAAACGGGTTCTCATCACCCTTGGCGCGGCAGCCGCTGGCGATTTACCCGAATGGAACATCGACCGTGAACCTCCAAATCCACGTGCAGCTTGATTACTGGTTCGAACAATCATGCGCTGTCCTGCTTCAATTGGAAGCCGCTGCCAGTGATGGGCAGGTGATCAAGCAGGCGCATATCACCGTCACGGCGCATGAACATTTTGCCCGGGTCCCGGCGCAAGATGGGGTTGGCGAGCGGATCTGGCTGCGCCTTCAGGGGCAGATGCTGGTCGATTACCAAGCGACCGTGACGATCAACCGGCCTGCCAGCGATTGGGACGATCTTCCCGCGGTGCCGCTCCACCTGTTGCCGGGCGAGGCGGCGGCGTATCTGCTGCCATCGCGGTACTGCCAGTCCAATCAGTTCACCGATTTTGTCGAAACGCGGTTCGGCGCGCTCGAAGGCGGTGCCAAGATCATGGCGATCCGCGACTGGATTGCCGGCCACCTGTCCTATGTGCCCGGATCCAGCCATGCCGAGACGACGGCGATCGATACCTTCCACAGCGGCGAAGGGATCTGCCGCGATTACGCGCATCTGATAATCACGCTGGCCCGCGCCGCCGAGATCCCAGCCCGGTTCGCCAGCGTGTACGCCCCCGGCGTGACCCCGCCCGATTTCCACGCGGTGGCCGAAGTGTTCGTGGGCGGCGCATGGCATCTGGTCGATGCAACCGGCATGGCAACAGGCCGCGATATGGCCGTGATCGGGATCGGACGCGACAGCGGCGACGTCGCCTTCCTGACCGCGTTCGGCCCGCTGGTGATGAACGGTCAGAGCGTATCGGTGCAGGCTGTTGGGGCGGAGCCGATGGCCGATTGATGAGGGGGGGCGGCCCCCGCGTGACGGGGATTGGGTGGAAAAGCGAAGGGCGGCTTTTGCCTGACCAATAACCGCCACGTAATCGACTACGCAAATGAAATTGAGCTTATCGCGCCATGCAACCCAGGCCATTGCCACCGTGACGCCGATCAGTCCGCCGTGAAAGCTCATCCCTCCGTCCCAGAGACGAAGCAGCTGCCACGAGACGAACCCTTCGCCCGAAAATTCCGTGAAGGCGCTGGGGATGCCGGTCTCGCCCCCAGTGTAGAAAGTTGCATAGCCGAGCCGTCCGCCAAGCATCACCCCGAAAGAACAATAGAAAGCCAGATCATCTACGTGGCGCTGAGCCATCGGGGCGCCGGGTTCCTTCAGCATTCGAGAGGTGTGCCAGTATGCGAAAATCAATCCAATCGCATAAGCAAGCGAATAAAAGCGAAGGGTGAAAAACCCCAGATCGATCCCCGGCTTCAGTCCCAGATCGATCCAGAAGACAGGGACGCCGGCCCCACTTGCGGCAAGTAGTGACAGCACTTTGGCGACCTCTAGCTGGCGATGACTTCTCGCATGGACTGGACCGACATCATCCGGCACATGTTAGATTTGTTGCCAGGCTCATTGCGCTGCCGGTGGCTTGGAAAGGTGGGCGTCTGGCATCGGTGAGACATTCGCTAAAGTTGCAGTGAAAAACAGGCTCAAAATTCGCCATCCGTCTGGCGTTTTCACCATTTGCCAGTTTTCCAAGCCCCAGTTTTGCATCTGTCCATTAGCGAAGAATGCATAATTGAAAGTCGCCGAGGCCATCTGACCATCACCATAAAGTGACAACGGACCAAAATCCTCCTGCAACGAGATTTTTGCAAATTGGGGGTCATTGAGAAATTGATAAGCCCCAGTGGCGGCCACAACAGGCTGGGGCGCGCCAGCCATTCTACTGACCTCAACCCGGGTTTCCGGAGGCAACGATCCTCGCCACTCAATCCGACCGTCGTAGAACAGCGCTGTCAAAGCTGGCAAGTCCTTGGATTGGATCGCCGCTGCGAACTGCGTTCGCACAGCTTCGATCGCAGCGCGATCGTCCAATGTCGGTTGCTGCGCGAATGCTGATGTCGAAAAGAAGATCAGCGCAAATAGAGCCAGAAGTCGTTGCATATCTTGCCTCATGAGGGTTTTGAGTTGGTGATGGAGTCAAGCAAACGTCTGGTCGGCCAACGCGCGAGTTGCACCGCGATTACCAGCAAAATGCCGGCAGTCAGGAAGTAGCCGAGCGATGGCGACCAAATGCCAATCGGTTTCAGTAAACTTCGAAGGGACTGGGTCGTGGTAACGGGAAGATAAACGTTCGCGATATTCAGAAGCCCCGCCAGACCTTTGATGATCACCACGATGAACGGGACACGGATCGCCGAGTAGTCCGTCCGCCCGATGATGAGATTGGCGATAGGGTGCGACCAGGCCGTGTTGTCATAAAGCGCACGCGTGCGACCGACCCAAAGAGATCCCAGTAAAAAAGGCCACGCAAGCAGAAATACGCCGATAGCCCGCAGGTTGGTAAGCGAGCCGTCATCCGCTTGGAAAAGCGGATTTGATTCGAACGCGGCAGGGCCGAACGGCAATATGGTGCTCAGGTGGTCGAGTGAGACCGCAGCAATATACAAAACGGTGTAGACTGTAGCGATTGTTCCCCAGGGCGGTTTCACATCAGTCACTACATCTTGCCCCAATCATTAAATGCGAATATAGGTTCATATTATGAATAGGCCCACGGAATGTCAATGACCACGTCGGAAGGTACGCGATCGCGCCAAAACAGGATCGGAGTCGTCGGACGGAGGCTCGGCTACTGACGGCGGCCATCGCCGTCTTGAGCCGTAGCGGGCTTGCGGGATGTTCCGTGCCAGAAATTTCCAACGAAGCAGGATTGGCTGTTGGGACGGTCTACAGGCGCTACCCAGATAAGGACCGGCTGCTCGCGGCTGTCATCCTTTCACTCTGCGACACCTTCGATGACGAAGGGGAAAAGGCAGTTTTGAGCCTCGTTAACGGAGGCGGTAGCATGGTCGAGATATTTGAGCGCCTTAGCCTCAACATGATTGCCGTGGCGACGGTCAACCGCACGCTCTTGCAGGCAACACGGGATTTCGTGGCAGCCTACCCCGACGGGCCGTTTCAGCAAGAGTATGCCGTCCGACGAGGGCGCCCCCGCGTGGTGCTTTTGGCGGCGCTAGGAGCACGCTTCGGCCCTCAAATTGTTGGCGGTGATCTTGCGTTACGGATGGCATTGG
>JBBRFG010000026.1:0-23190 GCA_038224685.1 Sphingomonadales bacterium
GGCAACGTGGCTACTTCTCAACCACATCCGGCAACATCACCGATGACATCATCATGCGATATCTCGACCGACATACCCACAAAAACGGCTTCAGCCCCTCCGCATGATCCTACCGGCATCAGCCGGTCAGTCATTCAGCCACAGTCTCCGGCAGCGCCGTGGCCAAACCGCGGGGCCGCTCAGCCCTTTAATCGCCGCCCGATTGCCTGGCCCATGCGTACCGGATCGCCCGCTTTCAGCGCTTCAAGCCAAGCAACGCGCCCTGGCTCGAACAACAGCACCACAGTTGATCCCAGATAAAACCGGCCCATCTCGTCGCCTGCTGATAAATGGTGCGCGTCTGCGGTGAAGTCCTCGTGCATGACAGCGCCGCCGTGGCCGGAGAAACGGCGCGGCCAGACTGTGTCGATCCCGGCCACAATCATCGCGCCGACCATCACGCTGGCGAACACGCCATCAACTCCGCCGAACAGGCACGCGAGCCGTTCGTTGCGCGCGAATAACCGGTCGACGCCCTCGGCGGTCTGGGTGTTGACCGAGAACAAATCGCCGGGAACATAGGCGGTCGATTGCAGCACGCCAGCGCCGGGCATGTGCACCCGGTGATAATCGCGCGGGCTGAGGTAGATGGTGATGAACGCTCCGCCTTCGAACCGAGCGGCAACCTCTGCACCGTGCCCAAGGAGTTCAGCGGCGGTGAAATCGCGGCCCTTGGCTTGGAATATCCGCCCATTGGTTATCGTGCCAAGCTGGCTCACCGCGCCGTCCGCCGGGCTGAGGATAAACGCAACCTCATCCGATAAAGGGCGCGCGCCGGGCTTCAGCTCGCGGGTGAAGAAATCGTTGAAGCTCGCAAACGCTGCGACCCCGCGCTCCGCTTCGGCCATATCGACATGGTAGGCGGCGATGAAGCGGCGGATCAGGCGATCCTTGATCCACGGCTGCTTGCTTGCGGCAAACCTGCCTGCAAGCCGCGAGAGCGCGTGCTGGGGGAGGAGGTGTTGAAGTAGGATGAAGGGCGATGGCATTGCCCGTCCCTAGCCATCCTGATGCTCACTGCCTACCCAGCACGCACCTGCGCCAAGAACCCGCGCACCTGATCGCTCAGATGCGCGGCCTGTGCTTCCAACTCGTTGGCGCTGCACAGCACCTGACTGGCTGCTGCACCGGTGGACAGCGACAATTGCCGCACATCATCAATATGCCCTGCGACCTTCTCGGTGCTGCGGGCGGCCAGATCGATACTTTGCGCCAGGTCACGCCCGGCGACAGACTGCTGATCAACGGCAGTGGCAATCGACACGGCGGTGCATTCAAGGTCTCTGACCTGCCCGGCGATTGAGCGCAGCGCTTTGACGCTGGCACCTGTGGTGGATTGCATCGCGCGGATCTGGTCCGCGACCTTTTCCGTCGCGCGGGTGGTCTGCATCGCCAGTTCTTTGACCTCGCTGGCGACCACCGCGAACCCGCGCCCGGCCTCCCCACCGCGTGCTGCCTCGATCGAGGCGTTGAGCGCGAGCAGGTTGGTGCGCTGGGCGATGGTCTGGATCAGCTCCACGATCTGGCCGACTTCTTCGGCCGATGCCGCCAGCGCCAGGATGGTTTCGTCAGCTTCTCCGGTCGCGACAGTGGCCAACCGGGCGAGTTCGCTGGATGATGCCGCCTGCCGGCTGATTTCGCTGATCGATAGGGCGAATTCATCGCTGGCGGCGGCCGCAGCGGTGGCCCCGGCGTTGGCCTCGTCCATCGAAACGGCAACTTCGCCGGTGCGGCGGCTGGCTTCTTCGGCGCTGCTGGCCATGCGGGTTGCGGTTGTCTGGAGCTGGCTGGATGCGGCCGCGACCCCGCCGACAACATCGCCGACCGTGCGTTCAAACTGGCGCGCCACTTCATCGAGCAACGCGGCTTTGCGGGCTTCGACATTGACCCGCTCACGCTCGCGTTCAGCCTGCAATTGCAATTCCTGCTCGGCCTTTTCCGACCGTTCGCGCGCCCATGTCTCCATTTGCTTGCTGGCGCGCTTGAACAGATCGAGCGCGCGGATCATCGCGCCAACCTCGTCGCCGCGATCCTGCCCTTCGATCACAAAGCCCCGGTCGCCTTTGGCAAGCTGGGTCATCGCCCCGGTGATCTCGACGATCTTGCGTGAAAAATCCCCCGACAAATAGACAAGACCCAGCAGCAGCACCGCCCCGCCCAATAGCGCGAGCAAGGTCAGCACAGTGAGCATATTGAAGAAGAACGCGATGCCGTTTTTCTCCAACGCTTGCGCGCGCACGGCAAGGTCTGCGCCAAGCCGTGCGTTGGCATCATCCAGTCTGTCGCCCTGCACAGCAATATCGTTCGCGGCGGCATTGGCGCTTGCACCGCGGCGCACTGCATCGCCTGCCGCGCCAAATTCGTTGCGGAATTCCTCAAGTCGGGCGCGCATTGCCGCGAGCTGCGGTTGCAGTGCCCCGGCATCGTCGGCGAGGCCTGCATCAATCAGGCCGATCTGCATGATCATTTTGGCGGCACTCGCCCGTTGCTGTTCGCGCAGCGCGCTATCATTGTCATACAGCGTGCGCAGCGAATAATACCGCAGTTCGCCTGTAGTCGATTGCAATTCGCTGGCCGCGATTACCGCGTCTTGTACCCGCGCTGATGCGTTGTAACGGTTCCACAATTCGGTGAAGCCCAGCGCCATAATCACCGACATCAATAACCCGACCGCGAAAAATGTACCGAAAATCGCGTTGATTTTGCCCGCCAGCGGCAGGTCGCGCAGCCAGCCGATCCGTTCAAAAATGGTAATACGCCCCTCACCGCGTGAATCGGGAACCGAACCGGTTCCAACATCACCAGCGGTTTCAGATTGCAATTGGCGGACGAAATCAGGGACGGCTTGTTCCTCGGATCGATCCTGCAGGCTTATCATGTTCATGCCGTCATTCCCCGAGGCTGTGTGCCAAGCATTTGTAAAGGATAATCCTTTCCAAATCCTTGATTTCGCATGCCCAGATAAGGGAAAGCACGGGTTAGCCAGCGCGCACCCGGTTAAGGAAGGCCCGCACCTGGCTGCGCAAGGTTGCTGCCTGCTGTTCAAGGCTGGTGGCGCTGGATAGCACCTGACTGGCGGCCGATCCGGTTGATAGCGCCATATCGCGCACACCATCGATGTGGCCTGCGACCTGTTCGGTTCCGCGCGCGGCAAGATCGATGCTGCGGGCCAGATCATGGCCTGCCACCGACTGCTGATCGACCGCTGCGGCGATCGACACAGCGGTGGTTTCAAGCTGTTCGATTTGCACTGCAATCGTGCGCAATGCATTGACGCTGGCACCGGTGGTCGCTTGCATGGCGCGGATTTGGTCTGCGATCATCTCGGTGGCGCGGCTGGTCTGGTTGGCCAAATCCTTGACCTCGCTGGCAACCACGGCAAACCCGCGCCCGGCTTCGCCCCCGCGCGCAGCTTCGATGGAGGCGTTGAGCGCGAGCAAGTTGGTGCGCCGGGCGATGGACTGAATCAGTTCAACAATCTGTCCGACTTGCTGCGCTGATAATGACAACGCGCCGATGGTGCTGTCGGCCTGCCGCGCCGAAACGCTGGCTTCGCGGGCCAATTGCGCTGATGCCCCGGCCTGTCGGCTGATTTCGCCAATCGACATGGCGAATTCATCGCTGGCCGCCGCCGCAGCGGTCGCGCCGCGATTGGCTGTTTCCATCGCGGCGGCAACTTCGCCCGTGCGGATGCTGGTGTCTTCGGCGGTCGCAGCCATCAGCGTGGCGGTTGATTGGAGCTGGCTTGAAGCGGTGACCACACTGGTTACCACTTCGCCAACAGTGCGTTCAAACTGATCGGCAATATCGCGCAGCACGGTTTCGCGGTCGATCCGGGCCTGTTTTTGCTGCATCTGCGCCGCGGTTTGCGTGTCGAGTTCAGCGCGGGCGCGGTCGGACTGGTCACGGCTGAACCGTTCGAGCCGCAGGCCGGCGTCTTGAAACACCTCCATCGCGCGGGCCATCTCACCAATTTCGTCGCGGCGATGCTTGCCGCTGATGGAGACACCTTTGGTTCCATTGGCGAGCTGCGTCATCTGTCCAGCCATCGCCGACAGTGTCGCCCCCACAGCACGGTTGAAATATCGCTGCGCCATCAAAGTTATCAAAGTGAGCACAGCTGCCAGCCCAATCCACATCACCAGCAGATTGTTGATTAGCGTAGCGCCGCCATCAGACGTGGTGGCGGCATCTTTTTCCAGCGACTGCGCAATGGCTTGGCCTGCGGCAACGATGCCCGCACTGGTTGCGGAAATTTCGGACCCTTGGCGTTGCCGGCGGTTGGCGTCAGCCGTTTGAAACGCTGTGATCTGGCGATTAAGATCGTCAATGCCAGCACTGACAACGGAAGCGTGGCCGATCGCTTCGACATTGGTGCCGCGCGTTGCTTGCGTAAGCAGCGCGGCGCTGGCGCGGCCAAGCGCGTCGCGCGCGGCGCGGGCGGGGGCTGGGCCGCCGCCCTCGATCAGCATTTCGCTGTGGCGCTGCGCTTCGCTTAGGTGGACCAGCAGCCGCTCGGCCGCGAGCGCCCGGTCATAGGTGCTGGCAATACCCTGCGCCCGCTGACCCAGCTCAATGTAGCCGCCAACCACAAATAGCCCGGCCAGCAGCGCAAACCCAAGGTTGGTGCTGAAGAACAGAGTGATTTTGCCCCCGATCGACAGCGTGTCGAACCAGTCGCGCAGCCGGGTAAAGCGGGTTTGTCCGGCTAACGGCGCGGCAGCGCGGCTGCTGCCCACCCGTTCAGCTTCAAGGTTCATGGCAATGTCTTGCAGCGCGCTCATGCGGCCTGTTCACTTTCGTTTGTGATCGCGGCGGCATTATGGGCTGCGGCCTGCGCTGCAATCAGCCGGTCAATATCGGGCGCGGGCAGGGCGCGGTGATACAGCCAGCCTTGGATCTGGTCGCAACCGGCCAGCCGGGCCATTGCGGCTTGCTCTTCGGTTTCGACGCCTTCGGCGGTGACCTCCATGTTCAATGCGCGGGCCATCGCAATTGACGATAGCATCATCGCCCGGCTGGCACTGTCCACACCGGCCAATTCAACCAAGCTGCGATCCAGTTTCAGCGTGTCAAACCGGAACCGCCGCAGAAACCCGATTGAGGCATAGCCGGTGCCGAAATCATCCAAGGCAATCCGCACCCCGAATGATCGGATCACATCCAGCGTGCGTTCGGCTACCTCGGGGTCGAGCACCAGACAGGTTTCGGTGACTTCAAGTTCAAGCTGGTGTGCGGGAAAGCCGGTTTCCTCCAGCACTTCGCCCAGTTTGATCGGGAATTCGGGATTGCGCAGCTGGGCTGCCGAAATGTTGACCGACAGCGTTATGCTTCCCCACCGGCGCGCATCGCACGCCGCCTTGCGCAGCGCCCACAGACCTAGCGGGTTGATCAGTCCGCAGTCCTCGGCCACGGGGATGAACGAATTGGGGCCTAGCGGCGCGCGCGCACCGCGGTTCCAGCGCAGCAACGCCTCTACCGCAACGATCTCGCGGGTGGTGGCATCGACCAGCGGCTGATATTCAAGGTGGAACTCGTCGCCCGCAATCGCGATGCGGATTTCGTCCTCGATCTCGCGCGCCTGTTCACGGCGCTGGTCAAACTCATCATTGAACCATGTGCATCGCATCTTGCCGCCGCGTTTTGACATCGACAACGCCACATCGGCGCGCCGAAGCATTTCGGACGAGGACACTGGTGCATCCGGGGTGCTACGGGTTAGCCCGATGCTTGCACCGATTGCGATGTGGCTATGGTCCACTTCAACCGTCGCGGCCATGCGTTCCAACAGGCTGCGGCTGATCCCTTCAAGGATAGTGCCAGCGGTCTTGCCATGCATCATCATCGCGAACTCATCGCCGGCCAATCGGTAACTGCGTGCTTCGGCGGCGCATACCTCGCGGATCATCTGCGCGCACCGTTCGATCAGTTGATCTCCGACCGCGTGGCCATAGTGATCATTGACCTGTTTGAAGCTGTCCAGATCGATCACCGCCAGTGCCACTTCATCGCCGCGCCGCGCGAACCGACGAATATCGTCATGCAGGGCGTGGCGATTGCGCAGGCGGGTGAGCGGATCGATCACCGCGCGCGCTTCCATCTCGTGCAGGTCGATGATGTTGCTGCGCCCCAGCATAAGCAGGATCGCAGCATAGATCATAATGGCCGAAATCAGCAGCGATGACGGCGAAACAATCTCCACCTGGTCACTAAAGCCAAGCACCGCGAACACCAGCCCGGTCGCAGCGGCAACCAACCCAAGCGGGATGATCACCAGACCAGTGGGCGTCAATCGCAAGGGGGTCTGCGGCGCGAACACGATGGATGCTTTCCCGAAGCGCGCGGTCTCAATGCCGACGCTTAACCGAGCGTGCTAAACCCAAGCGGCTAAGGAAGGGTAAAGCGCGATCAGGCAGTTTTGCGAATGGCGGCGGCAGGTGCCTGCAACAACGGCTCAAAAAAGCTGGCGCGCTGGGCGGTCGGCACGAAATGGTCGGTCTGGCCGATCACGGTTTCGCCCGCGCCCAGCATCAGGAACCCGTCGGGCATCACCGCGCCCGCGAGCCGGGCAAAGGCCTGGCTGCGCGTGTCGCGGTCAAAATACAGCAGCACGTTGCGGCAGAGCACCAGATCGAACGGCATCCGGCCCGGATGGACGCCGAGCATATTGTGCTGCCGGAACCGAACCACCCGCCGGGCATCCTCGCCGATTTGCCACCCGCGCGGTGTTTCGTCGAAGTGGTGGAGCATCTGCGCAACACCCAGCCCGCGCTGCACTTCGAACTGGCTATACAGCCCGCTGCGCGCCGCGTTGATGGCGCGGTGCGAGACATCAGTGCCCAGAATATCGATGGTCCAGCCCTGCCAGCGTTCGGCTTGATCGGCGAACATCATGGCGAGGGAATAGACCTCCTGCCCGGTTGAACAGCCTGCCGACCAGATCGACAGCCGCCGTGTGGAGCGCCGCCGCTCTGCCAGTTCGGGCAGAATTTCCGCCGGGAGCTGATCAAAGGTCGGCTTGTCGCGGTAGAAATAGGTTTCGTTGTTCAGCAGCGCCTCGACCACTTCCTGCGACAGGTCGGTGCAATCCGGCCCGCGCGGCGGCGCGGCCAGCAGGCAGACCAGTTGATCGACATTGCTGATCCCGTGTTCGCGAAACACCCCGACGAGCGCCGAATTGACCCGCCAGCGGCGGCTTTCGCCGAGATGCTGGCCGGTGCGCTGTTCGAGCAGGTCGGCGATGATCTGGTGCGATGCTTCGCTGGCGTCCATCGCGCGGCTCTTAACCCGGTATCGCTGTCGGAGCGCGGGTCGCACGGGCCTGCGCGGCGGCGGCGTCGCCCAGCTGTTCGGGCGCGGCGATCATGCTGACGAGCCCGGCCCGCGCGACCGCGCCGGGCATCCCCCACACCGCGCTAGAATCGGCATCCTGCGCCCAGATCATGCCGCCCGCATCAACCACAGCGGCTGCGCCAATCACCCCGTCGCGGCCCATCCCCGATAGAATCACGCCCAGCGCGCGGCCTTCGCAGGCTTCGGCCATGCTGGACAGCATCGGATCGACCGATGGCACGCAGCCGCTCGGAGCAGGGGCGAACGAAAGCCGGGTCGTCAACCGGTCGCCTGTGCGCTGCACCAGCATGTGGCCGTGCCCCGGCGCAATCAGGATGCGCCCCGAACCAATGGCGGTCCCATCGGCGGCGATGTCAGCCGGGCGGCCGCTGGCGGATTCGACCTGACGCGCGAACACCGGGATAAACGACGATGGCAGATGCTGGGTGATGAGGATCGGCAGATCGAAATCCGGCGTCAGCCGCCGCAGCATCAGGCAGAGCGCATGGATGCCCCCGGTCGATGCGCCAATCCCGATAATTTCGGGCCGCAAGCGCCGCCGCGCCGCATCGGCGCGCGCGAATGACGGCGTGAGCAGCCGGGCAGGTTCGCTGACCGGATCAGCCGCGCGCGAACCCAGCGCATGAATCTTGCCCAGCAGCTGCGCGCGGTAATCTTCGGTAAAGCCGCCCGGTCGGGGCTTAAGCAGCGTATCGGCCGCCCCCATTGCCAGCGCGGTAAGGGTGTGTTCGGCCCCGTCCATCGTCAGCGCCGATACCACCAGCACCTGCGGCGCGGCGGGCGTCGCAAGGATAGCAGGCAACGCGCCCAGCCCGCCAATACCGGGCATTTCCAAGTCGAGCAGGATTACATCGGCAGGCGCGTTTTCCAATTGTGCCAAGGCACCTTCGGCGCTGCTGGCAGTGCCAGCGATAACCATCGCCGGATCGCTTTCCACCATCCGTTTGAAAATGGTGCGAACAGTCAGCGAATCGTCAACAATCATCACCCGGATTGCCGCAGCGCCGCCCGGATGGACAAACGCGCGTCTGGTCTTGCTGTCCACGCCCGCAGCAGCGGACGACGATTGCGAACAAGGTGTTGATCGGTTCACGCAAACCCGATCAGCTGCAATTTGATCTGCAAGGTTTCGTGATCAAACGGCTTCATTACATATTCGTCGGCCCCGGCCTGAATCGCTTCGCGAATGTGGGCAACATCGTTTTCGGTGGTGCAAAACACCACCTTGGGCGCTGCCCCGCCGGGCCGCTGGCGCAGTTGCACCAGAAATTCGATGCCCGTCATCACTGGCATGTTCCAGTCCAACAGCACGACATCGGGCATCGCGGCCGCGCAGGCATCCAGCGCAGTTTTGCCGTTTTCGGCCTCTTCTACAGTAAAGCCAAGGGTTTCGAGGATATGGCGTGAAACCTTGCGGATCACGCGGGAATCGTCGACGATGAGGCATGTTTTCATGGCGTTTCCTGCGATTGGCATGACCAGCCTAGGGGCAGTTGGTAAGCATTGGATTAAAGCGAACCCTAGTCACCACTGATAAGCGGCAGGAAAGCGCTCTAAGCCGCAGCTTCGTTGCCATGACGCGCTGCGTCCGGCCCGGCGATCAGCGCAGCCAGATCAATCAGCAATGCCGGCCCGATCATGGTTTCGATTGTGCCGGTGGCAACCCGTGACCATGCGGCACCAAACCCACCGGGCACCTGTCCCGGTTCGCCGATAGCAGTCGTGATATCCTCGATCTGGTCTACCAACAGCGCATAGGCGTGGCCGCCCTCGCTCACCACGGCGGCACGGTCGTCTGTAGGCCAGATATGCCCGCAGCCGTGCCCTTCCAGACCCGTTCCCAGCCCCGTTCCCAGCCCCAGGGCCAAACGGCAATCGATCACGGTAAGCGCTTGGCTGCGCAGCGCAGTGATACCCGCGATGTAATCGGGCGTGCGCGGGATCGGGGTAACCGTTCCCAGATCGATCACCGATTTGACATCGAGCGCGCTCAATGCGCAGCGGCGTCCGGCAATCTGCGCGATCACCAGCAGATGGTTTGTCATGCGCGGCGTTCCAGGGATGAACCGGCGCGTGCAGCGGCAGCAAGCGCCGCCAGCAAGCCTTCCCGGTCGTAACGATAGATGGTGGTGCAGCCCACAGGCGCAGCGGGATGATCGCGCAGCCGGATTACCGCGCTGGTAGGGACGCGGCCCAGCGCCTCGGCCACTTCGTACACTTCGTCAAACACGATTGTGATTGCGTTAGACGCAGCGTCACCGGGGACCGCGATATCATAACCAGCCGCTGCCACCAGCGGGCCAAGAATGGTGCGCGCCCAGTCATCATCTGGCAGACCGCAGCGCGGGCGGCTGGCGGCGACCGGCGGCGCGCCGTGGGCTGCAAACAACGCATGGGCATCAATCAGCGTGACCGGCTGGCCAGCGATCAGCGTGACCGCTTCGGCCCACGGATCATCGCTGACCGGGTGCGTTGCAGCGTCCAGCAGCACTGCATCGTCAACCTCGCGCACTGCGTACAGCAGCTCGCTTGCGCCGTCGGACAAGCGCAGCAGCCGCACCCGTGATCCTGTCAGCGTATCAGGCAGGCCGACCACCGGCAGGATCATCGCATCAATCACCGCGCGCGGGCGGGCTGCCGAATGGTCGATTGCGCTGGCCGGAACGGTTTCGATCCGCTGCACCAGTTCCAATCGCACCGCTAACCGCCGACCGGCAAAATCGGTGAACAGCATCGCCCGCAGCGCATCAAATGCCGGTTTGGCGGTGTCATCGTCAAGCGGCGCGCGCGCGCGTGATTGGGCGCGGATCCGGGTATCGGTGATCAGACCATGCGCCGCTGCGATGTTCGCGACATCAATCAGCAACACCGGCTGGCCATCATCCAGCAGCGTCGATCCGGCATAAAGCCCGCATTTCATCACTGCGGGTGCCAGCGGTTTGACCACCAGATCGCCGTGATTGTGGATGCGCTCCACCGCCAGAGCGAACAGATCGCCGTTTGCCAGCCGCAGCATCACCAAGGTGTGATCGTTGTTGCTATCTGCGCCTGCCTCGCCGCTCTTCAGCCCCAACACATCAGCGAGCATCAGGCACGGCACGCGGTTGCCGCGAAAGGTGACCAGCGCGGTCTCGCCCATGTGGGTAAGATCAAGCGTTCGGGCCGAACCGTGAACAATTTCTTCGACATAATTTTGCGGGATCGCAAACCGGTGCTCGCCAACCTCGACCGTCAGGCCTGCAATGATGCTCAGCGTCAGCGGGATCTGCATAGTGAACAACGTGCCCTGGCCGGGATGGCTGGCGACCTTGATGCTGCCGCCGACCCGTTCAAGGTTCTGGCGCACCACATCCAGTCCAACCCCGCGGCCCGAAACATTGCTGACGGTTTCGGCCGTGGAAAAGCCGGGTTCAAAAATCAGATTGAGGATTTTGTCACGGCTCATCCCGGCGCGTTCGCCAGCGGTGATCAGGCCGGTGGCGATGGCTTTGGCGGCGATCCGTTCTTCGTCCAGCCCGCGCCCATCGTCGCTCAGCACAAGCGCGATGGTGTTGCCCGATTGGCGCGCTGCGATGGCGAGCAAGGCGATCTCGCGTTTGCCATTGGCACGCCGCATCGCGGGCGGTTCGATCCCGTGGTCAACCGCGTTGCGGATGATGTGGATCAGCGGATCGCGGACTGTCTCGATCATTTCGCGGTCAAGTTCAACATCGCCGCCATCCAGATCGACCATCACCTGCTTGCCAAGCTCTGCCGAAAGATCGCGCACCAGCCGGGGGAGGGCGCTGAACACTGTCTCAATCCGCTGCATCCGCATCCGGGTGACCGCATCGCGCACATCGGTGAGGATGGTGGTGAGCCGTTCAAACGGTCCATCGATCGTCGGCTGATTGCCCGCCTGCCGCAGCCGGTGCGCCAGATCATTGCGCGCCAACACCATGTCCGAAACGCCGCTCATCACCCGGTCGAGCAGTTCGACCGGCAGGCGGATGGTACGCTGCGCAGCGTAAGTTGTATGGGCGGCAGGAGTGGCAGCATCATCGCTGCGATTGGTCAGATCAGCGGTTTCAGCCGGGTCGGGCGCAGTTTTATCCCCCGTCTTGCCCGGTTTAGACCCCTCGTAGGTCGCTTCAGACCCCGCTTCGGCTAATGTTTCACGTGTGACATTGAGTGCGTCGATCAACAATTCGTCGCCGCCTGCGGGAAACGGTTCGCCGGCTTCGATTGCGTCAATCATCTGTGCGATCCGGTCGATGATGGCAAGCACACCGGACACCATTTGTGGGCCGGGTTCACGCCGCCCGGCGCGGCAATCGGACAAGGCATCTTCAGCAGCATGGCTCAATTCGGCCAAGCGCGGAAAGTCGAAAAACCCGCAATTGCCCTTGACCGTGTGGACGAAGCGAAAGATCGTATCCAGCCGCGCGCGGTCAGCCGGATCAGCTTCCCACGCGACGATTTCGCCGCTTGACGCTGCCAGCATTTCACGGGTCTCGGCGATGAAATCTGCCAGCAGATCATCCATGCAGTGCGCGCCCTTTTGTGTTCCAGCCCCCGCTATGCGGCATGGGTGGTTAACATCAGCCTAGCGCGGCTGGCCTGCGCCCGGTGCCGGCGCGCGCTGCGCAAAGACGTATCGCACCAGCAAGACGGCAGTCACTGCGCCAAATAGATTGGCAATCAATTCAGCCGTATAAATTGCGGCGCTACCCATCTCTGGTTGCAACACCAGCGCGATTGGCAGCATCACCAAAAACACCCGTGTGACCGATTGCAGCAGTGCAAAGCTCGATTTGTCGACCGCGTTCAAAATGCCGTTGCCGACAATCAGCAGCCCGAACCCGGCATAGCCCCAAGCCGCGATGGCGACGTAGCTTGCAAACTCTGCGATCACGGCGGGATCATCGGTAAACAGCTTCGCAAAGTGCTCGCCCGCCGTGATCATCGCGATGGCGATCACCAGCCCCCACACCACGCAGAAACCGGCGGCATACAGCACGGCCTCGCGCGCCCGGTCAAACCGGCCCGCGCCCCAATTCTGTCCGACAATCCCGCCAATCGCGCCTGATAGCGCCAGCAGCGGCACGATGACAAAGCTTTGCAATCGGCCAGCAGCGCCAAACCCGGCGACCGCCGCATCGCCTTCCAGCGCCACCAACGCGGTCAGCACCGACAGGCCCAAGGGGTTGATCGCATTGGAAAACGCCGCTGGCACACCGACTTTGATAATCGCCATCGCCGGATCAACCAGGCTACCGGTCTTCAGCAGCGCCAGATTGAACGGCAGGGCCGTGGTGCGGATCAACCACAGCGCCATCGCCAGCCCTATGCCCCAGCCGATCACCGTGGCATAGGCAGCGCCCGCCATGCCAAACCCTTCGATCCCAAACGCGCCGGTAATCAACAGCGGATTAAGCACCCAGTTGGCGGCGGCGTAAGAGATGCTGATGGTGCTTGTCCGGCGCGCTTCGCCTTGCCCGCGCAACACGCCGTTGAACCCCATGATCAGCAGGATCAGCGGGAACCCTGCCGCATAGGGATACATGTAAGCGCGGATCAGCGGCATCAGGGCATCGGGCGCGTTCATGGCGGCAAAGATCGGATCGATCAGCAGCCATAGCGCAGTGGCCATTACCAGCCCGCAGGCGGCGGCAAACACGATCCCCAGATTGGCCCGCCGGGCGGCGCGAATCTCATCGCCTTCGCCCAGCGCCCTAGCCACTACCGAATTGATCCCAACCATAATTCCGACGCCGAGCGAGGTTGTCGCCACGCTAACCGGGAAGATGAACGAAATCGCCGCCAGCGCATCGCGCCCCAATTGCCCGATGAAATAGGCATCGACGATCCCGATCGACATGACCGCTGCCACGCCAATAATCGCCGGTACGGTCTGACTGACCAAGTGCGCCGGAATGCTGCCGCTCACCAGTTTGGCCGAAGCCAGATTTGCAGACGGAGACCCGGGCGCGCTCATTGCGAGCAGGCCTAGCCAAAGCGCAGGCGGCTTGCAAAACAATCCCTCCACATGCGATAACAATCGCGCGGATAAACGGAAGAGGAATAGCCGATGGCAACCCAGCTCAAGCCCGGACCAAATTCAATCGAGGGCCAATGCACCAAGGCAGAGTGGCAGGCACGGCTGGATCTTGCCGCGTGTTACCGCATTTTTGATCATCTCGGCTGGTCGGAATCAATCTACAACCACATCTCGTTGAAAGTGCCGGGGGAAGAGAATACGTTCCTAATCAACCCGTTCGGGCTGCTTTACAGCGAGGTAACCGCCAGCAACCTAGTCAAGATTGATGTGGACGGCAACAATGTCGGCGGATCGCCGTATATGGTGAACAAGGCGGGCTTTACCCAGCACGCCTATTTCCACCAGCATCTGGGCAGCCGGGCGGACGCAATCTGCCATGTCCACACCACCGCCACGATGGCAGTTTCCAGCCACAAGGACGGCCTGCTGCCGATGAATTTTTACGCCTGCAATTTTCAGGGCAAGATCGGTTATCACGACTTTGAAGGCGTGACCGTTCGCGCTGAGGAAGGCGAGCGGCTGGTGGGCAATATGGGCGAGCACAGCATTTTGATGCTGCGCAACCATGGCCCGGTGGTGATGGACAAGACCATTCAGGGCATGTTCGTGAAGATGTGGGCGCTGCAACGCGCCTGTGAAATTCAGGTGGCGACGCTGAGCATGGGCAACCCCAACCTTGTGCCGCAGGCCGTGGTCGATGTGCATCAGAGCGATCTGGCGGTGATGGTCGGCCAAGGCGGAGCGGGCATGTTCGATTTCGAGGCATGGAAACGCCGGGTCGATAAAATCGATGATAGCTGGCGGCAGTAGGCGCTTTTAGGCCCGCACTATGCCACGCATGACCGTCAATGAACGGCCGGTGGAGTTCGATCTCGATCCCCGGATGCCGCTGCTTTATGCATTGCGCGAGGCGATGAACCTCACCGGCACCAAGGCGTGCGGCGGCGGGGACTGCGGCGGGGCTTGCATGGTGTTGGTTGACGGGGTGGCGCTGCGATCGTGCCGGATTACGCTGGCTGAGGCCGAAGGGCGGCTGATCACCACCATCGAAGGGTTGTCGAGCGACCGTTCCCATCCCGTGCAGCAGGCGATGGTGGCGCAGGCCGCGATCCAGTGCGGATATTGCACGCCGGGCATCGTGATTGCAGCCGCAGCGCTGATCCAGCGCAACCCCGCGCCAACGCTGGAGGAAATCGCCGCCGCGATCCCCAATATCTGCCGCTGCGGGGTCTATCCGCGGCTGATCAAGGCGGTGGAACAGGCCGGGCGGGTCGCGCAGCGCCGCGAACGCATCAGCGCCGCGCCCGCCCCCGGTATCAGCGCCGAGGACGCGGCCAAAGCCGTCCCTGCGCTGCGGGTGCCGTCTGAGACGGACACCGCCCGCTAGCGCCCGGTTGCCATTGTCAGAACCGCCCGCTGATTGTGAACCGCGCGTTGAGGGGCGCGCCCACAGTCACCTCGTCGGCTGAGTGAGAGAACGGGAAATACACCGCGTCAAACACGTTCTCGATATTCACCTGCACCCGCAGATTGTCGCTGACATCATAATAGGCGGCCGCATCCACGCGGGCATAGGCGGGCAGGGTGGCGCGCGGATCGGCCGGCCGAAGGGCGTTGCCATTGTCGGCAAAGCTTTCATCCTGCGCGATCAACCCAATGCCCAGGCCAACCTTTTCGGTCACTTGGAAATTGTTCCAGATCGAAAACTTATGCTCGGGCAGTTCGCGGACCCGGCGTCCGGTCGGTCCAGTGCGGCTTTGCTGTTCGCCATCGAGATAGGAATAGCCGGACGTCAAGAACCATCCCTCGGTCACCTGCCCCTGCAATTGCGCTTCAAACCCGCGAATCCGCGAGGTGATCACATCGAGCGTGTCGGTGTTGGTATCAGACACCTGCGGTGATGATTGTTCGATCTGAAACACGGCGCCCGTTACCGACAGGCCGGAGCGGATATCCCATTTTACCCCAGCTTCGAGGTTGGAGAAAGTGTCGGGATCAAGCGCATCGTTGGGCGGATTGATGTCGGCAAACTGATCTCCCGAACGCGGCAGGAAGGTTTCCGAATAGCTGGTGTAAAGCGATAGGTTTTCCTGCGGTTTCAGTATCACACCGAGACGCGGGCTGACCTTGTCATCCTTGCGCGTCCGCACCGTGCCGTTGCGATTGTCGAGCACAGTGATTTCGAAACTGTCAAACCGCGCGCCGATCACCACCCGCAGCCAGTCAGCCAGCTTGATTTCGTCCTGAATATAGGCCGAAAATACCGTCAGGTCGGCTTCGGTATCGTCGTTAAGTCCGGTAAAGGCGACATTGGTGGTGCGTCCATCGGCCAGCGTGCCGGTTCCGCCGCGCAGCGCGAGCGGGCGGACGGCGGAAAAGAATTCGACATCAGTGCGCCTGCCGTCGGCAGCGGCCGTATCGAACACTGCATTGAACCGGTCGTTGTTGTTGCTGGTGTCGATATATTCGCCGCCGACGAGCAGCGTGTGGCCGATCCTGCCGGTCGCAAATTCGCCGATCAGGTTCCCCGACAGCACCAAATTCTGGCGCTGTGTGGTGTCGATATAGCCATCAATCGCAACCACGTTGGTTGCCGGAGTGTAGCCGAACGCGAAAAAGTTTGAATAGACTTTGTCGTAGTCGCCGTATGATGCCGTGAAATTGCCTTTCACGCTGTCGGAAAAATTGTGCTGCAAAGCGGCGCGCAGCACGTGGGCTTCAAACGCGGTGAAATTATTGTCCGCGTCGCCAAACGTAATTCGCCGCAGCGCACGCACCGGGTTGCCATTGTCGTCGGTTGGGATGCCGCGATCAACGAAGCGTTCGTGGTTGAGGTATTCATACGACAGATCGACTGTGGTTGCCGCGCCCAATTCGGCGTGGAAGGTCGGGTTTGCGCTGATCTGTTCGCCATCATAAAAATCACGGTGGTTGTTGAGGTTTTCATAAGCGGCGTTGATCCGCAGTGCCGATTTTTCACTGGTGGCAAGGTTCAGGTCGGCCCAGATGTCGAATGCACCGAAGGTGTCGACCGATGCGCGGTATCCGGTGAAGTTTTCGCCGACGACGCCTTTCTTGGTCACCCGGTTGAGGATGCCGCCGGTTCCGCCGCGCCCGAACAACAGCGCGTTGGGCCCGCGCAGGATCTCAACCTGCTCAAGGTTGTAAAGACCGCGAAAATACTCGACGTCATCGCGCACGCCGTCGACAAAAAAGTCGGCGGTTGACCGCACGCCGCGAAACACCACGGCATCGCGGTGGCCTTCGCCCTGCGAATTGGTGACGCCCGGCGTATAGTTCACGATATCACTGATGCTGTCGAAGCCCTGCCGCACGATTTGATCGGCGGTGGTGATGCTGACCGATTGCGGCACATCGATGATCGGGGTCGGCGTTTTCAGCGCGTTCAACCGACTGGAATAAAGGACGTCGCCCGTCACGATAATGTGCGAGCCAGGTTCGCTTACATCATCGGCTGCGGCGCTGTCTGCTGCTTCGGCAATAGGCGCATTTTCACCGAGAACGGGGACTGCAATTGACGCGCAGCCAAGCAATAGGGCGGAGCGGGCGAAGGAGTGAATCATCGGGTACCTTTCTGTGTAGAAAGGCGGTTATTGCAAGTTATTCGCAAGTGCAACCCCAAACGCGGATGAAATGGAAATGCGACTGATATTCATTTAGCGGCAGAATTTGCCTGATCAGTCTCAAATCACGCACGGATCACAGTGGGCGGGCCGGTCGGCCTTGCGGCGACTTGGCCGCAGAGTGGCGCTATGAAGGCGCACTACCCCTGCTCGCCGGTCAAGGCTCCGTCGTCTTGCAACGCAAACCAACCATGTGCGAACACTGCCAGGCACAGCGCCACAATCAGGCTGAAACCCACCCAATCAGAATGGCCATACAGCCACACGCCGAGCGCCGGAGCATAAATATAGCTTGCCCCTGCCAGCGAGGCGACAATGCCCGATGCCTGCCCTTGTTCTGCCCGGGTCACGGCCAGCGACGTTCCCGCTGTCGTGCCAGGTCGGAACAGGCCAAATCCCAGCGAGGCAATCGCATAGCCCAGTGCAATCAGGTGCAGATTGCCTGCCAAACCCAGAACCACTGTACCCAGCGCGGCGGTTGCTATGCCCCACAGCGTTGCTGCACGCGGGCCGAGGTTAAAGCGCGGGATCAGCCCCCATTGCGCCAGCAGTGTGGCAATCGCCCCGCTCATCAACACCAGCCCAACCGGGCCAGCGCCTTCGGCAGGCGTATCGCGCAGGCCCAGCCGGTCGAGCACCAGAAAGCCCGAAATTCCCAACACCATCGCCTGTGCATGTCCGCCAAAGAAACCGGCAATCACCCACGGACGAAGGCGCGGATCGAACCAGCCGAGGCGGGGTGGCTCGCTCCCATCGTCGGCTACGGGTTCTTGAGGATCGCTCGGCGCGCCCGATCCGCTCGAATAGGGGGCGGCCTGCCCGCGAGCGGCAAATTGCGGCTCGTCATTCGGCAACCGCCAGCGCAGCAGCACCAGCGCAATCACGCCAATCGCGGCGAAACAGATGAACGGCCCGGTCAGCCCAAACCCCAGAAATGGCAGCACCATCAGCGGGGCAAGCGCCGGGCCGATCACGGTGCCGAGCCCAAAGCTTGAAGCAATCAGCGACAAGGCCTGTGTGCGCTCCGCGCGCGGGGTGCGCGATGCGACATAGGCCTGCACCGCTGGCGGCGCGGCGCTGCCGAACCCGCCATACACACTGCGCGCCGCCGCAAACGCGATCAGTGCCCAAAACGCCGACAGCCAGCCGGTTAGCCCCGAATACAGCGCCAATCCGCACAATAGCATCGAGACGACAAAGCCCACCAGCCCAAGCGCCATCATCGCTTTGCGCCCGCGTTGGTCAGACCGCCGCGCCCAGAACGGCGCACACACCACCCACAGTAACGCCGACCAGCTATACGCCAGGCTGATCCACACATCATCGACCTGCAAGGCGGTGCCGATCGACGGCATCACCGATTGCATCGCGGTGTTGCCCGCTGCGGTCACCAGCATGACAGTGAACAGCAACGCCATGCGCCCCGGCGGAATCGCGCCGGTGGGGGGAGTGCTGCTAATCGCGTGCGCCACTTCGGGGTCGGTGTGCGTCATTCCAGTTGCCGCGCTGCGGTTAGTCAAACGTTGCCGCTAGGCCTTCGGGCGATTGCCCGGCAAGCTGCCGATAAACCGCTGCTATCACAACGAGAAAGACCACCCCGAGACCGGTGTTGACCACGGCATTGACCACGCCAAGTCCAATTGCCGCAATATCCGGCCCAAACGCTGAGAACACCAAACCAAGTATTCCCGACACTAACGCCGCGATAATCCCGATGGTGAAGAACAACAGCAACAGGAACGCCGCGATGCGAAAACTGTTGCCTTTGGTCAATTGCCAAGACCGCCTTAATGCCTTGATCGGATTGCGCATCCCATCAATCGCAATGATCGGCGCAATCAGCGTGAATTTTATGAACATATACAGACCGATAAGCACCAGCACAATGCCAGCTACGACGACGGCCACTTGAGACCCAGCCGCAGATATCAGGCCCAAAGGAATGGCGATGAGTAGCACCACGGCCAAGGCGCTGAGTATCTGCGCGGCTAGGTACGACGGCAGACTGGTCAGTCCGACCATCAACGCCTCGCGCACGGTCGGCCGTGCCCGATCTGTCAGCAGCGCCAACAGCGCTAACGAGCCAACAAATTGCGCCAGTGTCACTGCCGCAAACAGCGGCCAATTATCGGCATAGGCCTGCGTCATTTGATCCATCATGGCCTGAAACGCGACCTGAGGATCGCTGCCACTTGGGCCAGCTGCCGGGGGATTGACCAAATCGGGCGCAAAAAACGCCAAAGCCAGTGCGGGCAAGAAGAAAAACAATCCGGCAATCGCGCCAATGGTATCGCGGTTGGCACCAATTAGCCCGGTTGCCTGCGTCCAAGCTTGGCCCATATCGAGCTTGCTGTTTGTCATTTACGATCCCTTGTTCCCATAAACTTTGCGCAATCGCAGCTTGATCTCGGCAGTCAATGCCCCCACCGCTGCCCCATGGCAAGCACTGCTCCTGTTCCTGTATCTGGCCCCCTGTCTGGCCCCGTTTCTGACCCCGTGCCCGCGTCCGCGATTGAGTATCGCTGCGAAGCCGCGCCGGTGCCCTACGCGCAGGCGCTGGCCGCGATGGAAGCGCGCAACGCTGCCGTATTTGCGGGCGAAGCCAGCGAGCTTGTCTGGCTGCTCGAACATCCGCCCGTCTACACCGCAGGCACCAGCGCCGATCCGGCTGAGCTGGTCGATCCCCGGTTTGAGGTCGTCAATGCCGGGCGCGGGGGGCGCTATACCTACCATGGGCCGGGTCAACGGGTGGGCTATCTCGTTCTAGACCTAGGCAAGCGCGGGCGCGATGTGCGCTGTTTCGTCCACGCAATCGAGGGCTGGGTGATCGCGTCGCTGGCCAGTTTCGGGGTGGAAAGCTGGCGTGCACAAGGCCGCGTCGGCATCTGGACCCGCGATATTGACGGCACTGAGGCCAAAATTGGCGCGATTGGCGTGCGGGTGCGGCGCTGGGTGACGATGCACGGGTTTTCGGTAAACCTTGATCCTGACCTTTCCCACTTCGGCGGGATCGTGCCGTGCGGGATTGCCGAATACGGTGTCACCAGTCTGGCACGGCTGGGGATCAAGGTGTCCGTTGAACAATGGGACGCGGCGATGATGGCGACCCGCAATGATTTCCTTGACGCGCTGGATCGGCCTGCGCGAAAGGCGTGCGAATGAAGCTGGCCCCGATCCTTGCACTTGCATTGATGCTTGCAGGCTGCACCGCAGAAGAACCCGCCGCGCCTGCTGATCAGGGCGACGCAGCCGCAGGCGACGTTTTGGGCGGGTCGATCAGCGATGCGATGATCCCGTTGGAACAGATCGAATCGCAGGCCCCGCTTGAACCCCGACAGGCGCCTTCAGCAACTGATGTGGATGCCGATCAGCCCGAAATCACCAGCGCGCTTGGCGAAGGGGCCGAAGCAACCGCTGCTGCCCCGACCCCTTCACCTGATGGCGCAGCCGCACCCGCCGAATAATTACCCGGCGGCTTCGGCCCGTTCCTCAGCCAGTGTCGGATAATCAACGTAACCTTGGGGAATCGGGAAATACCAGCTTTTGGGCACGTCCTTGTTCGGGTTCCAATGCGCGCCCGCCGCGATCCGCGTTTCCAGATCGGGGTTTGAGATATACGGGCGGCCAAAGGTGACGGCATCGCACTTGCCGCTGGTCACAGCGGCCACGGCTTCCTCGGCGGTGTAATCGCTGTTGAGGATTAATGCGCCGGAGTAGATTTCGCGGATCAGCGGGCTTTGCTTGGGCACATCGGTCTGGCCAAAGGTGCCTTCGGGGCCGGGTTCGCGCAGTTCGACAAAAGCGAGGCCTAGCTCTTCGCACACCTTGGCCGCTGCGCCAAAGGTTGCCGCTGGGTTGCTATCATTGGCCCCTTGCGAATCGCCGTTGGGCGACAGGCGGATGCCGACCCGGTCTGCGCCCCACACATCGATAAGCGCTTCGAGCACTTCGCGCATGAAGCGGGTGCGGTTTTCCGGGCTGCCGCCATATTCATCGGTGCGCAGGTTGGTATTATCGCGCAGGAATTGATCGACCAGATAGCCATTGGCGCTGTGCAACTGAACCCCGTCAAATCCGGCCTTTTTGGCGTTTTCCGCCGCACGGCGGTAATCGCCAATCGTGCGTTGAATATCGTCAAGTGTCATCGCCCGCGCCGCGGCATAGGGCTGCTTGCCCTGCGGCGTATGCGCATCGCCCGGCGCAGTGGTGGCGCTGGCAGAAACCGGCGGCTGGCCATCAAGGAACACTGGGTGGACGATCCGCCCCATGTGCCACAGTTGCATCACGATTAGCCCGCCAGCTTCGTGAACGGCGGTGGTGGTCGCCTTCCAGGCTTCGGTCTGTTCGTCGCTCCAGATGCCGGGAGCAGACGGCCAGCCCAGCCCTTCGCGGCTGATCCCGGTTGCTTCGGTCAAGATCATGCCCGCGCCGGCTCGCTGGCGGTAATAGGTCGCCATCAGGTCGTTGGGCGTGAACATCGGTTCCGCCGCGCGCCCGCGCGTGAGCGGGGCCATGTGAATGCGGTTTTTCGCGGTAAGCGCGCCCATTTTGAGCGGTTGAAACAAGACGTCATGCATGTGGGGGTAATCCTTGTGAACCAGTTGCGATTGGCTATCCACTTGGAGCGCGGGAAGCTAGGGCGCAAGCATGGAAAATGACGGTGCCGCCCAATCAGAGCTTGTCAACCAGGCCCCGGAGCCGGTTGGGCGCCCCGCCGCGTGGCTGCTGTTGGCTGCGCTGCTAGGTGGGAACGTGGCACTGGCGCTGGGGCCGTGGTTCGTGCGGATGGCCGATACCGGGCCAGTGTCCGCCGGGTTCTGGCGGATGTTCCTGGCGCTGCCGTTCCTGGTGCTGCTGGCGCGCGCGAACGGCCAGCGATTGGGCGGGATGGGCGGCAATACGCTGGCGCTGGTGGCCCTGGGGGCAGTTACCTTCGCGCTTGATCTGGCGAGCTGGCACATTGGCATTGGCCTGACCCGGTTGGGCAATGCGACCCTGTTCGGCAATGCCGGGTCGATTGTATTGCTGTTCTGGGGTTTCATCGCTGCACGGATGCTGCCGCGCGGGCTGGAATGGCTGGCGATTGTGTTCGCGCTGGCAGGCGCTGCGATCCTGCTGGGCCGCAGTTTGGAGATTTCGAACGCGACGCTGGTGGGCGATCTGTTCTGCTTGGCCGCCGGGCTGCTATACGCGGTCTATCTGCTAACCCTGCAAGGCGCGCGCGGACAGTTTGGATCGTGGAGCCTGCTGGTTTGGGTGAGCCTGTTCGGCTGTCCGGTGCTGCTCGGCATCGCACTCGCGCTGGGCGAGCCGGTGTGGCCGACAGATTGGACGCCGGTGATCGGGCTGTTCATTGTCAGCCAATTGGTGGGGCAGGGGCTGATGGTTTATGCCTTGCGGTATTTCCCCCCGCTGGTCGTTGGCCTTGCGCTGCTGACCCAGCCCGCAGTGGCCTCGCTGTATGGCTGGCTGGCGTTCGGCGAGGCGCTGAGCGGGCTGGATATTGCGGGTATGGTGCTGGTGGGGGCGGCGTTAGCGGCCTCGCGGGCAAAGGCGCGATGAGGATGCGCTCGACTTTGCGTCGAATTGGGTTTATGTGTGATTCACACAGTTGGTGCGATGCGATTTGAATTCGATCCTGCCAAAGATGACGCCAACCGCGCCAAGCACGGGTTGGGGTTGGCGTTTGGGCAACGGGTGTTTGATGATCCGTTCTATATCGTGCTCGCCTCGTTTCGCCCGGTTGACGGGGAGGATCGCTACAAAGCGGTCGGTATGGTGCAGAGGAAACTCCACACCGTCGTTTACGTAATGCGACGCGAGCGAATACGTTTGATTTCCGTACGAAGGAGCAATGCCGGTGAACAAAGAAACTACGATAGGGCTTCCGGCTGATCCGAACGATTCCGAGGATTTCGACGTCAGCGTCGCCGGACTGGAGCGGGCGCACATGGGGCGCAGGCTCAGGGTGCTGCGCAACCGGCTGGGGATGACGCAGGAACAGTTCGCCGCCGCGTTTGGCATCCCGGTCGCCAACCTCAAGCAATACGAAATGGCCCGCCACATGCCGCCCCCGGCGGTGCGTGCCTACCTCAAGGTGATCGAAGCCGAGCC